>JBKPTH010000017.1:0-50967 GCA_046765915.1 Acidobacteriota bacterium | reverse complement strand
AAGGAGTTCCAGGCGAGGATCTCGGCGGCGCGCTCGGGGGCGGCGAGCAGCACGCCGCCGCCGCCGTTGCCGTCGATGCGGTTGTCGATCAGCTCCGGCAGGGCGCCTTCGCGCACCTCGACGCCGGGCCGCACCGGGGTGGCCGGCGGCCGGCCGTTGCGCGCGATCAGGTTGCCGAGCAGGCGCGGCGCCGCCGGTCCCTCGACCAGCACGCCGCCGCCCGGATTGTCGTGGAGATAGCTGTAGCGGATGGTCGAGCGGTCGGCGCCCGAGATGGTGACGCCGGCGGCGCTGGCGCCGGCGATCTCGACGCCCTCGACCTCGACCTCCGAGGCGGCGAGGCTCAGGCCCACCTGCAGCGGCGCCTGGGCGTCGCCGGCGATGCGGAAGCCGGCGAGGCCGGCGCCGGTGACGCCCTGCGCCGTCACCGCCGGCTCGGCGCTCCCCGCCGGCGGCAGGATCACGGCGGCGCGCGGCACGAGGCTCACCAGGCGGACGCCGTCGCGGAGCTGCACGTTCTCGCGGTACTGGCCGGGCGCCACCTCGACGCGCTGGCCGGGTCGTGCCTTCGCCAGCGCCTCGCCGATCGTCGACAGGCCGCCGTCCCCGACGCCGACGCGCAGCACGCCGGACCTCGCCGGCAGGCGGTCGAGGGGGGTTCCTCCCTGGCCGAAGACGGCGAAGGCGAGGGCGCCGAGGATCAGCCCGTAGAGGAGGAAGGCGGCGCGGCCGGCGAAGAGGCGCAGGAACCGGCGCAGCGCTCCCGGCCGCGCCTGCGCCCCGCCGCGCGAGGACCGCCGCGGCTCCCCTCTCTCGCCGCGGGCCGGCTTGCGGCTGCGCACGCCGGCGGCGTAGCGCTCGCCCTCGACCAGCACCACGGAGACGTTGTCCTTGCCGCCGGCGGCGTTGGCCTCGGCGATCAGCTCGGCGACCGCCGCCTGCGGATCGGCGGCGTGGGCCTCGGCGACGGTGAGGATGGTCTGCTTCGGCACGAGGTCGGAGAGGCCGTCGCTGCACAGCAGCAGGGCGGCGTCGGGCGCGAAATCGACGCGGCTGACGTCGATGAAGCCCTCCTCGTCCGGCTGATGCGGGGAGGAGCCGACGTCGCGGAAGATCTCGTTGCGCCGCGGGTGGCGCATCGCCTCGTCCTCGGAGATCTCCCCCACGTCCTCGCGGGCGCCGACGGGCGAATGGTCGCGGGTGATCTTGCGGATCTCGCCGGGGCGCAGCAGGTAGAGGCGGCTGTCGCCGACGTGGCCGATGGTGGCCTGGCCGTCGTCCACCACGGCGACGGTGAGCACGCAGGCCATGCCGGCGAGCGCGGGGTTGGCCTGCGCCTGCTCGTAGATCTGCTTGTTGGCGAGGGCGATGGCCTCGCGGATGAGGCGTTCGGCGTCCGTGGTGCGGCGGGAGAGGCGGGCCTGGAGGATCTCCAGCGCCGTCTGCGCCGCGATCTCGCCGCCGGACTCGCCGCCGACGCCGTCGATGACGGCGTAGAGGCCGCGCTCGACGTCGCAGAGGACGCGGTCCTCGTTGTTCTCCCGCTCGCGGCCGGGATCGCTGCCGCAAGCGGCCAGCGGGCGTTTCGCCGCCCCGCGCGCCATGGCTAGCCCTTCTCCCGCAGGGCGAGCGCCGCGAGCACGCCCGCCGCCAGCAGCAGGGCGGCGAGGAACGCCAGGCGGGCGAAGAAGAGGACGGTCACGGCCGGGCGATCCTTTCGAAGTCGAGGTAGACGATGCCGGCGAGGCCGATGCGCGCGCGGTCCGGCAGGTCCGCCCAGCGGTCGAGGTCGCGCACGCCGCCGTCGGCCGCCTCCAGGCTGCGCGGCAGCGGCGCGCCGTTGACGGTGGTGCCCAGCTTCGACAGGTCCTTGATGCGGAACGCCCCCTGCGGCGTGCGCTGCAGGCGGGCGTGCTCGCGCGACACGTCGAGCGAGGTGTCGAGCGAGAGGTCCGCCCAGACGTCGGGCGCCTGGCGGCCGATGACGATCTCGTCCTTGGTCATCAGGAAGGTGTGCTTGCCGCGGTCGTCCTGGTAGAGGATGCGCGCGAGGGCGGGGGGCGTCGCCGACTCCGCGGTGGCGAGGCCCGGCGGCGCGATCCCCGGCGTTACGGGGGCCGGCGGGACGTCCGTCGTCTCGCGCTTGGTGGTCATCTGGCCGAGCCGCCGGGTGGTGGAGATGCGGTGCGTCTTCGAGCCGGCGCCGAAGCCGATCTCCGGCGGCCGCGCGAACTCGGAGACCACCTCGACGTCGCCGGGCTTGAGCGCGTTGTTGGGATCCTCCTGGAAGCGGACGGTCCAGCGGCCCTCGGCGCTGACGTATTTCGGCGCCTCCGGCGTGCCGTCGCGCTTCTTGCCCAGCAGGCGGGAGAACGCCGGCACCGCGGCGAGGTTGAGCCGCGCCAGCTCGTCGTCGAGCAGCCGCTTGGCCTCCCCCTCCAGCTCGCCGAACAGCGTCCGCAGGTGGTCGTAGTCGTCGGCGTGGAGATATACCTGGTAGAGGCTGGGCGCGATCGTCTTCGTCACCAGCGGCTCCAGGCTCTGGCGCATGTTCTCGCCGATGGCGAGGATGACGTCGCGGCCGGTGGCACGGTCCTTCGTCAAGCGTCGACCCTCCCGGAAAAAAGCCGCCCGCGGGGCGGATACCGGCTGCTGCCGAGTATATCCGTACGAAATTCGTGCCAGGGGGGTTGCGCCAGGGATGGCCGGGGTCATCGCTCGCCGGACATCTGTCCGGCCCCGGCGCCGGACACCTGTCAACCGCGAGTGGATGGCGGACAGCCGTCCGTGATCCTAACCCGCTGATATACAATAACTTATCGTTGTCTCAGGCCGTGGCATCGGCGTTGCTCTCTAGGGCCGGCGCGATGATCGAAAACACCGGCTCGATGGACCAGGTGATCCAGAAGCCGCGCGGGCTTTCGCGGCGTGCCAAAGCGTTGGTCGGTCTGGCCGGCGTGCTGCTCATCGCGTTGGCACTCCTCTGGCCCGCCGTCCGGCGCTGGTCGCGCGCCGAGCGCTCGGTGGACCTCGCCCGCCTGCAGGTCGCCACCGTGGTGCGCGGCGACCTGGAGCGCGACGTGGCCGCCCAGGGCCGCATCGTCGCCGCCAACCATCCCAAGCTCTACAGCCCGTCGCAGGGCATCGTCGCGCTGGCGGTGAAGCCGGGCGAATCGGTGCGGGCCCATCAGGTGCTCGCCACCATCGCCAGCCCGGAGCTCGCGGCGCAGCTCGCCCAGGAGCGATCGCGCCTGCAGTCGCTGGAGTCCGAGCTGGCGCGCAGCGGGCTTTCCGCCCGGCAGCAGAACCAGGCCGACGAGCAGACGCTGAAGCTGCGGCGGGTGCGCCTCGCGGCGGCGCGGCGGGACCTCGAGCGCGCCGAGAAGCTGCGCGCCGAGGGCCTCCTCAACGAGGTCGAGCACGAGCGCAGCCGCGACGCCGTGCGCGTGGCCGAGGTGGAGCTGGAGCAGGCCGAGCAGGGAGGCCGCCTCGGCCGCGAGGCGCGCGATTTCGAGGTGCAGGACGGGCGGCGGCAGATCGAGCGCCAGCGCCTGGCGGTGGCCGAGCTGGAGCGCCGGGTCGCCGAGCTGACGATCCGCGCGCCGTTCGACGGCCTCGTCGCGACGATCGACGTGCAGGACCGCGACGCCGTGGCGCCGAACGCGCCGCTGCTGACGGTGGTGGACCTCTCGAAGTTCGAGGTCGAGGTGCAGATCCCCGAGAGCTATGCCCCGGACGCCGTGCCGGGCACGCCGGCGATGGTCAACGTCGACGGCCGCGACGTGCCGGGCCGCCTGACGGCCGTCTCGCCCGAGGTGCAGTCGAGCCAGGTGCAGGGGACCGTGGCGTTCACCGGCGACGCGCCGCCGCGGCTGCGCCAGAGCCAGCGGGTCCCCGTGCGGCTGCTGCTGGAGACGCGGCCCGGCGTGCTCAAGGTGCCGCGCGGCCCGTTCCTCGACAGCGGCGGCGGCCGGCAGATCTACGTCCTGGCGGACGGCCTCGCCACGCTGCGGACGATCCGCGTCGGCGCGATGAGCGTCTCGGAGGTCGAGGTGGTGGACGGTCTGCGGGAGGGAGAGCAGGTGGTGCTCTCCGAAATCACACAGTTCGACGGCGCCAGGACCGTGCTGGTCCGGCGCTGAACGGGAGGCAAAAAGCGCATGCTGAACATGGACGGGGTCACCAAGATCTACCGCACGGGCCTGGTCGAGACGCGGGCCCTCCGCGACTTCTCGCTGGAGGTCGAGGAGGGGGAGTTCGTCACCATCACCGGTCCCTCGGGCTCGGGCAAGACGACGTTCCTCAACGTCGCCGGCCTGCTCGACGCCTTCGACGAGGGGACGTACCGGCTTGACGGTCTCGACGTCAGCCGGCTCACCGACCGCGAGATGTCGCGCATCCGCAACGAGAAGATCGGCTTCATCTTCCAGAGCTTCAACCTGATTCCGGACCTCGACGTGTTCGACAACGTCGACGTGCCGCTGCGCTACCGGCGGCTGCCGGCGAAGGAACGGCGCGAGCGCATCGAGCGCGCCATCGCCCAGGTGGGGCTCACCTCGCGCCTGCGCCATCTGCCGTCGCAGCTCTCCGGCGGCCAGCAGCAGCGGGTGGCCATCGCGCGCGTCCTCGCCGGCGATCCCAAGCTGATCCTCGCCGACGAGCCGACGGGCAACCTCGACTCCGGCATGGCGCGCGAGATCATGGACCTGCTCGAAGAGATCAACCGCGGCGGCACGACCATCGTCATGGTCACCCACAACCCGGAGTACGCGGCGCGCGCGCACCGCCGCCTGCACATCGCCGACGGCCGGCTGGTGGACCTCGAACGCATCACGCCGATGCCCTTGAACCGCCTGAACGGCGAGGCGCGCCAGGCCGCCGCGCAGGCCGGCTGAGGAGACGCGGACATGTTGCTCTACAACGTTCGCCTGGCCTGGAAGAGCCTGCGCCGCCACCCGGTGCTCTCGGTGCTGATCGTCGCCGGCATCGCGCTCGGCGTCGGCATCGCCACCACCTGCATCACCGTCTACCACGTGCTGGCGAAGGACCCGATCCCGCAGCGCAGCGGCGTCCTCTACAACGTCCGCATGGATTCCTGGGACCCCACGGCGCCGCATCCGGACCCCACCGGCATTCCGCCGCAGATCACCTATCGCGACATGCGGGAGATCATGAAGAGCCGCATCCCGGCGCGCCAGACGGCGACGTACCAGGCGGCGCTGGCGCTCTATCCGCCGGACCGCAACATCCGCCCGTCGCGCGAGTTGGTGCGCATGGCTTTCAGCGACTTCTTCCCCATGTTCGACGTGCCGTTCCGCTATGGCTCCGGTTGGGACCGCGCGGCGGACGCCAAGCCCGAAGCCGTCGTGGTGATCGGCTCGGCCCTCAACGACCGGCTGTTCGGCGGCGCCAACAGCGTCGGCCGCACGCTGCGCCTGGCGGACCGCGAGTTTCGCATCGTCGGCGTGCTGGCGCCGTGGCGGCCCCGGGTGCGCTTCTATGACCTGACCGGGTTCGCCCTGGCGGAGCCGGAGCCGGTCTTCATGCCGTTCAACTGGGTCGAGCCGATGGAGATCCGGTCGAACGGCAACTACGACGGCTGGAAGGCGGTGGAGGGCAATCCGACCTTCCTCGAGCGCCTGCACGCCTCGGAGTCGGTCTTCCTGCAGATGTGGGTCGAGCTGCACGGCGAGGCGCAGGTGCGGGCCTATCACGGCTTCCTCGACGCCTACGCGCGCGAGCAGAAGCGGTTCGGGCGTTTCCAGCGGCCGCTCGACAACCGCGTCACGCCGCTGCGCCAGATCATGGTGGACCTGCGGGTCGTGCCGCCGCAGATCAAGGCGCTGGCGACGATCTCCATCCTGTTCCTCACCGTGGCCGCGCTCAACCTCATCGGCCTCTTCCTGGGCAAGTTCCTGGCGCGGGCGCCGGTCGTCGGCATCCGGCGCGCGCTGGGAGCGAGCCGCGCCTCGATCTTCCTCGAGCACCTGGTCGAGTGCGAGCTGGTGGGGCTGATCGGCGGCGGCATCGGCCTGCTGCTCTCGCTCGGCGTGCTGGCCTATTTCAACCGGCTGATCGTCGGGCGCCTGCTGCGCGTCGATAATTTCTTCCAGCTCGACGCCGCCATGATCGGCGCCGCGGTCCTGCTGTCGTTGATCGCCGGGGCGGTGGCCGGCATCTATCCCGCCTGGCGGATCTGCTCGATTCCGCCGGCGCGCCATCTCAAGAACCAGTAATCCGGCAGCGGCAAGGAGACCGACCATGCAATTCGGACCGATCTTTCGCGCCATGACCCGTCACCGGGCGCGCTCCATCCTGATCGTCGCCGAGGTGGCGCTGACGCTCGCCATCGTCGCCAACTGCCTCAGCCTGATCGGCAACGCCAAGGCCTCGATGGCCCGCGAATCCGGCTTCGACGACGACAACCTGATCTCCGTGCGCTGCCAGACCTTCGCGCCGGCCTTCGACGAGCAGGACTACGTCAACACCACCATCGACGACGACGTCCGCCGCCTGCGCGCGATCCCCGGCGTGCGCGACGCGAGCAACACCTTCTTCCAGCCCTGGCAGGGCGGCGGCAGCTCGGGCGAGGTGAAGATCGCCGGCGGCCCGGACACGCGGTTCCGCACCCAGATGTACCGTGCCGATCCGCACCTCTTCAACACCCTGGGGATCCACGTCGTCCGCGGCCGCAACTTCACGCCGCAGGAGAACGAGAGCGCGACCTTTCAGGACACCACGGCCAACGTCATCGTCACCCAGGCCTTGTCCGACCTGCTCTTCCCCGGCGGCGACGCGCTCGGCAAGCAGCTCCGCGATCCCGACGAGACCGAGACCTACAACGTCGTCGGCATCGCCGACAAGTTCTACAACCCCTACGGCTGGCCGATCCACGAGTACGCGCTGTTCTTCACCGGCCGCTCCGGCCTCGGTTATCTGGTGCGCACCGAGCCGGGAAAGGCGGAGGCGCTGATGCCGCAGATCGAGCGCGTCCTGCTGCGCGCCAACGACGGCCGCAACGTGCAGGTGATGACCATCCGCGAAGTGCGGCGGCAATACCACACCAACGACCGGGTCGTGGTGACCTCGCTCAACGGCGTCATGGTCCTCCTCGTCGGCATCACCGCGCTGGGGATCATCGGCATCACCTCCTTCTCGGTCGCCGAGCGGCGGCGGCAGATCGGCACCCGGCGCGCGCTGGGCGCCACGCGCGGGGCCATCCTGCGGCACTTCCTGCTGGAGAACTGGATCGTCACCACCCTCGGCGCCGTGCTCGGCCTCGGACTCGCCGTCGCGCTCAACATCGGCCTGGTGACGCTCGTCGACGGCGCGCGGATCGACTGGCGGATCCTCACCGGCGGCGTGGCGCTGCTGTGGACGGTCGGCCTGCTCGCCGCGCTGGGGCCGGCCCTGCGCGCCTCGCAGGTGGCGCCGGCGATCGCGACAAGGAACGTGTAGGGGACCGGGTATATAAATAGGCCTCCATGCTGAAGATCCTCGTCGTCGAAGACCAGCCGGCGGTGGCCACCGCGCTGCGGGTGCTCTTCGACATCCACGGCCTGGAATGCCTCGTCGCGCGCGCGCCGGAGGAAGCGCTGCGCCTTCTCGATCGCGACGGCGGCGAGATCGGCGTCGTCGTCCAGGACATGAACTTCAAGCCGGAGGTGACGTCCGGCGAAGAGGGGATCGCCCTGTTCCGCGACATCAAGGAGCGGCAGCCGGGTCTGCCGGTGCTGCTGATCACGGCGTGGACCTCGCTGGAGACCGCCGTCCAGCTCGTGCGCGAGGGTGCGGCGGACTACCTCGCCAAGCCCTGGGACGACGAGAAGCTGCTGGCTTCCGTGCGCAACCTCCTGCGCCTGCGCGAGCTGCAGATGGAGAACGCGCGGCTGCGCGGCCGGGCGCGGCGGAGCTGGGAGGACCTCGCCGAGCGGCACGACCTCTGCGGCGCCGTGTGGGCGAGCGACAAGATGCACGCCGCCGTCACCCTCGCCCTGCAGGTGGCGCGCGGCGAGGTGCCGGTGCTCATCACCGGTCCTTCGGGCGCGGGCAAGGAGAAGCTGGCGGAGATCGTCCAGGCCAACTCGCGGCGGCGGGAGAAGCCCTTCGTGCGCGTCAACGCCGGCGCGCTGCCGGACGAGCTGCTGGAGAGCGAGCTGTTCGGCGCCGAGGCGGGGGCCTATACCGGCGCGGCGCGGCGGCGGCTCGGCCGCTTCGAGGCCGCGGACGGCGGCACGCTCTTCCTCGACGAGATCGGCAACCTCTCGGCCTCCGGCCAGGCGAAGCTCCTGCGCGTGCTGCAGAGCGGCCAGTTCGAGCGCCTGGGCAGCAGCGAGACCCGGCGCGTGGACGTGCGGCTGATCTGCGCCACCAACGCCGACCTGCGCCGCGAGATGGCCGCCGGCCGCTTCCGCGAGGATCTCTTCTACCGCCTCAACGTCATCGAGCTGGCCGTGCCGCCGCTCGCCGAGCGTCCCGAGGACGTGCTGCCGCTCGCCGAGCGCTTCCTGCGCGACCTCTCGCCGTCGCCCACCGGCGCCGTCTGGCGGCTGGACGCGGCAGCCCGCGAGGCCCTCGTCCGCCATCCCTGGCCGGGCAACGTGCGGGAGCTGGAGAACACCCTGCGGCGGGCCGTGCTCGTCGCTCCCGGAGACGTCCTCCGCGCCGAGGATCTCGGGCTCGGCGACCGCGGCGCGGCCAGCGTTGGCTCGCCTGCCGGTGAGGCCGAAGGCAACGACCTGCTCCTCGCCGAGCGCGTCCGCATCGAGCGCGCCCTCGGGGAAGCGGAGGGCGTCGTCGCCAAGGCCGCGGAGTCTCTCGGCCTCTCGCGCCAGGCCCTCTACCGCAAGATGGAGAAGCACGGCCTCGCCGTCGAGCGGCGGCTGCGGGGATGAAACCCCTCGGCTTCGCCGCCCGCGTGCGCCTGGCGTTTCTCGCGGCGCTGCTCGTGGTGATCCTCCTCGCCATGGCCGCGGCGCGGTGGTTCCCTTCGCCCTGGACCGTGCTCGCCCTCGGCCTCGGGGTCGGACTGCCGCTGGGATGGTGGCTGCTCGACCGCGCGCTGGTGCCGGCCGCGCGGGTGCTCCAGGCGGTGCGGGACGGCATCCGCGGCTTCCGCGATCACGACTTCAGCCTGCAGCTCGCCGCCGACCGCAAGGATGAGCTGGGCGAGCTGGTGGAGCTCTACAACGCCGTGGGCGACGTGCTGCGCGACGAGCGGAGCGCCCTCGTGCAGCGGGAGATGCTGCTCGAGACCATCTTCGAAGCGACGCCGATGGCCATCGTGCTCACCGGCGGGCGCGACCGCGTGATCTTCGCCAACCGCGCGGCGCACGAGACGTTCGTCACCCGCGGCGGTCTCGAGGGGCGGGAGTTCGGCGCGATCCTGGAGGAGTGCCCGGAGGGGCTGCGCGAGGCCCTGGGGAGCGGGCGCGACTCGCTGTTCTCGCTGGCGAGCGGCGGCGAGGAGGAGGTCTTCCACGTCGCCCGCCGCGCCTTCGAGCTCAACGGCCGCCGGCACGGCCTGACGCTGATCAAGCGCCTCACTCCCGAGCTGCGCCGGCAGGAGGTGGACGTCTGGAAGCGCGCCATCCGCACCCTCTCGCACGAGATCAACAACTCGCTGGCGCCCATCGCCTCGCTCGCCCGCTCGGTGCGCGTGATGGCGAGGAGCCCCGAGCACGCCGGCGGCCTCGACGCGGCGCTCGACGTCATCGAGGAGCGGTCGAATCATCTGAAAGAGTTCCTGGAAGGCTACGCCCGCTTCGCGCGCCTGCCCCAGCCCAACCCGCGCCAGGTGGACTGGCCGGCGTTCCTCGGCGAGCTGCGGCAAGTGGTCCCTTTCGAGATGGAGGGGGCGGCGCCGACGCTGCCCGGCCGCTTCGATCCGTCGCAGGTCCAGCAGGCGCTGATCAACCTGCTGAAGAACGCGCACGAGGCGGGCGGACCCGCGGCGGAGGTCAAGCTCGCCGTCGACGCGCTCGGCGACGGCGGCGTCCGTTTCCGCGTCCTGGACCGCGGCGCGGGCATGGCCGACGAGGTGATGCGCAAGGCGCTGCTGCCCTTCTACACCTCGAAGCCCGGCGGCTCCGGCCTCGGCCTGCCGCTCTGCCGCGAGATCGTCGAAGCGCACGGCGGCCGCCTGCGCATCGAGCAACGACAGGGCGGCGGGACGGCGGTGGTGTGCTGGGTGCCGGGGTGAGGCTCGGGTAGGTCTATGCCTTCTTCGTCGGCTTGGCCGAGCTCTGCTGCTCGCGCAGGCGGCTCAGCTCCGCTTCGAGAGTCCGGATGCGCTCTTTGTCGGCCTTCCGAGCCTTCTCAGCGGCGCGCAGCGCCGGCTCAAGCTCATCCGACCACAACAGAGGCTCGGCCGTGGCGGTGTCCACCAGCCGCAGGCGCTCGCCCTCGGGCCGGAACGTCAGGCCGATCGTCCGGCTGCGCAGCGTCCCGTCCTTCTCAAGGGCTATGGGCTGGTAGTGACCGCTGAGACGGTAACCTTGCAGCCGCGGGCGCAGGTATTCGCCGTAGGGATCGAAGAGCACGTATTCCTCGACGCCGATCCGCTCATAGAGCGCCTTTTTCTTGACCACGTCCTCGCGGCGCGTGCTCCTGGAGGTGACCTCCACGACCAGGCTGGGAGGCTTCTCCTCCCAGAGAAGATAGTTGGGCCGGTCCCACTTGGCGACTCCCTTGGCCAGCAGCACGTCCGGAGCCACAATGGCGGCGGGGTTACCCTTTTCGTAACACAGGAAGAGATTGCCGCCCGCCCATACGTCCGGCACGTCCGCGTACCGGCGCTCCAGCGACTCGATGAGGTCGGACATGACCTTCCGGTGGAGAGTGGATTCGGCCATGGGCTGGCCGTCGGAGGTGGGATACTCGATCTCGTGCTCGAGCGGGAACGCGCTCATGTTTTGCCTTTCCCCGACGGGTCGCGTGATCAAAGCACGAAACTTCTACATGACGCAACCCTTCGTACGCCATGGTAGCACGGCGAAGTCTCTCCGGGTGCCGGGTTAGAAGGGGGCCTCCGAGAGCGCGCGAAGGTCTCCGCCGGGCGACGTCTGCTCCTGGGAGGTTGCGACGCGGTTGCGGCCGCCGATCTTCGCCGCGTACAACCGCTGATCGGCTGCCGCGAACACCTGATCCCAATCCGTGCCGTCGGCGGGATACATGGCGAGGCCGCCGCTCACGCTGACGGACAGCTCGCTGCCTTGCCCCTGCACCTGGGTCGCCGCGATGCGCTCGCGCAGCCGGTTCGCCGCCACCAGCGCGCCGTCGAGACGCTCCTCGCCGAGCAGCACGACGAACTCCTCACCGCCGATCCTGCCGACGGCGTCCCCATTCCGCTTTTCTTCGTTGAGCAGGCCGGCGACGTGCTTGAGCGCCGCGTCGCCGACCAGATGCCCGTGGGTGTCGTTGATGCGTTTGAAGTGGTCGACGTCGAACAGGGCCAGGGCGAAGCCGCGGTTGTGGCGCGAGGCGCGCGCCGCCTCCTCGGCGAACCGCTCGACGGTGGCGCGGCGGTTCGGCAGTCCGGTCAGGGCATCCTCGTCCGCCAGGCGCCGCAGCGCCGCTTCCATCTTGCCGACCTCGATCCACATCATCCCCAGCGTCGAGGCGACCGCGATCACCATCTGCGCGATGCTGAACAGGGCGATCGTGAGGTCGGCGCGGTCGCGATCGTTGGTGCCCCCGATCTCCGACCAGATGAGGAACATCCGCAGGCTCCACACCAGCACCGCGCAGACGAAGATCCCGGCGAGGAAGCGCGCCGCGAGCTTGGCGTCCGGCGGCGGCATGCCCGCCAGCTTCACGGCGCCGTAGAGGAACAGCAGAGCGGCGATGGGCGACGGCGCCAGGATGTCGACCAGGACCGTGGGGTGGCCGCCGAGGTGATTCGCCAGCACCGGCAGCACGGAGGCGAGGAAGGCGACCGCCGTCCAGCGCCGGTTCAGCTTGCGGGAGATGTGATTGAGGGCGCCTTCGATGGTGAGGATCGGCGTGAGGACGACCAGCGCGTCGCCGACGACCTTCCTGAAATCGAAGGGAAGGGCCTCCGGGATGCCGATCAGGATGCCCGCCGAGTAGACGAGCAGCCCCCACCCCCAGAGACGCAGCGCCCGCGATTGCCTTTGGCTGCGGGCGATGGCGAGGCACAACAAGCCCAGCAGGGTGTTGAGGATCAGCA
This sequence comes from Acidobacteriota bacterium, assembly GCA_046765915.1. GTDB lineage: Bacteria > Acidobacteriota > Thermoanaerobaculia > Multivoradales > UBA5704 > DATARR01. The sequence continues at coordinate 38,777 of JBKPTH010000017.1, read as the reverse complement.
GTGCGAGCAGCACCGTACTGGCACGGGACATGCGGCGACCATGATAGTCTTATTTCGATGCGGACCTTCGCGACCAGGCTCCTTTTCGGCGGTGTTTTCCTCGCGGGTCTCCTCCTTGGGGGCCTTCTGGCCGGCTGTGCCTCGACCGTTCCGACGCCGCGCTCCGAGGCCGGCAGCGAGGCGATCCGCGAGCAGGACGTCTCCGACGCGCGGCTGGAGAAGGACGTCCGTCTCGCCCTCCTGGACAAGCTCGGGGAAGACGTTCTCGGCGTGACGGTGGAGGCCAGCCGCGGGCGGGTGACCCTGATCGGCGCCGTCGACGAGCGCTCGACCCAGGAGCTGGCCGAGGAGGTCGCCAAGTCGGTCGACGGCGTGGTGAGCGTCGACAACCGCCTCTTCGCCCGCAAGGAAGCGCCGGAGAGCACGACGGTGGGCCGCGCCGCCGGCACGACCGAGCGCGAGGTGGACGACGCCGTGCTGGAAATGCGGGTGGGGAAAAACCTGTTGGGAGAGATCGGCCGTTACGCGCTGGACCTGGAGGTCGAAGCCACCGACGGGGTGGTCAGCCTGCGCGGTACCTTGCCGGACCCCGAGCGCAAGTCGCTGGCCTTGAAGGCGGCGCAGGGAACCGCGGGCGTCAAGCGGATCGTCGACCTCCTGCAGGTGCGAGGCCGGTAGAGCGCGCCGCCGGCTCCGTCCGGCCTTCCTTCGACAAACTTTCACGATTGGAGACTGCCGTGTCCCTGGCAAGCTGGTTTCGTAACCTGGTTTCTCCACGTCCCCGCGTTCCCCAGGCCGAGCTCGGCCGCAACGACATCTGCTGGTGCGGCAGCGGCAAGAAGTACAAGCGCTGTCACCTGAAGAGCGACGAGCTCAAGCGCGTCGAGGCCATCTATTCGGCGCAGATGACCGCCCGCCAGCGCATGGGCGACGGCGTCATGCCTGGCAAGGTCAAGCCTCGCAAGCTGGAGAAGGCGGCCGCGCCGGTGGAGAAGCGGTAGGGATCTCCCTCCAAGCGGTTTTGCTCGTCGAGCAGGTCTGCCCTGCGGGCGAGGGGGGCAGGGGAGCCGTCGCGTCCGCGACGCTCTATTTTGCGCAGGTTCATAGTTCGTGCTCCTCTCGACCTCTGGGACTATGAGAAGATGCGTTCGGGAGCATGACATGAGCTCAGGGCCTCCACCAAATTGGCGCGATCACGGCGTCAAGATCATCCCGAGCACGCAACTCGATCTCAATACGCCGCAGACGCCGGGCATGACGCGCGCCGCGGCGATCACCCATGCCCGCACCGGCGCGAGCAAGCTATGGGCGGGTACGGTCAACATCGAGGCCAACGCGAAGACCGGCGCTCATCACCACGGCGAGCTGGAGAGCGTCATCTACGTCGTCAGCGGCCGCGCGCGCATGCGGTGGGGCGAGAATCTGGAGCTCATGGCCGAGGCGGGACCCGGCGACTTCATCTACGTGCCGCCGTTCGTACCCCATCAGGAGATCAACGCCAGCCGGACCGAGGTCCTGAGCTGCGTTCTGGTCCGCAGCGGTCAGGAGGCGACGGTCGTCAACCTGGACATCGAACCGGCGGAGCCGCCGGAAGAGGTGTACTGGGTGGATCCGATTCACCCGCATCCCTGAGCCTCAAAGGACGACAAGGACAACAAGGACGGCAAGGACAAGGGAACGGCACCTGTCCTTTCAGTCCTTGAGGTCCCTTGGGTCCTTGCAGCCAACTATAGCCTTGACGAGTATAGCCACCATGGCTATACTCGAGGTATGAACGAACGCGAAGAAGTCGACCAGCTCCTGCCTCTGCCGCCGGCCACCTTTCACATCCTCCTCGCGCTGCTGGACGAGGAACGCCACGGTTACGCCATCATCCAGGACATCGAGGCGCGCACCGAGGGCGAGCTGCGCCTGAGCGCCGGCACGCTCTACCGCTCGATCGCGCGCATGGTCGAGCAGGGCCTCATCTCCGAAGTGACCAGGCGGCGCGCGGCGGATGACGACCCGCGGCGGCGCTACTACCGCCTGACGCCTTTCGGCATCGACGTGGCGCGCGCCGAGATGCGCCGCCTTTCCCAACTCGTGCGGTTGGCCCGCGCGCGCGGCCTGAAGCCAGAGACGGTGTGATGCGCTTCTATCGCTCGCTGCTGCGCCTCTATCCCGCGGCCTTCCGCGCCGAGTATCGCGAGGAGCTCTGCTACGCCTTCGGCGAGCGGACGAGCGAGCTCCGCGGTCCCCTGACCTTACTGAGGGTTTTCCTGGCGGCGCTCGCGGACGTCGTGCCCAACGCGGTCGCGGTGCACTGGGATCTCCTGCGGCAGGACCTCGCCTACGCCGCGCGCTCTCTCGGCCGCACGCCGGGCTTCGCGCTCACCGCCGTTCTCGTCGTCGCACTCGGCGTGGGAGCGAACACCGCGGTGTTCTCGCTGGCGGATTTCGTCTTCCTGCGGCCGCTGCCGTACCGCGACGCCGACCGGCTCCTGAAGCTCTGGGAGAGGGACACGACGCAGGGCGGCTACAACGAGGTATCGCCCGCCAATTATCGCGACTGGAAGGCGATGGCCACCTCGTTCTCCGCCATGGGCGCGTACTGGTCGCGCGCCGAAAACCTCGTCGGCGCCGCAGAGCCGCGGCGGCTGGAGACGGCGTGGGCCACGCCGGAGCTGCTGCCGCTCCTCGGCGTCCAGCCGCTGCTCGGCCGCCATTTCACGGCGGCGGAGGCCGCGCGAGGACAATTCGTCATGCTGAGCCACGCGCTCTGGAAGTCGCAATTCGGCGGCGATCCCGGGGTGATCGGCACGTCCGTCCAGCTCGACGGCGTGCCGCACACGGTGATCGGCGTCATGCCGCCCTCGTTCCAATTCCCGTCGCGCTCCACCGAGGCCTGGACCTCCTTCGTCCTGCGCGAAGACAACTTCACCGACCGCACCGACACCTACCTCAACGTCGTCGCGCGCCTGCGACCCGGCGCCTCCATCGAGCGGGCGCGCCGGGAGATGGCGGTGGTGAGCTCGCGCCTCGAGCGGCAGTATCCGAAGGAGAACAAGCGCATCGGCGTGCTCGCCCTCCGCCTGCGCGAGGAGCTCACGGAGCGCGGTCGCCTGCTCGTGCTGGCGCTCTGCGGCGCGGCGCTGTGCATCCTGCTGCTCGCCTGCGCCAATCTCGCCAGCCTGTTCCTGGCGCGCGGCGCCCACCGCGCGCGCGAGCTGGCCGTGCGCGCCGCGCTCGGCGCCGGGCGCGAGAGGCTGGTGCGCCAGCTCGTCACCGAGAGCGTGGGCATCGCGTTCGTCGGCGGCGCCGTGGGAGTCGCGGCCGCGGCGGCGTGCGGGCCGCTGCTCGCGCGCCTCGTCCCCAGCACGCTGCCGATCGCGGACCACCCGTCGCTCGATCTGCGCGTCCTCGGGCTCGCCCTGGCGTTCGTGCTCCTCACCGGCCTGGCGTTCGGGCTCGCGCCCGCGCTGCGCGCCGGACGGAGCAGCGCGCTCGACGCGTTGCGCAGCGGCGCCCGCACGGCCGGCGGACGCACGCAGCGGCTGCGCGCCGCGCTCGTCGTCGTCGAAGTCGCCGCGTCCGCCGTGCTGCTCGTCACCTCGGGGCTGCTGATCCGCGCCGTCTGGCGCATCCAGACGACGGATCCCGGCTTCGTGGCGGAGGACGTGCTGACGCTGCAGACGGCGCTGCCGCTGCCCAAGTACGAAGCGACGGGCCGGCGCGCGCAGTTCTACGACCGCGTGCTGGAGGAAGTGCGCGCGCTGCCGGGCGTGCGCGACGCCGCGTACGTGACGGGACTGCCGATGGTGATGCGGGGCGGTATCTGGGGCGCGTTTCTCCCGGGCCGGGAAGCGCTCGACGACGGCACCAACGGCGTGAGCCTGCGCTACGTCACGCCGCACTACTTCGCCACCCTCGGCATCCCCCTGCGCCGCGGGCGCGACGTCGACGTGACGGATCGCAACGACCAACCTCTCGTCGCGGTGGTGAGCGAATCGCTGGCGAAACGCCTCTGGCCCGGCGAGGATCCCCTGGGCAAACGCTTCTCCATCATCTCCAAGGAGCGCACGGTCGTCGGCGTGGCCGGCGACGTCCGCGTGCGCGGATTGGAGCGGCCCAGCGAGCCGCAGGTGTATCTGCCGTACCAGCAGGTGCCCGACGGCGACATCACCAGCTACACCCCCAAGGACCTCGCGGTGCGGACCATCCCGGGCGCGGGCAATCTGCTGCCGCGCATCCGCCAGATCGTCCGGTCGGCGGACCCGGAGCAGCCGATCTCCAACGTGCGCATGATGTCCGAGATCGTCGACGAGGAGACGGCGTCGCGCGTGACGCAGCTCCGGCTGCTCGGCGCCTTCTCAGGCATAGCGCTGCTCATCGCGGCGCTCGGCATTCACGGGCTGCTCGCCTTCACCGTCTCGAAACGCACGCAGGAGCTGGGGGTGCGCCGGGCTCTCGGCGCGCAGGTGGGAGAGATCATCGGCCTGGTGCTGCGCGAAGGGCTGGCGCTGGCGCTGATCGGGACGGTGATCGGCGTTGCCGTGGCCTACGCCGCGGCGCGAGCGATGAGCGCGCTGCTCTTCGGCGTGCGGCCCGCGGATCCTTCCACGATCGGCGTCGCCGTGGTCCTCTGTCTGGTGACCGCGGTGGCGGGTTGTCTGCGCCCCGCGATGAACGCCGCGCAGGTGGACCCGCTGTCGGCGTTGCGCGCGGAATAGAAGGAGCAAGGGACGTAAAGGACGTAAGGGACCGAAAGGACGAAAATGGACGGAAAGCGCCTGATGGGGATCGCTCTCGTGTTGATCTTCGCGGCTCTTCCTGCTGTCGCGGACGATTCCCTGCTGGGCCTCTGGGCGAGCGAGACGGCGCTCGGTCCCGCGCTGCATGGCGAGCTCACCGTGGCGCGCGAGGGGAAGAGCTGGCGCGCGACGCTGGCGGGCGCCGAGTCGAAATTCGACGTGACCGGCGGCGACGTCCGTTTCGCGTTCCCCGGCGACCGCGGGAAATTCCGCGGCGCGATGACGGCCGGCGGCAAAGCGATCTCGGGTTTCTGGCTCCAGCCGCAAGGCACCTCCGAGGAGCGCCCCGACCCGGTCGGCTCGCGCCAGGCGTTCGCGACGCCGCTCGTCCTGCAACGCGCGGGCCGCGACAAGTGGCGCGGCACGGTGCGGCCGTTGGAGCAGCGCTTCACGCTCTACCTGAAGATCTATCCCAACGCCGAGGGCTCGCTCGTCGGCGCCTTCCGCAATCCGGATTTCAACTCGAACGGCGGCGCGTCGCTGTTCCGCGTCACGCAAGAGGGCAAGAAGGTGCTCCTGACCGCCCCGCTTGACGGCGAGCCGCAGGTCCGCCACAACGCGACCCTCGCCTCTTCGCCGGACCGGCTGCAGATTTTCTGGCCCGACGCCGGCCGCGTTCTCGACCTGACACATCGCACGTCGGAGCAGGCGCCGAATTTCTTTCCGCGCCCGCCGGGCGAGCGGCTGTACGCGTACAAGAAGCCGCCCGCCACCGGCGACGGCTGGGCGACGGCGCCCGCGAGCGAGGTCGGCATCGACGAGGCCGCGCTCACGCGCGTGGTGCAAAAGTTGATCGATGCCGATCCCGCCGTCCGCCGCCCGTCGCTGATCCATTCGCTGCTGGTGGCGCGGCGCGGCAAGCTGGTGCTCGAAGAGTATTTCTTCGGCTTCGGCCGCGACACGCCGCACGACACGCGCTCGGCCGGCAAGACGTTCGCCTCGGTCATGCTGGGCGCGGCGATGATGCAGGGCAGGAAGATCGGGCCCGAGACCAGGCTCTACGACCTGCTGGCGGGCATGGGACCGTTCGCCCATCCCGATCCGCGCAAGGGGCAGATCACCCTCGGCCATCTCATGACCCACACCGCGGGCTTCGCCTGCGACGACAACGACGACGCCTCGCCCGGCAACGAGGGCACGATGCAGACTCAAACGCGCGAGCCCAACTGGTGGAAGTACACGCTCGATCTGCCGATGGCGCACGATCCGGGGAGCCGCTACGCCTACTGCTCGGCGAACATGAACCTGATGGGCGCGGCGCTGACCACCGCGACCGGTACCTGGCTGCCCGAGCTGTTCCGGCGCACGGTGGCGGAGCCGCTGCGGTTCGGTCCCTGGTACTGGAACCTCATGCCGACCGACGAGGGCTATCTCGGCGGCGGCTCCTGGCTGCGGCCGCGGGACCTGCTGAAGGTCGGCCAGGCCTATCTCGACGGCGGCGTGTGGCGAGGACGGCGGATCGTGGGCGCGTCCTGGGTGACGCAATCCACCGCGCCGCGGATGCACATCTCGCCGGCGACCACGGGGCTCAGCGCGGAACAGTTCCCGGAGTTCTACGGCGAGGGGGACGACGCCTATGCCTGGCACCTCGGCGAGGTCCGTGCCGGCGAGCGCACCTATCGCACCTATGCGGCGACCGGCAACGGCGGCCAGATCCTCATCGTGATCCCCGAAGTCGAATTGGTGGCCGTTTTCACCGGCGGGAATTATCGGCAGGGCGGCATCTGGAGCCGCTGGCCCGGCGAGATCCTGGGCGGAGAGATCATTCCGGCCATCGGCGCCGATCGGAGACGCACGAAATGAAAACGTTTCGCATCCTGACCTGCCTCGTCGTCCTGGCGATCGTACCGGCGATCGCCGGCATGGCGGCCGGCGCGCCGGCGGACGAGCTCGCCGGCCTCTGGAAGGCGAAGCGCCGGTTCGGGCCGGACGCCCGCGGTCTGCTGGTCGTCCAACGATCCGGCGATGTGTACTCCGCCGAGATGGTCGGACGGATCGTGCCCGTCCGTGCCGAGAAAAGCGAGCTGTCGTTCGACCTGCCGAACGGCGAGGGAGCGTTTCGCGGCAAGCTCCAGCCGGACGGTATCGTTGCCGGTCACTGGTTTCCACCGAAGGGGATGGCCCAGAACGCGGGCGGCATCTTCGTCTCGCCGGTGCGGTTGAAGCCGGACGGCCCGCACCGCTGGAGCGGAGCCGTCGTGCCTTGGGAGGACACGTTCACCTTCTACCTCCTGGCGCAGAAACGGCCGGACGGAACCCTGGGCGTCGTCCTGCGCAACCCGGAGCGCGACTTCGGCAACTGGCTCGGGGTCGATCGTCTCGTTCGCGACGGCAACGCCGTGAAGCTCATCGGGAAACGTCCGGGCTGGAAGGAAGAGGGAGAAGTGGCCGGCGGGACGTACGACGCGGAGAGCGAAGTGATCACTCTCTTCTTTCCCAATCGCGGCGGGCCCTACGACTTCCGGCGCGAAGGCGACGACAGCGACTTCTATCCCCGCGGCAAGAACCCGGCGCGGTATCAATACCGCCCGCCGCTCGCGCGCGACGACGGCTGGCCCACGGGGACTCTCGACGAGGCGGACATCGATCGCGCGGCCATCGAGAAGCTCGTCCAGAAGATCCTCGACGCGCCGATGGACTCGGTGGATGCTCCGGAGATTCACGGCCTGCTGATCGCGCGGCACGGGAAATTGGTGCTGGAGGAGTACTTCCACGGCCAGCACCGCGACAAGACGCACGAGACGCGCTCGGCGGCCAAGAGCGTGACGGCCACCCTCGTCGGCGCCGCCATGCAGGCCGGAGCGCCGCTGAAGCTCTCCACTCCCGTCTACCAGGTCATGAACGGCGGCGTCTTCCCGGCGGACCTGGAGCCGCGGAAGCGGGCCATGACGCTGGAGCACCTCCTGACGATGTCGTCCGGCTACTTCTGCGACGACACCAACCCCGAGGCGCCCGGCAACGAAGAGATCATGTCCAATCAGGAGGAGGAGCCGGACTTCTACCGCTACACGCTCAAGGTCCCGATGGCCTGGGAGCCCGGCGAAAAGTCCATCTACTGCAGCGCCAATCCCAACCTCGCGCTCGGCGTCGTGGGCCGCGCCACGGGTGAATTTCCGTTGGATACCTTCGACCGCCTGCTCGGCGTGCCGATGAAGATCGAACGCTACGGATGGGGGCTCGATCCCGCGGGGAACCCTTACGGCGGCGGCAGCGTGCAGTTTCTGCCGCGCGACTTCATGAAGTTCGCGCAGCTCATGCTCGACGGCGGAACCTGGCAGGGCCGCAGGATCCTCAGCCGCGGGTTCGTGGCCCGCGCCTCCGCGCCGCTGTATCATCTTCGCGGGATCTATTACGGTTATCTCTGGTGGGGCATCGACTATCCTTACAAGGACCGCACCGTGCACGCCTTTTTCGCCATCGGCGCCGGCGGCCAGATGGCGATGGCGGTTCCGGAGCTCGACCTCGTCATCGCCGTCTTCTCCGGCAATTTCAGCAGCAAGGGCATGGGCAACCCGCAGAACCTCCCGCCCCGCTACATCCTGCCGGCGGTGCGCGAGCCCGGCGACGACAAGAACGCGCCGGTGGTCTTCCGCGAGGACTACGTCACCCCGTACGGCCCCTCGAAGGAGGGCGGGCCGGTCACCCGAGCGCGGCCAAGACCTGGTTAGCCCGCCGCGACAGCGCGTTCGGGCGGCGAGGCGCCTGAAGCCAAGCGATGGAGCGGGCGTCGAGCCGTTCAATGGCGGGCCGCGAACGAGGCCCCTTCCGGCTCGGACGGGGCCTCGCGGCGGAACCGCGCTAGCCGCGGGGTGGCCGCTCTCGGAACGCCTGAAGGTTCTTGGCGAAGCCATCCACAGGAACCTTCTCGAGCAGTTGGTCGATCGCGGTCAACGCGGCCTTGACGGTCTGCTGCTCGACGCCGAGCTTGATCAGCCCGTTTGTCTGTTGGCGGACGGCCTCCGCGAACCAGGTGCCGCAGAACCAGAGCGCCGGCGAGAACAGGGTCACGCAGATCTGGTCCCCGCAGTTGGCCCGGACCACTTGCACGTGGGTGAGGCGGTTGCCGAAGGTTCCGACGCCCTCGCCCTCCCGCGAGTGACTCGCGAACACCGTGTAGCAGCCGGGTGGAACCTGGATCTCGGCATGCCCGCACTTGGTCTCGATGTCGCGATACTTCCGGTCGCACCACTGCAAGACGTTCCCCTCGCAGTCGACGATGTGGACGTACCATTTCTCGCCCGGTCGCTCGGTGACGATGTGACAGGGGTCACCGATCTCCGTGATCCAGACACAGAGAGTCGCGGTGCACATGAGGCGCTCCTTTCCGGTCGGTAAGGGAGGAATGTCTCCCATCCGAAAAGGAGTTCGCCGAGGAGAATCGCAATCTGACAAAGCGACCGCTTCTGCGACGACACCAATCCCGAGGCGCCCGGCAACGCGCGCGGCTTGACGCTTAACGTTAAGCGTTATACGATGCCGGAGTGATCAGGAGCTTCCGCTGTCCCGACACGCAGGAGTTGTTCGAGACGGGCAAGAGCAAGCGGTTCTCGGGCATTCTGAGCGTCGCGACGCGCAAGCTGGCACAACTCGATGCGGCCCATACCCTGGAATTCCTTCGCTCGCCGCCGGGCAACCGGCTTGAAGCCTTGCGAGGGGGCCGGGAAGGCCAGTACAGCATCCGAGTGAATGATCAGTTCCGCTTGTGTTTCCGCTGGACGGCGGACGGTCCTGAAGACGTTGAAATCGTTGACTACCACTAACGGAGTGTTGCGATGTTCAAGAACGGCATGCGACCGATCCATCCCGGCGAAGTATTGCGAGAGGACTTTCTCGTACCGCTCGGGACCAGTGCCAATGCGCTCGCAAAAGCGCTGAAGGTGCCGGCTCCGCGCATCAACGACATCGTTCGCGAGCGGCGCGGTATCAGCGCCGATACTGCCATGCGGCTTGCTCGCTACTTCGGAGGCGATGCGCGTTCGTGGCTCAACCTCCAGGCTGCGTACGACCTGCGAGTTGCCGAGATCGCGAACGCGAAGCGTATCGAGAAGGAGGTCATGCCGGCGACGGCCTGACCAATGCTCAACGGTCGAACGCCCGCTCGGCGGTCCAGTGGAATCCGGGGCTGAGGAGCGGGAACCTGGATTCGTCCATGCGGCGGAACCGGCCGCGGATCTGCTTGCCGTCGACGATCCCCTCCAGGGCGAGCACGTCCGGCTCGACCTGCTTGAAGGAGATGGCGGCCTGCCACTCCGGGTCGCAGCAGAGGGTGTACATGTGCGGCCCGGGATCCAGCCTGAGCTCGTATTGGCGGACCTCGGTCTCGTGCGCGTACTGGATGCCGATGGCCCCCGGCCACTCGAAGACCAGCCGCCGCCACAGCGTCTCGTCCGTGATCAGCAGCGGCCGCACGGTCCCGTTGACCGCCAGCTCCTCGACCTCCCAGGCCCCATACAACCGCTGCCGGGTCGCCGTGTCCGCAAATTCCAGCTTGCTCGCGTGGGCCTCGCGGAGCGCGGCGACGGTGACGTACAGGATGAACACCGTGCGGAAGACCAGCGCGGCGCGGTTGGTTCGGCGGCTGGCGAAGAGCGGGCGCCGCTCGGCCGGCGGTACTCGGCGGCTCCAGACGAACAGGCTCGCGAGCCTCCTCAGGTCGGCAGCGGCCAGGAAGACGGCCACCAGGAGCAGGTGGGATGAGTACAGCTTGACCGGCACGTCGTAGCTCAAGTTGAGCATGACCACGTTGCTCAGGACTCCGATGCAGACGAGCGCGCCGAACAGCGTCGTGCGGCGTGTGGCGAGCAGCAGGGCGCCGAGCATCTCGGCCGCGCCGCTGAAGATGACGTAAGGAATGGACGCCCCCATGAACGTCCACAGGAGCCTCATCGGCGAGCCCTCGCCGATCGGCTGCAGGAGCTCGCTCGGAAACGGGGTGCCGAACTGCTCCGGGATGACTTTGTACGCTCCATACCCGATCATCACGGTCGCGAGCGCGAAGCGGACGTAGACCCGCAGCCATTCGTGGAGCCGCGCGTAGTTGGCGCGCCGGCGGTCCAGGAGCGTCCAGACGGCCGTGGCGGCCAGCGCCAGGATCAAATAGCAGAAGATGAGCACGTAGCCGTAGGTCGAGTCCCCTCTGCCGTGGGGGCGAGGGCGAACCGCGATCCCGAACACGTGCTCTCCCACCCAGGGCGGGACCGCGCTCCAGATCTCCCTGTACGACGGTTTCAGGATCTCGCCGTAGACGGGGATGACGTCCAGGGGGAAGGGGAGGTTGTAGAGGATGAGGTAGCAGAACAGGAACCGGAACAAGGCCCGCTGGACGGGTCCCCACTCCGGGTTGTCCTGCCTCAGTTGCTCCATCTTGTCTCCGTGGTCGGAGGGCCTAGTGTACGGGATCAGCGCAGCCGTGGCGAGATGTAGAATCGAGGACCACGATGCAGACCACTCCGGCCCTCCGCGCCGTCGACGACCTTCCTCCGGACGTGCAGGCGACGGAGGACCTGCAGCCGGGCCCGGCCTGGGGACCGGTGAAGAAGCTGCTCTTCCTCTCCACCTTCGTGTATCTGGTCCTCTACAACTTCCCGTCCCCCCTGTACTACCTCCACATCGAGCGGGTCGATGCCTGGTACTTCGAGATGTGGAGACCGCTCGTGACCTGGGTCGCGAAGCACGTCTTCAACCTGAGCATCACCGCCTACGGCGGCGGGGACTCGGTCTTCCGCTACGTCCAGCTCTTCTGCTTCCTGGTGATCTCCATCGCGGCCGCGCTGGTCTGGACCCTCCTGGACCGGAAGCGCCGCAACTACGCGCGGCTCTACGAGTGGCTGAGGGTCTACATCCGCTTCGTGCTCGCGGTGACCATGATCGAGTACGGGGCCTGGAAGGTCTTCCCGTCGCAGTTCATGGCGCCGGCGATGGACCGCCTGATGCAGCCCTTCGGGGACTCCACGCGCATGCAGCTCTTGTGGACGTTCATGGGCGCGTCCGTGCCCTACAACGTCTTCACCGGCCTGGGCGAGCTGGTCGGCGGGCTGCTCCTCACCCTCCGCCGGACCACCCTGCTCGGCGCGCTGGTCTGCATCGGCGCCCTGAGCAACGTGGTGATGCTGAACTTCGGCTACGACGTGACGGTCAAACAGCTCTCCGTGCACCTGCTGCTCATGGCGGTCTTCCTGGCGGCACACGACGCATGGCGCCTCGCCAACGTGCTCGTGCTCAACCGCCCGGCCGAGCCTGAGGAGGTCCGTCCGCTCTTCCGCAGGAAATGGCTCGCCCGCACCGCGGCGGCTCTCGCGGCCGTGTTCATCCTCTATGAGACCGGCGCGCTGCTGTACGCGTCCTACCGGGACACGGTGGACTATGGCAGCGAGGCGGCGTCCAAATCGCCGCTGTACGGGATGTGGACCGTCGAGGAGCTCGTGGTGGACGGCAAGGTCCGGCCGCCGCTGCTCACGGACGAGAAGCGGTGGCGGCGGCTGTTCTTCACCACGCCCGGCCGCATCGCCATCCAGCTCATGAGCGACTCCCACGAGCGCTACAACCTCGTGCACGACGAGAAGAAGAGAACGCTCGTCCTCCGCAAGCGCGGGAATCGCAACTGGAAGACGGCTCTCGCCTACCGGCAGCCGCGGCCGGACGTCCTGTTCGTGGAGGGACCGTTCGACGGGCACCAGGTCCAGGCGCGCCTCCGCCGGACCGAGCCGCCCGAGCTCCTGCTCCTCACCCGCGGCTTCCACTGGATCAACGAGCGCGCGTTCAACCGCTGAAGGCGCTACAATAATCGGAGTAGACCATGACACCACTTCTACCGATCGTCTTCCTTGTCACGATTCTTTTCCTCTCGGGGCTTCGCATCGCGCAAGAGTATCAGCGTGGCGTGATCTTTCGACTTGGGCGCTACGTGGGGCTCCGCGGCCCGGGACTGTTCTGGATCGTGCCGCTTGCAATAGAGCGCGCGGTAATCATCGATGTCCGTACCCGGACGGTCTCTGCGGAGCAGCAGCAGACCATCACACGGGACAGCGTCACAATCAAGGTGAACGCGGTGCTTTGGTATCGGATTACTGATGCGGGGAGGTCGGTGGTCGTCGTTTCGGAATCTTCGAACGCCGTATATCAATTGGCTTTGACGAGCCTGCGCAACATCATAGGTCAGCACGATCTGGACGAGGTCCTGCAGGAGCGCGACAAGATCAATGGCCTGTTGAGAGAAAACATCGCTGGCCCAACCACTGAGTGGGGCTTGGAGGTGCAAAGATTCGAGATGAAAGACGTGGAGCTGCCTGAAGCGATGCAACAAGTAATGGCTATGCAGGCCGAAGCGATCCGCGAAAAAAGGGCTCGCATAATCAAGGCGGATGCAGAGCTGGAGGCGTCCATGAAACTAGCCGCCGCCGCCGCCCAGATGGCCGAGAATCCGGCCGCGCTCGAGTTGAGGCGTATGCAAATGATTTCCGAGGTGGGCGCGGAGAACAACAGTACCACTGTATTGATGATCCCCTCCGACTTCGTGGCCCTGTCGAAGTCGCTAAGCGAATACTTGCGAGAACATACCCCCAAGATGGGCGAGGCCAAGAGCTGAGACCTGGCGCCAGCTCCGCAGGCGGAGGGCTTCAGAAAAGGCATAGACTGCGGGGGCTCGCCGGTGCGCCGCGCGAGCTGACCTCGATGGAGCCGAACCCATGACCGAGCCCGCGTCGTTGATCCAGCCGACCCTCGCCTCGCCGGCGGAGCAGACGTTCCCGACGCTGACGCCGGCGCAGAGCGAGCGGATCGCGGCGCACGGGCGCGTGCGTCCGGTCCTGGCGGGTGAGGTGCTCGTCGAGGCGGGACAGCCGGCGATTCCGTTTTTCCTGGTCAAGGCCGGCCGGCTCGAGGCCATCCGGCCCTCCGGCACCGGCGAGACGCGGATCGCCGAGCTGGGGCCCGGTCAGTTCACCGGCGAGGTCACCATGCTCTCCGGCCGCCGTGCGCTCGTCCGCATACGGGCCATCGAGACGGGCGAGGTCGTCGAGCTGGCCCGCGAAAACCTGCTGGCGCTCGTGCAGACCGACAGCGAGCTCGGCGAGATCATCATGCGGGCCTTCATCCTCCGCCGCGTCGAGCTCATCGCCCACGGCCTCGGCGACGTCGTGGTCGTCGGCTCGAACCATTGCTCCGGAACGTTGCGCGTCCGCGAGTTCCTGACCCGCAACGGCCATCCCCATTCTTATATCGACCTCGACCGCGATACCGGCGTCCAGGATCTGTTGGATCAATTCCACGTCGGCGCCGAGGACGTTCCCGTCCTCATCTGCCGCGGCGAGGTGGTGCTGCGCAACCCGACGAATCAGCGGATCGCCGAATGCCTCGGCTTCAACGAGGGCATCGACCAGAGCCACATGCGTGACCTGGTCATCATCGGCGGCGGACCCGCGGGGCTCGCGGCAGCCGTGTACGGTGCGTCGGAGGGTCTCGACGTCCTGGTGTTGGAGTCGAATTACCCGGGCGGCCAGGCGGGCGCCAGCTCGAAGATCGAGAACTATCTAGGCTTTCCAACGGGCATCTCGGGCCAGGAGCTGACGGCTCGCGCGTATACGCAGGCGCAGAAGTTCGGGGCGCAATTGATGATCGCCAAGGGCGCGCGGAGGCTGACGTGCGGCCGCAAACCGTACGCCGTCGAGATGGACGACGGCTCGCGCGTGCCGGCGCGCGCCGTCGTCATCGCGACGGGCGCCGAATATCGCCGGCTGGCGTTGCCGAACCTCTCACAATTCGAGGGCGCCGGCGTGTACTACGGCGCCACGTTCATGGAGGCGCAGTTGTGCGTGGGCGAAGAGGTGGTCGTGGTGGGAGGCGGCAACTCCGCCGGCCAGGCCGCGGTGTTCCTCGCCCAGACGGCCCGGCGCGTGCACGTGCTCGTGCGCTCGGACGGGCTCGCGGACACCATGTCGCGCTACCTCATCCGGCGCATCGAGGACAGCCCCGTGATCGATCTGCGGACCCGCACCGAGATCACGGCCCTCGAAGGCGACGGCCATCTCGAGCGCGTGCGCTGGCGAGACGACAAGACCGGCGAGACCGAGACGCGCGGCATCCGCCACGTCTTCCTCATGACGGGCGCCGCTCCCAGCACGGGCTGGCTCGACGGTTGTCTCGCCCTCGACGCCAAGGGTTTCATCAAGACGGGACCGGATCTGTCGCCGGAAGATCTGGCCGCCGCGCAGTGGCCGCTCGCCCGGCCTCCCTATCTCCTCGAGACGAGCCTGCCCGGAGTGTTCGCGGTCGGCGACGTGCGGGGCGGCAACGTCAAACGCGTGGCCTCGGCCGTCGGCGAGGGAGCGATCGCCGTCTCCTTCGTCCACCAGGTGCTTCACGAATAAAAGGAAGAAACGATGACATCCGACGGATCCTGCCCCCATATCAGCGATATCGCGGCCGTCAAGCTCGCACAGCGCCGGGAATGCGAGGAGTGCGTGAAATCCGGCGACCGGTGGGTGCATCTGCGCACCTGCCAGGAGTGCGGCCGGACGCTGTGCTGCGACAGCTCGCCCAACCGCCACGCCACCAAACACGCGCACGCCAGCGGCCATCCCGTGATCGCCTCGGCGGAGCCCGGCGAGCGTTGGCTGTACTGCTATCCGGACGACACGTTCGCGGAATACTGAACGTTCAAGAGGCCTCAGCCGACCGCGAAGCATCACTTGGCGGGTTGGACTGATTTTTCAGCACCAGCTCGCTCAAGTTGGGCTCGGCCGTTCCCGGCCGTGCAGCCGAGGCTGGATGTTCGAGGAGCTTCGCCTGAACGGCTGTCTGTTGCGCCGGCTCGCCGTAGTATTTGGTATGTCTACAGATTCTGTTCAACCAAGGCCGAACACGGCTCTGGCCGATCTTTTCGAAAAGAGCTTCGCTCAGATTACGGCGCTTGCGGTAATAGACGTCAATCATCGAAGCGTCGATTACCGCGAGGATGTAGTCCGGTACGCCGATCTCGGCGAGCTTTTGGCGGCGTTCGGGAGTGATCTTGTATCCCCTTGCTCGTCTCACGTAGGGCTCGCGCTCCGGCTGCACGAGCAGGAAAGGAACAAGAAAGAGCACCAAACCGACACAAGCGGCGAGAATCCAGACCTCTCGCAGCAGCCAGGCCACGACTAACGCGAGCAAGGAAAGCACCTGCAGGATCTCGATCGCCCCGCCCCGCGGCGAGCGCGTTGGAAGCGGCTTATTTCCCACTGGAGCGTCGCTCATATCTTCCTCCTATCGCGGTAAGGCGCAGATTCGCAGCAGGGCGCGGAAGTGCGCCTCCATCAGTCGATTGATTTGTTCAGGAGTCAGCGCCAAATCGTCACCTTTCGAGTTCGAATTCTCCGTCGGATTCATAAGCCGCGCAACCAGATCTTCCCTGAAGGCCTTGCGCTTGAGCGGCTCGCCCCCGCGCATATCTTTGATGGCTTTTAACAGAGCCTTCTTCTCGGTCTTGTCGGCAGTTGGGTTCAAGTTATCGAGACGTGCAGCCATCATAGTCTGGACGGCAGGTCCGACTTGGTAAAGAGTCCAACCAAAAGTGCGTCCGAAAAAGCCACGTGAATCAATTGCCGCGCCTTGCGCGAGAGTTTGCGAGAAAGTCTCCTTTTGGTCATTCTCCCGACCTTCTACAGCCTGGGTAGCTGCGTCCGTCGCCTTGGTATGCGATCCCATCGTGGTTTGGACTTGGTTAACACAAGCGAATATGTCATTCGCCACCACGTGAGTGCCGGTGACAGTTCGCTGGACTTGATCCAGAAGTGCGTCTGCATCATGCACCGTAATCGCCACGTCGTTGATTCTCGAATTTGCGAGCCTCATCGCAGCTGCGATCCTTCGCTTGGCCGTCACGACTTCCCGTTTAGTAGCGGCAACTTTCTTCCCCAAATCGGTGGTATTTTTATCAAGCGCCTCGATCTGGCCCGCAATTGCCGTTAAATCGACGGGCGAGGTTAACGTTGTAGGGTTGTAAACGTCGCCATATTCTACGAGGCTCCAACTGTTGATCGTATTGATCCAGGTAGGTGCTTCGACAGTAGAGCTGGAAATGCGCGCCTGCCCTCCCACCTCGGTCTCTGCCGCCGCACCCGCCAGCGTACTCCCGCCGATGGCGGCGGCAGCCAGCAGTGGCACTGTAAACGCTCGGCTGCCAAGCGGGAAGCGGTCGAGGATCTCGCCAATGCGCTTAGTCCAGTACCCCTCGCCGTTGGTGATAGGGAGCACGGTCAGGATCAGGACGAAGAGCATCGACGATGCCCCTATACCAAGCAGCAGGGAGGCATACCACAGGATCTGAAAAACCACATTTAAAGAGCTCTTGTCGTCGAGGGTTGGCCGGATCCTTTCGTCGAGGTCTCTCAGGATGAGGATATTCGTGGTTTTGGTGGAGGCTGGCAGTGGGGGCAGCTCTGCGTTCGCAAGCATCGTCCCAACATAGTGCCGGGCAGCCTTTGCCCTTGTGGCGGCGAAGGCGGCTTCCTGGGTAACAAAATTGGCATAGTCCTTATAGTCTTTTAGATCTTTCAGTGTCTTTTCTGAGGCGGATTTCTCGTTGGCTATTACGGCTATTTTGGTGCGCATCTGCTGGATAGTGCCGCGGAATTCCGCCCAGACACAGGCTTCTGCCCTGGCCTGCATAGCAGCAATCAACTCTTCGCGTGTGGTGAATTCCTTGGTACTAGGACCGCCGCAAGCTGCTGCGGGTATTGGCTCTACCTTTCCAGCAGCGGCTTGGTCCTGTCCGTCATCGGGAAGAGCAGGCCGGCCAGCCGTGGATTCCTCGGGAGGGGGGAGCCTCTCAACGGCATCGTGCATGACCCCTTGGATGACAGGAGTTTCCTTCCATTTCTGGTTGTCATGGGCTTCCTTCCGATCACCTAGCCAGTTCATCATCCCAAAACCGCCAAACGCGACCAGGACCAGAACGAACTTGTGGATATAGCTATATAGGACTTGTCTTCGCGCCTCCCAGATCATCTCTTTCTTCGTCATGACGTCCTCCGTTTGTTACCGTTTGTTACAACAACGAAGATCCCTCGGAATGGGTGCAGAGAGGGTGCCTGCAATCTACGAACGGGGATCGATGCCGGCCAAAGCCACACCTGGTTTCGGATGACCGCAGGGGAACTTTTATTATGTACCCCATGCTGATCCTCGTCAATGCTATAGAAAGTATGGAATAGGCGCCTAGGTGCATTTCCTGGATAGAGGACCAGAGCCCGAGGCAAGCTTCTCGGAACCGGAGTGGGACCGCGAGACAAGCCCTCGATGGCTGTCTCAGCAGGCTGATCGCATAATCGGGTCTCCTTTTCGGTCATCCTTCTCGCATGAGTAGACGGACTCCAGAGCAGGATTCCCGCTGTGCTACATCACGAGTGGCTCCGCTCCGCACGGATTGGCGAACGCGTCCAACAAGATTCGGACGCGCTCCCCCCAGGACCTCTGCGCCTTCGACGCCGCGTGGGAAGGAGCGTTCCGCAACTTGGCGAGCAGCTCCTCGTCCACCCGCGCCTTCACTGTCCGGCGGTCGAGGCCGATCCGGCGGGCGGACTCCCGGTAGCTGCCGGTCTCGGCGTAGACCAGCGTGCAATAGCGGGTGAGCACCTCCTCGGCGGAGAGACGGCTGGAGAGGATCTCCTCCGCCAACGCCTGGCGCGGATTCTCGGCCGGGATCCGCGCGGCGGGCCGATACTCGTGGCGGATCAGTACGTTGCTCACGCATTGCGCGAGCTCGCGGACGTTGCCCGGCCAGGGATAGTCGCGGCCGAGCCGGAGGTCCTCGGTCGCCAGCTCGGGAGCGGCCTCCTCGCCGACGATTCTGCGGCGGCCCACGCCGGTCAGGGCATGGTTCTTTCACTTCCTGCTGTTCCTCTGGCTGTTGTGGCTGGCCTTTCCCTGGCTGGGCGAGATGCCTTGACCTATAGCACAACTGCGATAAGCTGCCCCTCCAGGCTGTAACGAATCTCCTTTGACGGCGCCTACAAGAGGAGCCGGATGTAGCCTCGGCTGCTCGGAACCTGGCGATACCACCGTGGTGTCTCGCGGTGACTGGAAGTCCTAGGAGCAGATTAACTACTTGGAAAGGAGAGTTGCGCGATGAGTAGAAAAATCATTTTCGTGTGCGTGTTGGCGATGGTCCTGGCGGCCGGGGCGGCGATGGCGGATCCGGGGCGGGGCGCCAATATCCTGTGCTACGTCTGGGCGAACAATGGCTCGCCGTCGATCGGGGTCCCCTACACGCCCAGCTCGTTCTACTCGTACAACGCCCAAAACAGGTCGGCTGGGAACACCGTCACCAAGACCGCCACGGGCACGTACTCGGTGACTTGCAAGGGTGTGGGCGGTGGCGCGCCCTGGGGCCCCGGCGGGCACGTTCAGGTCACGGCCTACGGCGGCGATGCCGACTACTGCAAGGTCGTGAGCTGGTCCACGGGCGGGCCGGACTTCACCGTGACGGTGAGGTGCTTCAACCCCGCCGGCGCTCTCTCAGACAACCAGTTCGATTTGTTGTTCGCCTGGTAGGGTGCCCGCGGGGTCGAGGTAGATCGGATGGTATGCCCTTCGAGGCCTCACCCCTGAGGCTTCGAAGGGTTCGTCCTCTGCAGTCCAAGACGCCTGCAAGCGCCGCCCGGCGAAAATATTCTATCCTTCAGGGCAGCATGAACCGGTCCGATCTCGTGGTCCCGCAGCGCTTCCGCATGCTGGCCGTCGTCTGCGCTGCCATCGCGCTGAGCCTGGCGATGGTGAACGCCGCCATCGCCGTCCTATGGGCCTCGGGATCGCTGCCGGCCGGCGCCGTGTCCCGCGACGTCAGCCTCGCCAGCGCCGTCGTGGCGTTGCTCCTCCTCGCCGCGGCGCCGACGGCGAAGCGGGTCGTCTTCAAGCGGGCGCAGGCGCAGGAGGGTTTTGAGCGGGACCCGGCGGCGCGGCTGAACGCCTACGCGAGGGGCACGATCCTGAGCTTCGCGATGCGCGAGGCCGCGGGCCTCATCGGCTTCGTCCTGGCGCTGCTCAGCGGCAGTCCCTGGTGGAGCTGGGGCCTCGGCGGCGCCGCGCTCGTCACCATGTACGCCGACCGGCCGCGGCGGGAGGATCTCGGCGCATGAAACCGTTCGCGGCGTTGCTCTGCGTCTTCCTGGCCCTCGCCGCCTGCGCCTCGGGCGGCGGCCGGCCCGCTGCGGGCTCGCTCGCCAGCCGTCTCGAGCCCTACTTCCACCGCCGCGGCGTGACGATCGCCGTGGCCTACCGCGACCTGGGTACCGGCGCCACCTTCTACCGCAACGAGGACGAGACCTTCCACGCCGCCAGCACGATGAAGGTGCCGGTGATGATGGCCCTCTTCCAGATGGTGGACGCCGGCGAGCTGCGCCTCTCGGAGCCGCTGCCGGTGCGCAACCAGTTCCAGAGCATCGTCGACGGCTCGCCGTTCGCGCTCGATCCCAAGGAGGACGGCGATCCGGACCTCTACCAGGCCGTGGGCGACCGGCGGCCGCTGGAGGAGCTGATCCGCCGCATGATCGTGCGCAGCTCGAACCTCGCCACCAACCTGCTGATCGAGCGCATCGGCGCCTCCCGCGCCACGGACCTGATGCGCAGCCTCGGCGCCATGCGCATCCAGGTGCTGCGCGGCGTCGAGGACGAGAAGGCTTTCAAGGCCGGCTTCAACAACACGGTGACGGCGAAGGATCTGGAGATCGCGCTCACCGCGCTGGCCAAGGGCGAGACCTTCTCGCCGGCGTCCAACGCCAAGATGATCGAGATCCTCAAGGCGCAGGAGTTCAACGAGAAGATCCCGGCCTACCTGCCCAAGGGCACGCCCATCGCCCACAAGACCGGCGACATCACCGGCATCCACCACGATGCGGCGATGGTGTATCCGCCGGGCGAGGCGCCCTACGTCCTCGTCGTCCTCACGCGCGGCTACCAGGACGAGAAGGAAGCCAACCAGGCGATCGCGGAGATCTCGCGGCTGGTGTGGCAGGGACGAGGCCGCTGAGAGAGGTACACGAAGCTTTCCCCGGAAGGGATTGCTGTATTCCCCGCTGATATCGTTGTGATCCCTCTTCTCTTTGTTGTGAGAGAGGAAGGTGCTCTTGCTTTCCCTGGAGTCTACGGCGCGCAATCAGGGATGCTTCGCTGCCACTCCTCCCTGTCTACGTTGCATCCTCTTCTGAATTTGATGCAGATCACCCTCTAGTTGTAGACTCTCCTGGAGGGATCTCTACAAAACCTAGAAGGGATCTCAACATAGCACTATGGGTACGGCTCCGTATCTACCTGTCTGCCTCGCGTCGCCGCTTGGATACGCAGCATTCAAGCTGGGGAATACAACAAAGCCTGGCTTGGCGACAACGAGAACAGGAGGGTACGAATCGGTAGATCCCAGGGAGGATTCCAGCGACGGCAGGTACGGAACCCTTCAAGGAGGTGACGATGGCGGCAGAACGGTCCTTTGAGGCGATCTTCGGCTGGCTCGAAGCCCAGATCGCCTACGATCGGGAGAAAGAGGCGTTCCACGCTCAGCAGGAGGCGTTCCACCGCGAGCAGAAGGCCGTCTTCACGGCTGAGCTCGAGCAGTTGACCGCGGTCCTGGAATCCTTCAAGGCCGCGGCCGACACGGCGATGGACCTCGCCAGCCGGGCGAAGGCGCTGCCTCCCGTCGCGCCGAGCTCCGACGTCGGCGGCCGCAAGCCTTCCCTGACCAAGATGGTGGCACGGGTCATCGAGATCCTGCCCGCCGGCCAGTCCTTCGGGCCCGCCGCCGTCACCCGGGAGATCAATCGTCACTATGGCGAGAGGTTGCGCCGGCCGGTCAAGAGGAAGCTGGTCTCCATCGTCCTGCGGCGGATGGCCACCGACGGCAGGCTCCGCTCCGTGCGGCCGGGCAAGCCGCACCACGAGGCGCTTTACGCCAGGAAGGAAGGTTGAGGCGAGTACGCGAGCAGGTGGTTACTCGAAATAGCCATGATTTCACTCCCCAAGTCGGAGGTAATCTCAGCGCATTCGCGTCATCGAAAGCCTGCGCTTGGGAGTGGCTGATGTCAAGGAATGCGTTTCAGATCAATATGCGTATGTATATTAGCCCATAGATTTTCCGCGGTCCTAGTTGCGGCACCTGAAACAAAGCGAACCTTCTATCCTTACTCGCAATGGTTCTTGCCGGTGATGGGAGTCTTGCACTTCTTGCCGGCCGGACAGTCGTCGTCGGTGCGGCAGACGCATTCGTTTTTCTCGCACTTGTTGGAGCGGCACTGGCTGTTCTTCGAGCAGGCGGCGCCCATCGTCAGGCCGACGGTGCGGCAGACGTTGCCGGTCCCGATGGGTCGATAGCATTCCTGTCCGGTCGGGCAGTCGCTGTCATGGCTGCAGACGCATTTGTTGAACTCGCACTGTTTCGAACGGCACTCGGAGTCGTGCTCGCACACCGCGCCGACCGATCTCGCTTCGTCTTCCTTATTGGGCGCTTCGCAGAAGTTGGAGCCGGTGATCGGCGTTCTGCAGACCTTTCCGCTGGGGCAGTCGCTGTCGTGGCGGCAGACGCACTTGTCGTGCTCGCAATGGTTGGAACGGCATTCGTCGTCTCGCCGGCAGGTGGCTCCGACCTCCAGGGATGTACTGCCGCAGAAGTTCTTGGCGCCGACGGGCTGGTAGCAGCGCTTTCCCAGGGGGCAGTCGCTGTCCTCGTCGCAGACGCATTCGCCCCCGGAGCAGCGGCTGGACCGGCACTGCAGGTCTTCCGTGCAGTCGTCGCCGAGGTTGCGGTCACCCCCGCCCTTCAAATTGGCGTTGGTGAAGGTGCCGGCAGCAGCGGCGGCTTCACAGAAGTTCTCGGCCATGTACCCCATGCGATACATGACGTCGTTCTCGCGGACGTAGCTCGTCGGATCGTTGTGGCCGGGCACCATGCGGAAGCCGTGCGCGTGGCCCTGCTCGTGCATGATGACGCGGACCAGGTCACAAAGGTTGGAGCCGGAGGAGAAGGTGTAATAACAGATGCGGATGGCGTTGCCGGGCCCGCCGTGCGCGTAGCCGTCAAACGTCTGGCACTCTCCCCGGTTGTCGCTGCACCGGATATTGAGGTTCACCCACTTACGGATGATCTCCTGGCGCTGCTTCTCGCTCAGAAAGGTGTACTGGTCGACGATCGCGCTCATGTTGCCATTCAAGAACCTGGCGGCGGCGGTGATATCCGACTGCGGCCACGGGGGACAGTTGTTGACCTCGAACGCTCCTGCCCGGCTTGCTCCGCACAGGACGATCAGAAGACAGACGGCGGCCCTGAACTTGCTCATGGCATCCTCCTCGGCAGAGAACGGGAATCTCTTGACCGTTTGCTTAGGCGTAGGTGCAAGGCGGGGCGTTACAGGGTGGGAGACGCCGCGCTCTCCGGCTCGGCCGGGGTGGCGAGGTGCGTGACGAGCGAGGTGCGGCGGCGGCGGCGAGCGCGATTGCCGGCGCCCTTCTGCCACGCCGCGAGCAAGGCTTGGCGGCAACTGCTACGCGCGGCCTACGCCGAGTTCGTCGCTGCCTTCCGTCGGGCCGCCGAGCAGCTCAAGAAAGGGGATCGCGACGTCCGAAGGGAGCTTTCCCCCAGCCTTGCCCTTCGTGGGCGGTTAGCTCGGCTCGATTCGCTTTCCGCCAAGACTCCCCAGCATCGTTTCGAACCAGCGATCTGGAGGTGTATCCAAATGGAGGCTGCCGCGTCCGATCGAGCCTGAATTCCAGTTTCCGATTGGGCAAAATCTCCTTGAGAGCACCTGCTGCTGTCCTCGAGCAGCCCTAACGTGAAGGGCTGAGAGGTGAAAGCAAGAGTCTTTCTCGCTGTCAGGCCTTCAGGCTTCGCGGATCGGGTAGAACCTCTTTTGGCTTGCGCTGGCTTGCGCTGTAATATCCTATAGTGGATTAATAGGCTCGCAGAAGCTGCTTTCTGCTTGGCCTCCCGCGAGTCTTCAGGGGTATAGAGGGCCGCTGAGCGATGCGGCTGAGAGTCATCGACAAACGAGCGGTGAGAGGAGCGCACATATGTCCAGCCAATGGTATGTCTCGCCGTGTGGCAGCCCTACCAATGCGGGCACGCGGATCAGTCCGTGGAGCCTCGCCTACGCCGGGATGGGCGCTGATGGCCGCATCAAACCCGGCGACACGGTCTGGGTCCGCGGCGGCGTCTACTCATCGATCACCGGATTCGACTTCCGGCTGTCGGGCGCCGACGGTTCGCCCATCACCTTCGAGGCATACCTGAGCGAGACAGTCGCCCTCGACGGGTCGATCCCAGAGTTCGCCGACCCAATCCTGCGCCAGGCCGCCTGGGAGCCGGTTGGGCCAACGTCTGCTGGTCACAATCTGTACCGGTCGACCGCGGTTTATCAAGACCACGACTTTTACGGCGGCTTCGTCCAGATCGACACCGACTGGTATTCGCTGGCCACTCATAAGAACGATCTCCGCTACATCGGGAGCGACCTCCACACTTGGCGTTTCGTGGAGCCGCAGCCAGGCAGCGGCCTCGAGCAGCCCTTTTACCTCGGGCCCGGGCTCTGTCATAACCCGGTAAGTCCGTCGGGCAGTACCCACGGAGACGGCCGGCTCTACGTGCGGCTGGACAACTCGTCGGTACAGGCGCAGAGCAACACGCTATATGCCGTGCCTCACGCCGTCGCGGGAACTCCTGGGGCCTCAGTGGCGATCTACGAGACCGGCACCCATTACCCGGCGTGTCGGTTTCCTGAACGACTCAAGGACATGAACACTCGCGCCCTCGAGAACCCGTTCACCCTGGACGCCACAGGCCATGCGCTGGTGTTCCTCAACCCAGGCGCGTACGACATCAGCGTAGGTGAAGCGCCCATGTCGACCTTCAGTGTTGGTCCTGACTCGAGTGAGCCGCCAGCCCGAGCTGTCGCTCAAGTCGGCGACCCCGACCCTCGCCACCACGCCCTCTACATCGGCCGGGGTGACAACTACGGGCTCAACATCTCGGGTAGCCACCTGGTCTTCCGGAACATTCCCGAGATCAACAACTTCTACGGCGTGTGGCTCATGGATCCCGGCGTTGTTGACATCGTCTTGGAGAACTGCGGCGGCAGGATCTTCTATTTCGGTGGTCGGTGCGGCTCTGCGAGTCGTCTCAAGTTCGACTCTTGTAGGGTCTTCGCGAAGATGAACGGTCAGAAATGGTGGATCGCGTATGGCGACATCAAGGGGGGCGACCTTCCCGCCGACCACAACCGTAAGTGCGCGATAGACCTGGGAATCGCCAGCGACGTCGAGATCGTCAACTGCCTGTTCGACGAGTTCTTCGATGGCATCCTGTCCGACGGTGCCCATGACGTCGAGGTCCACGGCACGACGTTCAACCACATCTGGGACGACGCCTGGCAGATGTACGCCAACCTCTACGACATCAACTACCACCACAATCTGCACTACGGGTCCGGCCCATCGCGGGACTCGACATTTGCCGGCAGCCCCAACCCCAAGCCGGGGTCGATCTTCGTGCACCATAACGTGGTGGACACCACCACCCGACTCTTGTACTGGGTGCGCTGGGGACGGCCTGAGATCGCCCTCGCAGAGCCTGTGGCTCTCTCCACTCATACCAATCTCAAGAGCTACACGTGGCCGTGGAAGTTCTACTACAACACGATCGTGTCGGGAGCCGCGCGGGGAGGCACCTATCTAGACTGGACGCTGCTGGACGCGACCGCTCCCAACAGTCAAACGCCTCACGAGGTCTACAACAACATCCTCAACGTCATCGACGGCCGCCCCGTGGGTCGCGACGTCTATGCCAACACGGGGCGGGAGATCTACGACGGTAACGTGTACTGGCATTTCCAGGACGACTCACCGTCCACGGCCCGCTCTCCATGGCGCATAGTGCACACGTCAGCGGGTTGCATACAGGACGAATCGCTGCAGACGGTCGTTCAACTTCGGGCTTCTGTGGCGTTCACGGACTCTCAGGCCTACTACGCTCCCGGATGGGAAGCGTCGGGATTGTCCGTTGACCCACAACTGGACGGAACTTACCGGCCACAAAGTGCCCCATGTCGGGCTGGCGCCGTCGACCTGACAGGTAAGGGATGGCCGGGGACGGAAAGCTACCAGCCAGGGCGGGGGGCGGTAGCCGTCACTTGATCCACACTCTGTGGTAGAGGTATAGCCGCGTCGCGACTTTGGTGTCGGAGATCGAAAAGCAAGCTGCTGCGCGACGAGAGAAGACACAGGCATTCCTTCGGTCGGCGCGGATGCCATCCTGGCGCAGGATCCTCAGCGTCGGCCCGGCCACTCGAAACGATCGCCGGCGTCCTTCTGCCACGCCGCGAGCAAGGATTGGCGGCAACTGCTGCGTGCGGCCTACGCTGAATTCGTCGATGCCTTCCGTCGGGCCGCCGAGCGGCTCAAGAAAGGGGATCGCGACGTCCGGTTTCCACAGGGGAGCTTTCCGCCAGCCTCACCCTTCGCAGGGCGGTTAGCCCGGCTCGATCCGCTTTGCCGCCAAGACCCACCAGCATCGTTCGAGCCAGTGCTCTGGAGGTGTATCCAAATGGAGGCTACCATGTCCGATCGAGCCTGAATTTCGGTTTCCGAATGGGCAAAATGTCCGTGAGAGCACCTACTGATGTCCTCGAGTAGCCCCTAACGTGAAGGGCTGAGAGGTGAAAGCAAGGTCTTTCTCGCTGTCAGGCCTTCAAACTTCGCGAATCGGGTGGAACCTCTTTTGGAGCGGCGGCGAGCGCGATCGCCGGCGCGCCCTTCTGCCACGCCGCGAGCAAGGCTTGGCGGCAACTGCTACGCGCGGCCTACGCCGAGTTCGTCGCTGCCTTCCGTCGGGCCGCCGAGCGGCTCAAGCAAGGGGATCGCGACGTCCGCTTTCCACAAGGGAGCTTTCCCCCAGCCTTACCCTTCGTGGGCGGTTGGCTCGGCCCGGTTCGCTTTCCGCCCAGACTCACCAACGTCGTTTCGAACCAGTGCTCCGGAGGTGTATCCAAATGGAGGGAGCACCTGCTGATGTCCTCGAGCAGCCCTAACGTGAAGGGCTGAGAGGTGAAAGCGAGGGTCTTTCTCGCTGTCAGACCTTCAGGCTTCGCGGATCGGGTGGAACCTCCTTGGAGGCGGAGGCATCCTTCTCTGTGGCTATACGCCCGCTCAAGAACCTCGGGTAGCAGTGTGAATTTGCTGATTACGATCGTCTATAGAAGTGGTCCGCACGCACAGCTTTGGGCCGCCCTGCCCAAGCGGATCAAACGAGAAGACCTTTTTGGGGCAAGGAGTAGGAAATGAGACAAAGTGTGTCCTGTATTGTGTTGCTGCTTACGCTCGTGTACTCACCTGCAGTCGCGCAGACGCAAATCGCTCCCATTGACCAAGAGATCTTCTATGACCAAGATGGACTCATCGTGCACCATGGCCCTAACGGTGAGCTTGACGGAGGTGACACGGCCCAACGCGAGGGTTGGTACTGGCTAGGGGTTTGGATACGCCAAAATACTCCAGGCTTACAGCCCTGGTCCAAGCCAAGAAGCTTAAGCTTCGAGCAGGTTTTGAATTTATTGGAGCCTAACCATGACGGAGTCTTCTACAGGCATCCAAAATTGCCACCTTGGAACGACCCGCACGGGAAAGCCTATGGCTTTTCTCGCGATCAGATGGAGCCACTCGTGGCGGCAATGGGAGTGTGGGGCAAGAAGGAAGAGATTCGTCGCTTGTGGGATGCTCTTCCCGAAGACCTATTGGGCAAGCATGCTTTCAACGGAAATTGGAGAAACTTCCTTGGCCAGGATGGTCCGGACTGTTCTGCCATCAAGAAGCGTGGATGCGACGCAACCGAAGATTGTTCTCTAAAAGTTGATACCAGAGACTGTTCGCTTAAGACGGACGACAGAGACTGCTCGCTCAAAATAGATGACAGGGACTGCTCACTCAAAACAGATAACAGGGATTGCTCGCTCCACGAGGACACACGAAGTTGCGGGCATGACATTACGGTGTGTTTACCCTGGCCATTCGACAACAACTGCCATACAGAACACATAAACGATCCAATCTGCGAAGCTGCCAAGGCCGCGCAAAATGCTGCTTATAAGGTCGAACATGATGCCTGTGAAGCTGGAAAAGCCGCGCAGAACGCCGCCTACAAAGGTGAACACGACTCATGTGAGGCGGCAAAGGGTGCCCAAAATGGGATTTACAAGGTTGATCATGACAAGTGTGAAGCTGAGAAGGCCGGCCAAAATCTAGCCTATAAGGCCGAGCATGACGCGTGTGAGGCTGGTAAGGGCGCGCAGAACGCTGCCTATAAGGCAGAGCACGATGCATGCGAATTAGCAAAGACTGTTTCCAAGGCTGCGTGCGAAGCCCAGAAGGCTATCGATTCTACTCTATGCATGGTCACCAATGTTCACTCCGGAGACCTTCTCGGTCCAATGACTGTCAACTTATTCCGCCGAGCCATGGGCGAAGATCCCATGATCCCTATCTCGTTAGCCCTAAGGCTCCCGCCGGTAAATATCGGGAGTGGGCCTCTCGGCGAAGCAGAGTTGGCGGTCAATGTCGGTATCCGCTCGTCGCGGCAAGTAAGGACGAGGGTGACACTGGCGACGATTTGAACCTGATCGTTAAGATGTTGATTTCTAAGCTGCTATTCCCAACTCTGGTTAGTGATAGCTCAGTCAAAGTGTATTCTGAGAGTCGGCCTTACAGCTACGGATCTTACCTTGCTAAGTACCGCGAAGTGTATGGCAATGATACAACTGATATTGAACACCGTATCGCCGCTGGTATCGATAGTGGGTGGCCAGCCGACTGCTCGGCCCCGATCGGTGCCGTACGTTGGTACCATCGCGCAGACACAGGTGCCAACCCTCAGCTAGCCGAACTATACGTGGAGATAATCGACAAGTTTATCCATTAGAGAAAGAAAAGCCGGCATGAATAGTACCGGTAGCCTAGTGCTGGAACGGCGCGAGCGTCGGAGCCCTGGTTCGGGCATGTTTTCAGACCGAGGCGGAGACCGGGATTGGTATGATCGAGTCGAGTGATTCCGGAAGAGCTCTACGAGAGCCAAGCGGAGCCTGACTTCCGGTTCTACTCGCTGTACGACAAAGTGCTGGATCGAGACCTTGAGCCAGTTCCGTCCACTTGAGGTCTGCTGACGCGGAGCCCCTTCCTGTGGAGGGCGACTCCCTTCATCCTGCGCATGACCGCGGTCAGCCTTCACGGGACTTCGGTCATGTTGCATCTTCAGACACGATGGGCGGACGGCCACGACGATGGACTTTTGGGCAGCGAAGTTTCTGAAGGGGCGGAAACTTCTTTGGGAGGGGCGGCGGGCACGTAGGCCCGCCGCTACGGCCCCCAGGAAGTCACGATCGAATCCATGGCCTCCCGGCCAGACACGGGATAGACTGGCAAAATGGACGCCCATAGATTTGGCCCGACAACCAACGACGTTCTTTACAACCGGGAAGCCGGCAAGGAGCCCACGAGTCTGAGTGCGGACAGCGATCTCTGGGGAAGGCCCGCGCGCTCGGAGTGGATCTTGACGCCACTTTGGAGGAAGCCCTGGTCCGGAAGGTCTCCAGGAGGCAACGCGAAGCCTGGTTGGAGGAGAATCGAGAGGCGATCGAGGCTTACAACCAGCACGTGGCGCAACATGACGTGTTCAGCGCAGGCTTGCGGGGCTTTTGATGGCCCGAGCGAGGTGCCAGTAGATTCGCGGAGGCTAGACTGCCGGATCCGGCCCCGTGCGCCCCGAAGATTCAGGGCTCGATGACTTCCAGGTGCGCGCGCGTCGTGCCGGGCGGCACCAACCGCCGATCGAGCGTCAAGAGCGTGGCGGCGTTGGCTACCGCGACACCGAGCAAATAGGCATCCGTCACTTGCTGATGTCCCAAGAGGTGACGGAACACGTTTGCTGTATGAGGCAACGCCGGCAGAGTTTCCAGATAGGTATGCTGTTTATCGCGGGTCAGCTCGGCAAGCAAAGCGACCGCCTCAGCCGGCGTCTTGCGCACTCCTACAGCCTTTGGGTTGGATGATAGGCGCACGAAACCGAGTTGCGTCAGGGCGCACGTCGCCCACCGCGGTGCCGGGCGCCGCTCGAGACGAGCTAAGACCGCGCCATGGAACTGGTGAGTTGGCCAAGCCAATGCCAGGAGAGCGTTGACGTCTAGCAGCAGGGCGCGGTTCTCAGACGATGCCATCCTCGTCCAGGGCTTTCTGGATCCGCGAGGCTGTAATCATCCCGGCTCCGGCTGGCACATCGAAGACGGGGAATCGAGAAGCTTTCTTCGCCGGACGCGCGGGTCGGTTTCCGGAGGGTTGGAGCGCCTGCCGTGCCATCTCGGACAGCACTTGGCCGAGCCGTTTGCCCGTCGCCTGCGCGTGTGCCTGCGCCGCCTCGTAGACATCGTCGTCCAGGGTCACCGTCGTCCGCATCGCCTAATGATACCTTGATGTAGCTGTATCGGCAAGTATGGTCGCCCGGGGGCCCGGGGGCGGGGACAAGCCCCGCCCCTACGAAAGACTCGCGCGGCGCAGACGGCCCTACAAGTTGAACGAGAACGTCAGCACGATCGAATCCATCTCCATCTCGGTGGTCACGGAGGTTCCGGGCACCGGGCCGGTGGGGCCGAGGAACGGGCCGGTGATGCTGTTCTTGAAGACGTGGTAGTAGGCGGCGTCGAGCATCAGGTGCTCGTTGGCTCGCATGCCGAAGCCGGCGGCGATGCGGTCCTCGAAAATGGCGGGCACGGGCACGTTGATGAAGGTCAGCTCCTCCGGGATCGCGTTCTCGGCCACGTTATAGCCGGCGCGCAGCGTGACGCTGTCGGTGGCCTTCCACTGGACGCCGGCGTCGAAGACGGTGATGTCCTTGAAGCCCAGGGTGTCCTTGAAGCCCTCGGTGTTCTCGTAGTTGATCCACTTGCCGTCCACGGCGATGGCCCAGCGGTCGTTGGGCGTGAAGGCGAGCCCTCCCACCAGCACCGGCGGCGTGTTGAGCTGGAGCTTGATCTTGCGGTGCGTGCCGAAGGTGGGCAGGCCGGGATTGGCCACCGCGGAGTTCCATTCGAAGTCCTCGAAGTCCGTCTCGGTGTTGTAGGAGAGGCCGAGGGCGAACGCCGGATTGATCTTGTAGTAGGCGCCGACGCCGAGGCCGAAGCCCCAGGCGCTGTCGGAATTGACGTGCGGGAAGAAGCAGGGGCCCAGGGGACCCGAGCAGTCGGGGGAGGCGAAGCCGGCGGGCTCGGCGGTGAGCGACGAGCGGGCGGCGTTGAGCGACACGCCGACGGAGAAGGAGTCGTTGACCTTCCAGGCGACGACGGCCGGCACTTTCATCAACTGGTAGTTCGAGTAGACGCGGCCGAAGCCGATGGGCTGGGGCGCGAGGATCGGGTTGGTCGAGTCCTGCCGGTAGTCGGCGCCGAAGCCGGCGAGCCCGAGGAAGCCGACGCCGTAGCCCAGGCGCGTCCCGGCCTTGTGGCGGGTCCAGCCGAAGGCGGGGATGAGCGCCGGATCGCTGTCGTCCTCGGTGCGGCCGGAGAAGGGGCCGACGCGGCTCTCGACGGCGTTCTTCTGGGTGTTGTACTCGGCGCTGAAGGAGAACCGGTTGCCGTCGAGCTCGGCGAGCAGGGCCGGGTTGAGCAGCAGGGCGCCCAGCGCGTCGTTGGGCAGCGCCACGCCGGCGCCGCCCATGGCGCTGTTGACGGCGCCGACACCGTGGAGCATGTGGCCGTTGCCGGCATAGGCGGCCGGCGCGGCCAGGGCGAGGACGAGCAGCAGAACGAATCCTTTCCTTTTCATACAGCCTCCCTGATTGATCCCCTAAAGCGGGACGTGAACGGGCGCACTCCGAGAACGGACTCGGACTACAGCCCTTGCGCGTCTGTAAAGAAAGCGAAATCTAGGGCATTCTATAGCCGAATTTGAGTTTACTTGCAACAAGACTGGTGTCGCAGGACGGTCCGGACGCGCCTCCGGGTTGCGGCGGGGGGGCGAATTGCCTATCCTACGAGCCACGTTCGAGTCGCGAAAGCGCTGAAACCGTCGGTAGTTACACCGCTCCGGGAGAGGTCCAGGATGGAAGCACCTTCGATCGAAGCCGCTGCCGAGAGGCGGGATACGCGGAACGCCTTCGCCGGCTGGCTGCTGGTCGCCGGGCTGTTCCTGGCCGGTTATCTCCTCCTGGCGCTCGGCTCCTCCGCGGACGGCCCGGCGTGGCCGCGGAACGTCTTTCTCGCGCTCGGCGCCGCCGGCGTGGCCGCGTACGGCCTGTGGGTCTTCCCCTACTTCCGTCGCCTGGAGCGCCGGCTGCCGGAGGCGCGGCAGCGCTGGTCGAAGCTCGAAGGCGAGCTGATCGCGGCGTTCGACCAGCTCGGGGCCGGCGATCTGGTGCGCGCCGTCGAGCACGCGCAGGATCTGCCGGCGCGGCTGGCCGAGATCTCGCGCGCGGCGAGCGACGCCCTGTCGCATCTGGCGCAGCAGATCCAGGACAGCTCGATCGAGGTGGCCGCGGCCGCCGACGCGGTGAACGAGATCTCCACCGAGCTCGCCTCGGGCTCTTCCGAGCAGGCGGCGTCGGTGGTGGAGATCACGGCGGCGATGGAGGAGCTGGCGCGCACGGCGTCGCAGATCGCCGACAACGCCTCGCGGCAGGCGGACCTCGCGGCGCGGGCCGAGGCGAGCGGCGACGCCGGCTCGGCCGCCGTCTTCGAGGCGGTGACCGGCGTCGAGGAGGTGCAGAAGCGCATTTCCGCCATCGCCAGCCGCGCCGACGCCCTGGGCACCCGCTCGAAGGAGATCTACCGGGTGCTCGATCTCATCACCGAGATCGCCCAGGAGACCCACATCCTGTCGCTCAACGCCGCCATCGAAGCCGCGGCGGCGGGCGCGGATGGAAGGCGGTTCTCCGTCGTCGCCGAGGAGGTGCGCCGCCTCGCCCAGCGCTCGCAGGAGTCGGTGGAGTCGGTGCGCAATCTGCTCGACGAGTTCTCGGGCTCGATCCGCGCCACCATCGTCGCCACGGAGGAGGGGAGCAAGGAGGCCACGCGCGTGCTGGAGCGCTCGCGCGCCGCCGCGGCGGCCATCGAGGAGCTGCGCCGCGCCTCGGCCGACACCTCGCGCGTGGCGCGCCAGATCTCGCTCGCCACCCAGCAGCAGAACGCCGCCTCCGACGAGGTGGTGATGACGCTGCGCGAGGTGAGCCTGGTGGTGCAGCGCATGACGGCCGGCCTCAAGAATCTCTCGAACACCGCCGACCGCCTGAACACGCTGGGCCTGGAGATCCAGCTCCTCGCGCAGTCCTTCCACCTCGACTCGCCGCGCTCGCTCAAGCACCTGGTGGAGGACTGGGCGCGGCAGTTGGAGGGCACCGCCTCGCTGCCGGAGAGGGAGAAGGTGCTCGACGGGCTGGTGCGCAACGCGCCGTTCGTGGAGCTCGGGTACCTGATGGCGTTGGACGGCGGCACGCTGGCCCTGAGCTTCAATCAGGAGCTGCTCGACGCCCACCAGCAGGCCCTCGCCGAGAAGGTGCGCGATACGGACGTGCGCGCCCGGCCCTGGTTCAAGGCCGTGGCCCGCCACTGGCGCACCACCCTCATCCCGCCCTACGAGTCGATGCAGGACTCGGAGGCCTGCTTCACCGTCTGCACGCCGCTGCACAACGGCGACGGCTCGCTCTCGGCGGTGCTGGGGATCGACATCAACGTCACCGGGTGGACGAGGATCTAGCGCGTGACCGAGCCTTCTGAGACGACGGAGCGGCGCGAGGGCACCCACCTCCTGGTGCGGGCCGGGGAGTACACCTGCGCCCTGCCGCTCGCGGCGGTGCGGCGGGTGGTGCGCGCCGTGACGGTGCACCCTCTGCCGGGCGCCTCCGGAGAGCTGGAGGGATTGGCGGAGTTCGGCGGTGAGCCGCTGCCGGTGATCAACCTCGGCCGGCTGATCAACGCGCCGCCGGGAGCCAACCCCGCCTTCCCGGTGACCGTGGTGGTGTGGGTGGGCGCCGCGGGAGCGCGCGAGATGGTGGGCCTCGCCGCGGACGCGGCGCTGGAGGTGGTGCACGTGGCCGCCGAGACGATGGTCTCCGGCGACGGCGGCCTGCTGGCGGGCGAGGCGCCGGTCGGCGGCGAGGTGGTGCGCGTCCTCGATCTCGAGGCGCTGGGGCGCGAGGCGTGAGCGTGCCGCACGCCCGCGGCTTCCTGCTGCTGCGCCGCGCCGGCGGCGTGTGGGGCATCGCCAGCGCCGACGTCGAAGGCCTGGCGTCGCGCCGCGGCGGCTACCGGATCTCGCTCGGCGGCCACGCCCTCGCCGCCGACGAGATCCTCGGCGTGGTGGAGGATCTGCGGGTGACGCCGCCGGCGCCGGTGCTGCGGCGGTTCTGGCCGGAAGCGTCCGCCGGCCTCGCGGTGCACGGCCGCCTGCCGGTGGTGGTGGTGGACCCGCGATGCCCGCCCGCGGCGCTGCGGCTCGACGAAGGAGAGGGAGCGGATGAAGCGAGCGAGTGATTCGATGAACCCGGCGTTGGCCGGACTGCTCATCGCGGGCGGCGTCGCCGTCTCCGGGCTCGTGCTGCTGATCGCGGCCGAGTCGTCGGGAGGAGGCGCGCGGCACTGGCCCTTCGAGGTCTATCTGCTGCTGGCCGCGGCGACGCTGGCGTTCTACGGGCGCGTCGTCTATCGCTCGCAGCAGCGCCTGCGCGAGCGGGTGGAGGGCGCGGAGAAGCGGCGCGAGGGGATCGAGCGCACGCTGGTGCAGGCCCTGGACCGCCTGCGCGACGGCGATCTCGTCAACTGCGCCGAGCACGCGCAGTCGCTGCCCGGCCGCCTGGCCCTGGCGCTCACCAACTCCACCAACGCCCTCGACGTGCTGGCGCAGCAGATCCAGGCGAGCTCGATCGAGGTGGCCTCGGCCGCCGCCTCGGTCAACGAGATCGCATCGGAGCTGGCCTCGGGCTCCTCGCAGCAGGCGGCCTCGGTGGTGGAGATCACCGCCGCCATGGAGGAGCTGGCGCGCACCGCCTCGCAGATCGCCGACAACGCCGGCTCGCAGGCCGATCTCGCGCAGGCGGCCGAGGAGAGCGGCAACGCCGGCCAGGCGGCGGTCGAGGAGGGAGTCGCCGGCGTCGAGGAGGTGAAGAAGCGGATCAGCGGCATCGCCAACCGCGCCGAGATCCTCGGCACGCGCTCGAAGGAGATCTACCGCGTGCTCGATCTCATCACCGAGATCGCCCAGGAGACGCACATCCTGTCGCTCAACGCCGCCATCGAGGCCGCCGCGGCCGGCGAGCACGGCCGGCGCTTCTCGGTGGTGGCGGAGGAGGTGCGGCGCCTGGCGCAGCGGTCGCAGGAGTCCGTGGAGTCGGTGCGCAACCTGCTCGACGAGTTCGCCGGCTCGATCCGCACCACCGTCGTCGCCACGGAGGAGGGGAGCGGCGAGGCCGGGCGCGTGCTGGAGCGGGCCCAGGCCGCCGCGGCGGCCATCGAGGACCTGCGCGGCGCGTCCAGCGACACGGCCCGCGTGGCGCGCGAGATCTCCCTCGCCACGCAGCAGCAGAACGCCGCCTCGGACCAGGTGGTGCTGACGCTCAAGGAGGTCAGCCAGGTGGTGCAGCGGATGGCGGACAGCTTGAAGCAGTTCACCGAGACCGCCGACCGGCTGAACCGCCTGGGTCTGGTGATCCAGATGCTCGCGCAGTCGTTCCACCTCTCTTCGCCGCACTCGCTCAAGCACATGGCCGAGACCTGGGCGCGCGAGGTGCGGCGCCGGATCGGCAACTGGGAGTCCATCGAGCGGCTGCTGGAGGACCTGGTGCACCGCACGCCGTACGTCGAGTGCCTGTACTTCTTCGACGGCAAGCGCCAGCAGAACGCGCTCACCGTGAACCGCCAGCTCATCGGCGACCGGGACGTGCCGGCCGCCGTGCGGACCGGCGACGGCTTCGCCGAGCGGCCCTGGTACAAGGCGGCGGTGCGCGAGGGGCATACCGCGCTGACGCCGCTCTTCAACTCGCTGCTCTCCGGCCAGCCCATCTTCACCGCGGCCTCGCCGGTGTACGAGAACGGCGAGCTGGCGGGAGTGCTCGGGCTCGACGTCAACGTGGACAGTTGGACCAAGATCTGACCCCGAGGCGGCCGTGGACGCGGAGTTCGCCGATCTCGTTCCCCTCTTCGTCGAGGAAGCCCGCGACCGGCTGGAGCGGCTGGCCACCAGCATCCCGCGTCTGGAGTCCGACCCGCAGTCGGCGGTGGAGGCCCGGCGCGAGCTGCACACGCTGAAGGGGGCGGGCCGCATGATGCGCATCGCGGCCCTCGCCGAGCTGTGCCACGCGGCGGAAGAGGTGCTCCACGGCACGCGCTCCGGCGTCGCGCCGCTGCTGACCCGCGTGGTCGACGAGCTGACCTCCCTTGTGGAAGCGGTTTCCCGCGGCGAGGAGCCGACCGTGGACGCCGAGCTGGTGCAGCAGCTCCAGGCCCTGGCGGCGGGAGACAGCCCGGCACCCGCCGCGCCGCCGCCGCCCAAACCCGACGTCGTGCCCGCACCGCCCAAACCCGACGTAGGGGCGGGGCTTGTCCCCGCCCGGGCCGAGGGGGCGGGGACAAGCCCCGCCCCTACGAAGACAGGTCCTTCCGGCCCCACCAAGCCCGCAGCCCCCGCCGCCGCCGACGTTCGCGTGGACGCCGCCGCGCTCGACGCCGTGGCCGAACGGGCGACGCAGGTGCGCATCATGGCGATCGCCGGCCGACAGGTGAGCGACCGCATCTACGATCTCGCCCGGCTGGCGGAGGAGGGCCTGCACGAGCCGTCGCCGAAGCAGGTGCTGGCCGTGCTCGCCACCATGCTGCGCCGGGTGGGCGTGGAGCTGGAGGGCGGGCAGCGCCGGCTCATCCGCGCCGCGGAGGAGCAGCTCGAGACCATGCTCTCGCTGCAGCTCCAGCCGCTGCGGGGCTTCCTGCTCTCCTTCGCCCGGCATGCCCGCGAGCTGGCGCGCTCGCTGCGGCGGGAGGTCGAGGTGGACCTCGAAGGCGAGGAGACGCGCCTCGACCGCCGTATTGCGCGCGAGCTGGAGGAGGCGCTGGTGCACCTGGTGCGCAACGCCGTGGACCACGGCATCGAGTCGCCAGAAGTGCGCGAGGCCCGCGGCAAGCCGCGGGCGGGGCGCATCCGCATCAAGGCCGAGGCCAGCGGTCCGAAGGTGCGGCTGGTGATCGCCGACGACGGCGGCGGCATCGACGTCGCGCGGGTGATCCAGAAGGCGGTCGCCTCCGGCCTGGTGGATGCCGGCGCCGCCGCCGGCATGGGCAAGAAGGAGGCGCTGCGCCTGCTCTTCGCGCCGGGATTCTCCACCCGCAAGCAGGTCTCGGAAACCTCCGGCCGCGGCGTCGGCCTCGACGTGGTGGCGAACGCCGTGGCGCGGGTGGGCGGCGAGGTGTTCGTCGACACCGAGCCGCGGCACGGCACGACGTTCACCGTCGAGGTGCCGGTGGCCCGCCGCGGCGAATCGGTGATGCTGCTGCGGGTGGGGCAGCTCAAGATCGCCCTGCCCGCCTCCGTGATACGCCGCGCCACGCGGCTCGGCGCGGCGTCCATCGTCGAGCGGGACGGCCGCACCCTGGCGACGCTCGCCGGCCGGCTCATCCCCTTCGTGCCGCTGGCGCGCATCTACGGCCAG
Source organism: Acidobacteriota bacterium (assembly GCA_046765915.1). Classification (GTDB taxonomy): domain Bacteria; phylum Acidobacteriota; class Thermoanaerobaculia; order Multivoradales; family UBA5704; genus DATARR01. Next base: position 1,310 of record JBKPTH010000017.1, on the reverse strand, counting down.
CCCGTGGGCGAGGATCAGCTCCTGCTGGAGGGCGTGGTCTCGGGCCAGCCTTTGGCGCTCGCCGTGGACGGGGTGGAAGGCGAGCAGGAGGTGCTGGTGCGGCCGATCACCCGCCGGGCGCCGACGGACCGGCTGCTCGAAGGCGTGGCCCTGCTCGCCTCCGGCGAGCCGGTGGGCGTGCTCTCGCCCTCGGTGCTGGCGCAGCGCGAGTACCTGCGCGCCCTGCCGGCCGCGCGGCCGCAGGTGGCGGTGCGGCGGGTGCGGGTGCTGCTGGTGGACGATTCGCTGGTCACCCGCGAGATGGAGCGGCGCCTGCTGGAGGACGCGGGCTTCCACGTCTCCGCCGCCAGCGACGCCGAGGAGGCCCTCTGGCTGCTCGCCGAGGAGAGCTTCGACTGCGTGGTCACCGACATCGAGATGCCGCGCATCGACGGCTTCGAGCTGACGGCCCAGCTCCGCAGCATGGAGAATTTCGCCCAGCTCCCCATCGTCGTCGTCTCCACCCGCGACCGGCCGGAGGACCGGCTGCGCGGCCTCAAGGCCGGCGCCGACGCCTACCTCACCAAGCAGGGCCTGGACGCCGGCGAGCTGGTGGATCTGGTGCGGCGGCTGGGCGGTAGCGGGCGATGAGGGGCGCCTTGGACTCCGGGCGGGCCTGCCCTTCGAGACCTCACCCCCTGGCCCCCTCTCCAGCGGAGCTGGAGAGGGGGAATGAAGATGAGGATTGGCACAGCGCACCCTACCTCCTCTATCCGTTCGGAATCGTCCCCCCTCTCCATCTTCGATGGAGAGGGGGCCAGGGGGTGAGGTCTCGAAGCGCAGGCCCCTCCGAAATCCACGACCCACTGGATGCTCTCCGACCGCCGGAGTCCCCGTGATCCGCGTCCTCCTGGTCGACGACTCCCCCTCGGTGAGGGCGGTGCTGCGGCGCTTCTTCTCCCGCACGCGCGACATCCGCGTGGTGGGGGAGGCGGAGGACGGCGAGCAGGCCGTGCAGGCGGTGATCGACCTGCAGCCGCACGTCATCGTGATGGACCTCCAGATGCCGGTGCTGGACGGCTACGAGGCGACGGAGCGCATCATGGCCGTGCGGCCGACGCCGATCGTCGTCCTCTCCTCGCGCGCCAACCGCAACCAGATGCAGACCGCTTTCGAGGCGATGCGGCGCGGCGCCCTGGAAGTGCTGCCCAAGCCCGAGGACACGCCGAGCTGGCAGCAGCTCGCCGAGAGCCTGCCGGAGACGGTGCGCACGGTGGCGGCGGCGCAGGCCGCGCCGCGCTCGCCGCGGCCGCGGACCGTCCGCCCGGCCG
>JBKPTH010000016.1:0-1631 GCA_046765915.1 Acidobacteriota bacterium | reverse complement strand
GCCCGGCTTCGCCAGCACCTGACCCCGCTCCACGTCGTCCTTCTTCGTACCCCGCAGCAGCACGCCGATGTTGTCCCCCGCCTGGCCCTGGTCGAGCAGCTTCTTGAACATCTCGACCCCGGTCACGATCGTCTTCGCCGTGTCCCGGATGCCGACGATCTCTACCTCGTCCCCAACCTTGACGATGCCCCGCTCCACCCGACCCGTCACCACCGTGCCGCGCCCCGAGATCGAGAAGATGTCCTCGATCGGCATCAGGAAGTCCTTGTCGATCGCCCGCTCCGGCACCGGAATGTAGGAGTCCACCGCGTCCATCAGCTCCATGATCTGCTTGCCCGACTCGCTCGCCGGATCGCCGCTCTCCAAAGCCTTCAGCGCCGAGCCGCGGATGATCGGGATGTCGTCGCCCGGAAAGTCGTAGGAGGACAGCAGCTCGCGCAGCTCCAGCTCGACGAGATCCAGCAACTCCGGATCGTCCACCATGTCCACCTTGTTCATGAACACGACGATGTACGGCACCCCCACCTGGCGCGACAGCAGGATGTGCTCGCGCGTCTGCGGCATCGGGCCGTCGGCGGCCGACACCACCAGGATCGCGCCGTCCATCTGCGCCGCCCCGGTGATCATGTTCTTCACGTAGTCGGCATGGCCCGGGCAGTCGACGTGCGCGTAGTGGCGCTTGTCGGTCTGGTACTCGACGTGCGCGGTGGCGATGGTGATGCCTCGCTCGCGCTCCTCCGGCGCCTTGTCGATCTGATCGAAAGCCACGAAGTCCGCCAGCCCCTTGCTCGCCAGAACCTTGGTGATCGCCGCCGTCAGCGTCGTCTTGCCGTGATCGACGTGACCGATGGTGCCGATGTTGACGTGCGGCTTGTTGCGCTGAAACTTCTCCTTGCCCATGGCGCTGTCAGATGCCTCCTGAACCGGTGTTTGTTATCGAGAACAACGTCTTTGGCTTGTCCGGGCGGCCTCGCGGGAGGCCGTTTCCTGGAGCCCACGACCGGATTTGAACCGGTGACCCCTTCCTTACCAAGGAAGTGCTCTACCCCTGAGCCACGTGGGCATGAGACACCGATGGAAACCCCCGAGGCCGATGCCCTGGGCGTTTCCGACGGTCAAACCGTGCGATCCTACATCCTCCCCCGGATCGTGTAAAGCCCCTTCCTTCGCGGTCGACCAGCTTTCAGGGAGCCCAACGGGAGCGTCCCGGCACGAAGGACGCCCGAGGAGAAGGATACATAGTCTGCCAGAACCGGCCGGAGATGTCTAGGGCCGGTTCAGAACCCAATTTGACCCTTTTGCGGCCGGTGCGGCGCCTCGGAAGGAACCCTCGGGACCCCGATAACGGCCAGGGCCAGCCTAAAAATTCCCGGGCGCTAGGGCAGGGCTGAGAACAAGGACACCAAGGACACCAAGGACGCCAAGGACAATTCCCGACAAAGTCCCTCTCGGTGCAGGTCCTTGCTGTCCTTGGAGTCCTTGGCGTCCTTTAGCCTGGATTATTCACGAGGGGGGATGACAAAGGGGGCGAAACTCGGTTAAATCGTAGTCGGCTAAGAACTTACGATCCAAAGCCGAGGAGCGCCCCCGATGACAGAGTGTAGCGCACAACTGCGACTCTCGTTCCACCC
>JBKPTH010000015.1:0-50612 GCA_046765915.1 Acidobacteriota bacterium | reverse complement strand
CGGCGGTGGCGGGCGCCAGCGCGGCGGCTCCGGGGCCGGCGGGCGCGGCGGTCTCCTCGGCGGACTCGCGGATCAGCTCGCGGATGGTGTCGCGCAGCGACTCGCGCGGGATCTTCGCCAGCAGCGGGCAGGACTCATGGATGGTGCCGCGCAGCGACTCGTCCTCGTAGAGCGCCAGCAGCAGGGCGCCGGAGCGCACCGCCGGCGAGCCCAGGTGGAGCGAGGAGAGCAGCCACGCCTCGCGCAGCAGTTGCAGGATCTGCGGCGACATGGCGGGGGTGCGGCTGTTGCCACGGTCGAACTTCTCCACCGCCAGATCGAGCTGGCGCGACAGCTCGCCGGCGTCGACGGCGTAGTAGCGCAGCACCGGCCCGAGGTCGGTCGCCGGCAGGTCGAGCAGCTTGCGCAGCAGGTGCTCCACCTCGACGTTGTAGTGGGTCTGCGCCACGCAGAGGGCGGCGGCGGTCTCCAGCCCGCGCTTGCAGATCGGGTTGAGCTTTTCGATGAGGATGCGCAGCTCGCTGCTCATGTCTTCGCCACCAGTCGCACCTGCGAGTCGTCGGCCGCGGCCGGCCGGGTCTTGAGCCAGGAGGTCCAGCCGAGGAAAGCGCCGCGGTCGAGGCGCAGCTCGGGGACCTCCGCGGCGGCCAGCGTGAGGCGGAAGCTGAAGCCCACCTCTTCCCGTCCGTAGAAGCGCACGGCCGCGGCCAGGGGCCGGAAGGCCTTGCCGGTGGGCAGGAAGGAGAGGAAGGAGGCGAGCGGCAGCGGCCCCAGGCGCAGCTCGAAGCCCGCCTGCTGGTCCCAGATCCGCCGGCCGAGGACGGCGCCGCCGCCGAGCGCGCGGTTCTGTCCGCTGTCGCCGAGGCGCGTCACGTCCTCCTCGTCGAGGAGATGCCAGCGGCCCTGGAACGGGGTCACCGCGGCCGGCACGCCGAAGCAGTCCTCGACCAGGCGCACCAGCCCCACCGTCGAGCGCGGCCGGTTGACGAAGAGCCCCGCGTAGGGGAGCAGCGAGCGGTCCGGCAGGCCCAGGCGGCCGGGCAGCCGCGGCGTGCCCAGGCCGACGAGGCTGTAGAGCACCCGCGCCACCCGCCCGCGGTCCGGGGAGCGCGGATCGAGCGCCGGGCGGTATTTCTTGCGCGCCCGGTAGAGCAGCGAGAGCAGGCGGTGGTTGAAGATGTCGAGGAACTCGCGCAGCGCCGTGTCGCCGCGGAAGGAGCGCTCGAGGATCAGCTCGGCGACGGGCGGCGGCAGCGGTCCCAGCACGCCGGCGAGGCCGAGGACATTGACGGTCATCTCGGCCGGCTCGCCGTCGACGGGAGCGCGCACCTCCTCGACGTCGCCCGCCGGGTAGTCCAGGCGCACCTTCGAGCGGAAGCGCACCACCTCGCGCCGCGGATCGACGCCCTCGGCGGGCGGCGTCCTCGCCGGGAAGAGGTCCTCCAGCAGGCGCACCGCCTGCAGGAAGGCGAAGCGGTGGCCTTCCGCGAAGAGGCCGTCGGCTACAGGACGATCCTGGCGCCAGCCATAGGTGGCCATCGCTTCCATTCCCCTTCGCGGCCGAGCCGCTGGACGACGAGCTGGGTGAACGAGTTGGTGGAGGCGTAGAGCGCCAGGAACTGGTTGAGCACCGCGGCGAGCAGGAAAGCGCTGCTGCCCACGTAGGAGCTCTCGTCGAAGAGCAGGGTGACCTCGGTGCCGCGGCAGAAGCCCTTCCACGCCTCGCCGCCCAGGCGGCGGACCACCGGGCGGTGGGACATGCGGCGGATGCCCTGGATCTGCTGGCGGGCGGCGGTCGTCTCCGGCGGGCAGTAGAGGCCGAGGATCTCGTGCAGCGCCGGCAGGCTCTCCTCGCCGTCGCCCAGCGACAGATAGTTGAGCGACAGGTGCGAGACCAGGCGCCACAGGGTCTGGCCGCCGAGCGGCGGATCCACCGGCCGGGTGGGCTTCTTCAGGCAGACGATGCGGCGCACCGGCAGGGTCTCGTCGGTCTGCAGCAGCGCGCCGGCCGGCAGCTCGCCGGCGAGCGCGCGGTTGGTGCACAGCAGGTGGGCGAACACCACCTCGTCGGGCGGCCGGGCGGGCTGGAAGTCGAGGTCGCGGAACGACAGCAGCAGGTCGGTCCCGGTGAGGTCGGGGTGCCGGCTCGGCACGCGGCGCGCGTGCCAGAAGGCCTTCTGGCCCCCCAGCGCCATGGCGTGGGTGAAGGAGTAGAACGGCGCGTAGGCGCGCGCGCCGTCGGCCGGATTCGAGGAGCCCGAGACGGAGACGATGGAATGGATCTCGGTGGTCTTCTCCCGGCGCGTGTCGGCGACCAGCGGGTACTCGAGCTGGCGGTGGTCGACGCGGATCGGCTCGCTGGTCTTGCGGAAGAGGTTGACCACCGGGGTGCAGCCGAGCGCGAAGGTCTCCGGGGTGAGGACGAGCCGCCGCGGCACGCGGTCGAGGAGGAAGAGCAGGTCCAGCTTCTCTCCCGCGGCCTGGCCGCGGAGCCCGCGCACGTCGGCGAAGTGGAACTTCTCCGGGAAGGTGAAGTACTCCTGCAGCAGGCGGTAGGCGGGGTGGGAGTGGCGGGGAAACGGGATCACTTCCTCGTCTTCCGCCAAGCCTACGGGCCGCACCGCTCCGGGCCCCAGGTAGCGCGGCGCCGCGGCGCCCTCGGGGAGCACCGCCACCCGCCGCACGGCGTCCTGCAGCAGCTCGTAGAGCCGGCTCACCAGGACGGGATCGCCGTGGAGGAAGAAGCGCAGCCGGTCGACGCCGAGCACGTCGAAGGGATCGGCCCGCGACTCCAGGCGCAGCCGCAGCACGGCGGCGACGTCGGGCGCGCCGGCGAGAAACTCGAAGTTATCCGGCGTCTCCATCTCGGCCGCCGTCACCTCGACGGGCCACAGGGTCACCGGGTAGCAGGTGCGCAGCCGGCAGAGCGCCCCGTGCTCGGCATGGGCGAAGAGCGGCGTATGGCGGGGGATCTCGAGGCCGGAGGTGAGCTTGCCCTGCTCGGGATCGAAATCGAACCGCGCCACGGCCATCGAGGGGACGGGGTTGAGATAGTGGGGATAGAGGACGTCGAGCAGCTCGGCGGCGATCTCCGGGAAGTCGCTGTCGAGATCGCGCTGGATGCGCGCGGTGAGGAAGGCGAAGGACTCGATGAGGCGCTCGACGTGCGGGTCGGGACACTCGTCGGCCTGCAGCTCCAGGCGCGCCGCCACCTTGGGATAGGCGCGGGCGAACCGCTCGCCCATGTGGCGGAGGTAGGAGAGCTCCTCCAGGTAATAGCGCAGGAAGTCGTCGCTAGGCGCCGGCATGGACCTCCACCTTGCCCTCCCGCATCTGCAGGACGGTGTCGAACGATACGGGCTCGGGCACCGGATCGGCGAGCAGGACGGCCTCGATGCGGCCGGAGAGAGCGAGGTCTTCTCCGGGGAGGGGCTCGACGTAGACGTGGACGTCGGCGAGGCGGGGCTCGAAGGCCTCGACGGCGCGGCGCAGCAGGTCGGCTAGCCGCTCGCGGTCCTCGAAGCTGCGCGGCGAGAAGGTCGAGAAGTCGGGGATGCCGTAGTCGATCACCGAGGGCGCGCGGCCGGCGAGGCGGTGCGCCGGGAAGGGGCAGCGGGTGTTGAACAGCAGCTCCAGCTCCCGGCGCACCGACTCCCTGAGGCCCCGGCGGTCGAGCGTGCGCATCGGGCGCACCTCCCGCCGGAGCCGCGGGTCGCGGTCGACCAAGCGATCGAACAGCGGCGTCCGGACCTCGATCTTGCGCTCGCCCATGGCCGGCCCTAGCTGATGGTGCGGGTCTCCAGGTCGTGCTTGGCCGGCTTGTTGCCGTCTCCCGTGCCGTCGGCGGACTTCTGGTCGACGTAGTTGTACTGCACGATCCCGTAGTCGAGGGAGACGTTCTCGACGGGGATGTCCCCGGGGCCGCCGGAGACGCTGTAGTTGGCGATGATGACGTGCTCCATGATCACCTTGAGGTACTCGACGGGGGTGTTCTTCTCGTCGCCCGAGGCGCGGTAGCAGGTGAGCGTGGCCTTGCCGATCTGCTTGCCGCTCCAGCAGTACCTGAGCAGCGAGTGGGTGGCGGCGTCGAGGTACTTGGTGAAAGTGATGTTCGAGTGGTTCGCCTGCTCCACCGTGCCGGCGCCGGCGGTGCTGCGGGTGGGGCTGGTCGGCTGCGAGAAGCCGTGGCTCCAGGAGAGCACCTCGATCTCCTTCTCGTGCTTGCCGGCCGTGCTGCCGGCCTCGATGGCCGGCTCTTCGAACTTGATGTACATGTTGCTCGCCATAGTGTCTGTCCTCCGTCAGGTCAATGAGCTCACGCCGCCGCGGGCGGCGGCAGCTCGGCCACCAGCCGGATCGAGGCGGTCAGCTCTTCGAGTTGGAAGTGGGGCCGCAGGAAGGCCACGGCGCGGTAGGCGCCGGGCTTGCCGGGGACGTCGAAGACGTCGATGCGCGCCTCGCGCAGCGGATACTGCGCCTTGATGTCCTGGCCGGCCTCGTCGGTGCCGAGCACGTAGGTGAGGATCCAGCGGTTGAGGAACTGGGAGAGGCCGTCCTTGGTCTGGAAGCTGCCGATCTTGTCGCGGCAGATCACCTTGAGGTAGTGGGCGAAGCGGGAGGCCGCGAGGATGTAGGGCAGCCGCGCCGAGATGCGGGCGTTGGCGTTGGCCGCGTCGGTGTCGTAGGTGCCGGGCTTCTGCGTCGTCTGGCCGCCGAAGAAGGCCGCGTAGTCGGTGCCCTTGCAGTGGCAGAGCGAGATGAAGCCGAGGGTGTCGAGCTCCTTCTCGCGGCGGTCGGTGATGGCGATCTCCGTCGGGCACTTGAGGGCGATGTCGCCCTCGTCGGTCTTGAAGGTGTGGGTCGGCAGCCCCTGCACCATGCCGCCGCCCTCGACGCCGCGGATGGCGGCGCACCAGCCGTAGAGGGCGAAGGCGTTGGTGATGCGCTGGCCGAGCGCGTAGGCCGGGTTGCCCCACAGGTACTTGCCGTGGTCCTTGCCGTCGACGTCCTCGACGAGCTTGAAGTCCTCGGTGGGCACGGTGTCCGGGCCGTACGGCAGGCGCAGCAGGATGTGGGGCAGCACCAGGGTGACGTAGCGCGAGTCGTCGCTGGCCTGGAACGACCGCCACTTGATGAGCTCCGAGCTCTCGAAGACCTTCGCCAGGTCGCGCGGATTGCCCAGCTCGGTGTAGCCGTCCATGTCGAAGAGGCGGGGCGAGGCGGCGGCGATGAACGGCGCGTGGGCGGCGGCGGCGACGCCGGCGATCTTCTCCAGCAGCGCCATGTCCTGCGGGTGGCGGCCGAACTCGAAGTCGCCGATCATCAGGCTGAAGGGATTGCCGCCGAAGGTGCCGTACTCCTCCTCGTAGACCTTCTTGAACAGGCTGCTCTGGTCGAACTCGGCGGCCTGGTCGAGGTCCTTGAACAGCTCCTGCTTGGTGACGCAGAGCAGGCGCAGCTTGAGGCGGGTGCCGGTCTCGGTGTTCATCACCAGGTAGTGGAGGCCGCGCCAGGAGGCCTCCAGCTTCTGGAAGTCCGGGTGGTGCAGGATCTCGTTGAGCTGCAGGCTGATCAGCTCGTCGATGCGGGCGATCTGGGCCTGGATCATCGCCATGGTGTCGCGGCTGATGGTCATGCCCTCGTCGAGGATCTGGTGCACGAACTCGCCCACCAGGTCCTTGGCGCGCGGCTTCTGGCTCTCGTCGCGCGCCAGCTTGCCCTTGGCGATGATCTGGTCGAGCAGCGACGTCTCGGCGGCGGCGGCCGCGGCGCCGGCTTGGGCTTCAGGGGCGGGGGTCGCGTCAGCCATTGGTCGTCCCTCCATCAGGCGTGGTGGCCTGCTTGAGCTGCTGCTGGCTCTCGGTGTTGGCCGCGATGTCCTGCAGCAGCAGGTCGAGGTCGTCGTTGCCGTCGAGCTTGCCGAGCAGGTCGTTCAGCCGCTGGCGGGCTTCGAAGAGCTTGCGCAGCGGCTCGATCTGCTGCACCAGGCTCTCGGGGCGCAGGTCGTCCATGCGGCGGCAGCGCAGCTCGACGTTGAGCTTGCCGCCGTCCTCGCCGTCCTTCAGCCGGTTGTCGACGGCGAAGGCCAGGCGCGGCGCCAGCGAGGCCATGATGTCGTTGAAGTTGTCGCGGTCGATGTCGACGAACTTCCGCGCCTTGACGGGGGGCAGGGGGTTCTCCGGCTTGCCGGCGAGGTCGGCCAGGATGCCGACGACCAGGGGCAGCTCCTTCTTCTGGATGGCGCCCCCCAGCTCGAGGTCGTAGGTGATCTGGACCCGCGGCGGCCGGATCCGGCTCAGTTTCTTCTGGTAGCTTTCGGACACAAGGTGCTCCTTTCGCGGATGTTGATCGTTGTTGGTCTTGCTGCGTGCTGCCGGCCTGGATCGCTACGGATGGATCACCTCCTTTTCATCCCTCTCAGCTCGTGCGCTTGATGCCGAGCAAGGTATAGATGGTGGCGAGATCGGCGTTCTTCTGGAGCAGCTCCTCGAGCAGCTCCGCGAGGCTCATGTTTCCCCACGCCACGGCCCGCCGCACCAGGTAGGGGACGGGGCTGTGGGGCTCGGTGCGCAGCAGGTAGTCGGCGGCTTCCCGCAGCTTGCGGTAGGCCTCGGCGCGGCCGGCGACGTGCGCGGCGGAGGAGGCGCCGTCGCCGGGGGCGGCGGCCGCCGCTCCCTCGTCCGCCGCGGCGTCCGTCCCCGGCAGGACGCCGGGCAGCTCGCCGCTCTCGGCGCGCTCGTCGAGCAGCTTCGAGACGAAGGCGCGCACGGCGACGACGGGGCTGCGCAGCGGCGTCAGGCTGGGGGCCGCCGCCTCGCCGCAGCGCTCCTGGAGGGTCTGGTCCAGCTCCTCCAGCGCCGCCAGCGCACCGTCCAGCTCGCGCGCCAGCGCGGCGAACCAGGGCGCCGGGGTGAGCGAGACGCTGACCAGGAACTTCGCCTGCGGCACCATGCCGCGCTCCTGGGCGCCGGCCGCCGCCGCGGCGTTGACCTTGGCAAGGTTGGCGAGGTAGAGGCCGGACTCCCAATCCTGCCAGCCGTAGGCCGCCGCCTCCTCGCCGGCGGGCGCGCTGACGGGGATCCGCTTGACCGGCGGCGCGAGCTTGTCGACGGCCCACTGGATGGGGGCCAGCCGCGCCTCGGCGCCGCCCTCCTCGAGCGGCGGGTAGAGCTCGTCCCAGAAGCCGCGGCAGAGGCCGGCGAGGAGCCGCAGGCCCTTCTCCAGCCCGGCGAACCCCTGCAGGTGGATCCAGGCTTCGGCGAGCCAGGCGGCGATCTGCAGGTCCTTGCTGCGGCCGGCCAGCGCCGCGGCGCAGAGGTCCGCCACGCCGCGCCAGTCGGCGCGCTTGAGCCCCCGCTGCCAGACGCCCTGGGGCAGGCTCGGATCGTCCTCCTCGCGCAGCTTCCTGATCTCGTCGTAGACGGGGTCGAAGCGCAGCGGCTCGCCGGCGGGCCGCTCGGCGGAGATCGGCGCGAGCAGCGGCTCGAGGCCGTCCTGCGGCGAGGCGGCGGTGGCGGCGGGCAGGGTCATTGCGCGTCCTCCGCGAAGACCTCGTCCAGGCGCGGCGCGCGCGCCGGGAAGCGGGGCGGATCGAGGCTCTTCGTCGTGCCGGGCGCCAGCACGGCGAGGCGCAGGAAGACCCGCGTCGGCACGTCGGCGGGAGGCCCGCCGGCGGCCGGCCGGGTGTTGACGGCGAGCGCCAGCGTCACCGGCTCGACGTCGTCGTAGGCCGGCAGGTCCTCGGCCGCCGCGCGGTGATCGGCGAGGGCGGCGAGCAGGGCCCAGCGGTTGGTGTACTCGTAGACGATGGTGCGGTCGCGCACCGCGGCGCCGGCGTGCGGCGCCAGCAGCACCGGCACGCTGGGCGCGTCGTTCGCCCAGCGCAGCTCGATGCGCACCGGCTCGCCGAGCGTCCAGCGCAGCTTGCGCTCCTGGTCGCGGCCGCGCACCGCGTGGCCGCCGATCGCCAGCGTCCAGTCGATGATCTGGTTGCCGCCGGCCTCGCGCTCGCGCAGGACGCGGAAGCTCGCCTCGACGTCGAAGGAGGGGACCGGCTCGGGCTTGGCGGCGTCGAGGAAGGGAGCGAACAGCTCGCGCACCCGCGCCATGTCGTCGGCGAAGCCGCGGACGGCGCGGAAGGAGGCGGTCAGGCGGTCGCCGCCGGCAGGCAGCGATCGGATCATCGCCTGGCTGGCGTCGAACAGCTTGTAGAAGCCGCGCACGTCCTCCGGGTCGGCCTCCGGATCGCCGGGCGCCGGCGGCGCCTCGGCGAAGGGATAGCGGCCGGCGAGCCGCTGGTTGAAGAAGCGCGCGATCTCGGCGTAGCGGGCCGCGGCCTGGTCGGCGGCGAGGTTGTAGCAGCGCCCCGAGAGCCGGCGGGTGAGGTCCTGCAGGCTGGCGGCGAAGAAGGCGGAGGGGCGCGCCGTGGCGCCCGCCGCCGCGGCGGCGCAGTCGGCGGTGCCCACCTTGGTCATGCCGGCGGTGATGTAGTCCTCCAGGGCCGCCAGCGAGTTGCCGGGCTTCTTGGCCTCGTAGTCGCCGAGGTCGTCGAGGATGCCCTGCCACTTGAGGGCGAGGGTGCGCACCTCCGGCCGGCCCTCCGCGCCGCCGCTGGCGGCGAGCCAGGCGAGCGCCGGCTGGGCGTAGCCGCGGGCGAGCAGGGTCACCCGCGACCGCGTGGCGTCGAGATAGGCGGCGACCTCGGCCGGATCGCGCGCTCCCCAGGCGGCGGGAGAGGCCGGCCGCGAGCCGTCCCACCAGGCGAAGCTCCCCTGGCTCGGCCGGTAGGGCTCGTCGGCGGCGAGCAGCCGGTCCGTCTGCTGGAGCAGGCGGAAGGCCTCCCAGGTCATGGCACTCGCGGCGCCGCGGCGGGCGTCCTCGAAGCGCAGGCGGCCGAAGGCCCCCAGCACGTCGCCCAGCGGCGCGGCGGCGGCCTGGAAGCTCGCCACCTCGCGCTGCAACTGCTGCTCGGAGAGGCTGGCGGAGACCGCCGGCGGCGCCGCCTCGAACCTCTCGGCCTCCGCCACCAGGCCGATCATCTGCGCCCGCGTGCGCTCCCGGGCGACGCCGTCGATGGCGTCGCGCAGCTCGGCGGGAAAGAGGCCGAGGCTCTTGCTCTGGAAGCGCTCGTAGGCCTGCGCCGCGGCGACGGCGCGGCCCAGGCGGGAGGCGTCCCAGACCAGGCGGCTGCCGGGCGGCATCTCGACCCACAGCCGGTCCGCCCCGGCGGCCGGCGCCACGAACTCCTGGCCGAGGAAGGTGCGCAGGGCGGTCTTGAGCAGCAGGGTGTCGGAGGAGAGCTGCATCTCGGCGCGGCCGCCGACGACCTGCAGCACCGGTCCGGTGAGGGAGGAGCTGCGGGAGGCCAGCCGCATCTGCAGCTCGCTCCACGCCGCCGCCCCCGATTCCCTCACCCGGCGCGCCGCGTCGGGCCCGAAGAAGGCCGACTCGCCCATGGCGGCGACCACGCCGTTGAAGGCGGGGCCGAGATTGAACTCGCGGCGGAACGCGTACTCGAGGTCGGGCCGCGAGAGCAGGACCTCGATCTCGTCCAGCCGCCGCACCAGGTCGGCGAACGGCTCGGTATCGCCGCCTTCCGGCCAACGCCAGGCCAATTGCTGCAGCCGCGCGGCGACGGCTTCCAGGCGGGCGTCGAGCGGATTGCGGCGCAGCAGGGCGGCGAACAGGCTGCCCGCCAGCTCCTCGGCCCGCGGCGCCGCCGCGGCGCGGAAAGCCGCCGGCTGGAACTCCTCGTAGCGGGCGTTGCGCAGGGCCTGCCGGTACAGCTCGGCGTGCCGGAAGAAGCTCTCGGGCAGCCGCTTGCCGAAGGTGGAGCCCACCAGGGCGGCCAGCGACTCGAGGTCGCCGGAGCTGCGCAGGCTGTTGAACCTGCCGCCGTTCTGCTCGATCGTCCGCAGCCCCATGACGTAGCGCTGGAGCTGCTGCAGCTCGGACATGCCGCCGACCGGCAGCGGCGCGGCGCCCTCCGGCGGCGCGCCCGTCGCCAGCTCCCGCAGGCTCGCCTCCTCGACGCGGTTGCGCGCCTCCTCCTCCAGCTCCAGCCGGATCGCCCGCAGGATCACCTCGTTGAACGACTGCGAGAGGGCCTCCTCCAGCCGGCGGTTGAAGGGGCTGAGCCACGAGCTGGGCACCGTCACGGAGCCGAAGTGGTTGAAGTCGAGCCGCGCCATGCCCGCGAGCAGTTGCAGGGCCCAGGCTTCCAGGTCGGCGTCGGCGAGCTGCTCGTGCGGCTGCAGGCGCTCGGCGCGCAGGTGGCCGAGCGTCTGCTCCAGGAACGGCAGGATCAGGTCGTGGTCGCGCCGCAGGTTGGTGCCGCCCCAGAGCAGGCCGCCGACGAGCAGGAGGGCGGCGCCCGCGGTGCACCAGCGGGCGATGCGCACGGCGCGGTTCCTCGACAGGGCGGTCTGCGCCGTCGGCCGCGCCAGCGCGGACTCCGCGAACACCTTTTCGTCGAGCAGGTCGCGCAGGAAGACGGTCGCCGCGGGCGCCGCGCCGCCGGGCGCCGGGCTCGCGGCGGGCTCGGCTGGCGGCTGGGCGCAGAGGTAGACGCCGCGCAGGATCAGGGCCTCGCTCAGGGCGCTCGGCTTGAAGAGGTGGTCGAGGTAGATCTGCAGCGGCGGCTGCAGGGAGCTCACCGCTTCGGAGAGCAGGAAGACCTCTTCGGCGCCGTCGCCGCCGGCGGCGTAGACCTCCATCTCCAGGTCCTCGAGCCGGCCGCCGAGGGCCGCGAACGCCTCCTCGCCCCAGGCGGGACGGTAGGCGGCGTCGGCCGCGTAGGGGCTCGACCAGCCCAGCATCTCCCGGCGCGAGGCGGGCGTCAGGGAGGCGCAGAAGCCGGTGCAGCCGGGCAGCTTTTCGCAGCCGGTGACGAGGACGTACACCGGCAGGCGGAAGCCGAGCTGCCGCTGCGCGCCGCCGAGCTTGCGGTAGAGGCGCCCGGCGCGGTCCGCCAGCTCGGCCTGCGCCTGCTCCCGGCGCGCCGCCGCCAGCAGCTCGGCGCACGGCAGGGTGAGGACGATGCCGTCCGCCGGCCGCTTCGGCCGCATCCTTTGCAGCAGGCGGAGGGCCGTGCGCCAGCCGCGCTCGTCGGCGCCCCCGCCGTCCGCCCGCAGCACCTGCTCGCCGGCGAGGTCGAGGACGATGCCGCGGTCGAAGCACCAGAAGCCGCGCCCGTCGCCGAGATCGAGCCCCGCCTCCACCGGCTCGCCCAACGGCATGTCCAGCCCGGCGCCGGCGAGGAGATCGGCGGGGCGGGAGCCGGCGGCGCCGGCGAGCACGAAGAGGGGGATCGCGTGCCGCCCTCCCGGAGCATTGCGGTCGAGGTCCCGCGCCGCGCGGGAGAAGACCCGGCGCAGCCCGGCGGCGCGCGCCGCCTCCTCGGCCGCGGCGGGCTCCGCGGGCTCTGCGGCGGCAGGCTTCTCCGCCGCGGGCTCCTCCTCGGCGTCCGCGAAGCGCGACGTCCGGGCCGAGCGCCGGAGCAGCAGCACCAGCAGCACGAGGATGACCAGCGCCAGGAGAAGCACCACGGCCAGGGCGTAGGGCCAGAAGGGCTGCAGGCCGCTCATGGCGCCGCCTCCGCCCGCGCGCCGGCGTCGAGGATCTCGCCGACGATCGGCTTGAGGTCGCGGATCGTGTGCCGCCAGAGCAGGTGGGAGCCGGCGAGCCAGAGGGCGAGCAGGATGCCGATCGCCCACAGCCAGGGCCGCAGGTGAGGGAGCGTGCCGCCGGCGCCCTCGACGAGGGTGGCGGCGTAGGCCTGGGGAACCAGCCGCTCCCGCCCGCGCAGGGCCTCCGGGTCGCGGCCGAAGACGAAGTGGAACAGCCGGCGCCGGTAGCCCTCGAGCTCCCGCGCGGCGTCCTCGCGGCCGCGGAACCTGCCCTGGAATCCCAGGCCGAGGACCATGAGATAGACGCGGCCGAGCTCGGCGTAGACGACGTCGCGGTCGCGCAGCAGCTCCTCGATGCGCTCGAACAGCTCCTCGCCGGCGCGGTGGGAGCCGAACAGCCGGGTCTCGATCAGGTGCTCCCGCCAGGCCTCGCGCCCTCGCCAGTCGAGGTGGAGGAACACCTCGTCGGCGAGGGCGGCCATGGCGTACTGGGCGCGGCGATAGAGCTCGACGGCGAAGTCGCCGCCGCCGCGCCCGGCGTCCAGGGCCTGCCGCTCCAGCAGCGACACCAGGGACCGCCACACCGCGCTGGGCGAGGCGTCGGCGCCCGGGTCGGCGGCGCGCTCGCCGTCGTCGAACACCCAGGTCCCCTTGGCCACCCGCTCGCGCAGGCGCAGGACCTCGCGGTAGAGCTCCTGGAGCTGATCGATCAGGAACATACGGTTCACCTGTTTCTCACGTAGAGGAGGATCTCCTGCGGCCGCCGCTCGGCGCGGTCGTCGGGGTTGCGGATCTCCAGCTCCTCGCCCGGCGTTATGAGCTCGGGATCGACGGACAGCGAGTAGAGGGTGACGCCGCGCGACGGCACCAGGTCGGTATCCGCCTCGAGGCGCTTGCGGCGGGCGCCCACCATGCGCCGGTCGCGCAGCCCGGTGATCTTGGAGCGGGCCGCGATCAGGCTGGCGGCCACCCACGCCGCCATCTCCGGCTCGGCGGCGCCGGCGGGCGCCCGCACGCCGAGGATCAGCGCCCGGCTCTCCCAATCAGGATCGAAGAGGAGGTGGAAGCCGCCGTCCGCGAAGGCGAAGGGATAGGCCGTGTACGCCTCGGACACCCCTTCCTCCAGCGCCTGGAACAGGGCGGCGCGCACCTGCCCGAAGGTGGCGGCGAGATCGTTGTGGTCGTAGGGCTCGAGCACCGGCGGCACCAGGGCGCGGCCCAGCCCGGCGACGTGCCCCAGCACCGAGCAGAGGGTCAGGTAGAGGGGGAACGGGTGCGAGGCGCCGGCGCGCAGCGCCGCCTCGAAGGCCGGCAGCCCGCCGACCAGGGCGTGCACCAGGGCCTTCGTCTCGAGGAGCTGCGGCACGCGGGCCGCCGACGAGGGGGATCGCACCTGATCGGCGAGGAAGGCCGCCTTCTCCCGCAGCCGCGAGGCGACGCCGAGGCACAGCTCGTAGAGCGCGCTCCCCGGCGCCACCCGCAGCCACGGTGGCTCGAAGGGGGTGCGGGCGTAGACCTCGTCGCGGTGCGCCACCCGGGCCAGCGGGAAGCTGACGTACTTCGGCGGCGGCTCCTCGTCGAGCAGCAGGCGCAGCCTGGGCTTGAGGACCGGCACCGGGATCTCGCCGTCGCCGGTGTTCTCGTCCGCCGCCGGCCCGCCGTCCTCGAAGGCGAAGCGCTCGCCGAGAGCCAGCCCGCGGCCGCGCGCCGCCACCGCGAGATGCACGGTGACCGCCCGCTGCCGCATCTCGTCGACGCGCGGCGCCAGGTCGACGGACAGCTCGGGCACGTCGTCCGCCAGGTGCGAGACGAGGAGCCCGTCCGGCATCACGGCCTCCAGCTCGAGCACGCGGAAGGTGCCGTCGACGAGCAGCACCGGGTCCACCTTGAGGTGGCGCACCCCCCAGTGGAAGGGGGAGAGGGCGGCGGCGTGGTAGTGGAGGAGCGCTTCCTGGCGCTGGGAGAGGAGCTGGAAATGCTGCGGCGCCAGCAGCATCCCTTCGTGCCACTGGATGGCGGGCGGCACGTCGTGGGCCGTCGCCGCCGCCCGGCCCTTGCGCCGGAGGGGACCGGAAGAGGGAAGATCGCTCATGGCTGTCTACTGGGCCCCCTCGACCGTGAAGTCCGTGGCGTCGAATACCAGCCGGGCCGGCTGGTGGGGATTGATCCGCGCCCGGTGCTCTCCCGGCGTCGCGTAGTCGGCGAAGAGCACTCCGCCCTTCGCTCCGACGCGGTAGGAGAGCTCCACGTCCTCGACCTTCTGCCCGGGGATCCATTCCCACTTCCAGGTATCCATGCCTCCCGGGTGATCGCGCAGGAACTGCTCCCGCTTGCGGAACCAGTCGCCCGCCGGCATCTTGAGCAGCTCGTCGAGCACCTTGCCGTCATAGGCGATGACCAGCTCGACGGCGATCGGACTGTTGCGGTTCGCCTCCGGAGCGACCGCGACCGACAGGGGGAGCTCGCCGCCGAACATCGAGCGGACGCGCGTCGGCAGGCCGCAGGAGACGCCGCCGAAAAGCAGCAGCCCGAGGAGACTGCAGGCGGCGATCCCGCGAACGGCAAAGCGAGAGGAGACGGTCCTGACCATCGGCAACTCCATACCACGGCACGGGGCCTGACCGGATACCGGCTAGCTTGGACGATTGCGCGGCTAAGATAGCACATGAAGCAACGAATGGCGCTCATCGCGTGAGCAGCCTCAAGCGGCGGCCAAGGCCATGCCGAGCTCCCGGACCCTGGCCAGGAGATCGCCGCCGTGCGAGGTCGGACTGACCTCCCGGTCGATGAACAGGATGCGGCCGTCGCGGCCGATGAAGAACGTCCAGCGCGACGCCAGGCCGAGCTCTTCGTCGAAGACGCCGTAGGCGCGCGCGACCTCGCCGCCGGCGTCGCTGAGCACCGGCAGGCCGGTGCCCGTCCACTCGGCGAAGGCGCGGCTCACCGCGGGCTGATCGAGGCTGGCCGCGAAGCAGGCGATGCCCATCTCGTCGAGCCGCGCGGCGCTCTCCCGGAGCGAGCGCAGTTGCGCCGCGCAGCCGCCGGTGAAGGCCTTCGGAAACCAGGTGAGCACCACCGGCCGGAGGCCCCGATGGTCGGCGAGCCGGTGGACGCGGCCGTCCGAGCCGGGCAGCGCGAACGGGGGGGCGGCATCGCCGGGGCGCGGATCGTCGCAGAGCGCCTGGCAGAGCCGGTGGACGCGGTCCATCCAGCTCCGCAGGGCGGCGGTGAACGGCCGCGTGGCGCAGGTACCGCAGAGGTCGGCGCCGAGCTGCGCCAGCCGCCGCAGACTGCGCCGCAGGGTCGCCGAACGCGGCTGGCCGGACGGCAGGCAGGTGAGCAGCTCGGAGAGCTCCTCGAGCCCCGCGGCCAGGCAGGCGAACAGGGCTTCCAGAGCGGCGCCGTCCACGCCTCTCGGGCCGCCGTAGACCACGTCGTGGACCGCCTGCATCTCGCCCGCGAAGATCATGGCGACCCCCTCGATGCGGGTGCGCAGCCGCCGCTGCGGCACCGCGGGGTTGGAGCAGTCGCCGGAGATCTCCGCCAGCTCGGAAAGCACGAGGTGGAGGTTGGTGCGCACGCGGCCGAGGCGGTTCTCGAAGGTGAGCCGGTGCACCTCGTCGAGGATCTGCTCCTGCCGGGCGCCGAGGATCTTCGAGATGAGGGCGCTGAACAGCACGAGCCCCAGGGCCGTCTCGGCCAGCACGGCGAGGCGCATCCAGCCGGCCGCGGAGACGTCGCCGAAGCTCGACGACATGGCGGTGGCGATGCTGAACCAGAAGGCCGTGCTCAGGCCCTGCAGGCCGGCGCCGACCGCCGCGCCGTCCGAGACGAGGCCCGCGCCGCCGCGCGCGAATCCCCAGTAGAGGAGAGAGAAGAGGGCGCAGGTGGCGAGCCAGAGGCCGAAGAGGGTGCGCAGCGACCGGCTGCTCGCCCAGTCGAAGGCGGCGGCCGGGGACCAGCGCGAGAGGGCCGCGCGCAGACGGTCGAGACGTCCGGCGGGAGGCGCCGGGAGGGGCTGGCGGGAGACCAGGACGGCGCGCTCGATGCGGCCGCCGCGCTCGCTCCACTCCTCCATGCCGCCGGCGTACTCCCGCACCCGCGTGTAACCGAGATGGCGCAGCAGGATCGCTCCCTGCCGGGTGAGGGAACAGGCCGCCGAGCCGCAGTAGACGACGGTCTCCTGGTCGCGGGCGGGGAGCACCTCGCCGGCCCGCTCCGCCAGCTCGGCGAGCGGCAGGTTGAGCGAGCCCGGGATGCGCCCGGCCTCGAAGGCGGCGCGCGGCAGCACGTCGAGCAGGACCCAGCTCACGTCCCCGTTCTCGATGCGGCGCGACAGCTCGTCGAAATCGACGGCGGAACCGGAAACATCCTGGGGCTCGATCGCTTGCTCCGCGCGGACAACGTGCATCGCCGGTCTCCTTTCGCTCTTGTTGGGAGCCAGGGATTGCAGACGGAATGCCACGCGCGGGCGAGTAGAATCACCCGTCGAATCGTTGAATCCGCGTATATGGCCGTCTATTACAGTCTTTTTAGTCTGTGTCAGGACAGCTCTGACACGTCAGCGGGGTGTGTCAGTCGGCGGCTGACACCGACAGATCCTTTTCGCCAAGCGGCCCGCGGGAGGGTTCGTCTACGGAAGGATGGCGCCGCCGCGGAGACGCCCCGCGGGGCGTCTCCACATTGGGAAGGCAGCGACGGCGCGGCGATCGGCTCCGGACGCCCTAGAACTTCCGCATCAGCCCGACCACCACGCCCTGCACGCGGACGTCCCGCGCCGGCACGCGGATGGGCTGCATGGCGGGGTTGGCCGGCTGCAGCCGCACCGTGGCGCCCTCGGGGTAGAAGCGCTTGAGGGTGGCCTCGTCGCCGACCAGCGCCACCACCATCTCCCCGGGCTCGGCCAGATCGCGGCGCAGGACGATGACGTAGTCGCCGTCGTAGATCCCCTCCTCGATCATCGATTCGCCGACCACCCGCAGCACGTAGTGGTCGCCGCCGCGCGGGGAGAGCAGGTGGCCCGGCACGGTCACCCGGTCCTGTCCGGACAAGGCCTCGATCGGCTTGCCGGCCGCGATGTTGCCGAAGAAGGGCAGGTCCCGCTCCGAGGTCTCCGCGCCCGGAATGGCACGGATCAGCTCGATGCCCCGCTTCTGGTTCCAGTCACGGCGCAGGAACCCCTTCAACTGCAGCAGCTTCAGGTGCTTGTACGCCGTGCCGTAGGAGGAGAACCCGAATCGCTCGCAGATCTCCCGGTGCGTGGGAGCGATACCGCGCTCCCGGCGGTACTCCTGGATGAACTCCAGGATCTCTTTTTGCCGTTCGGTCAGGTAGGACATGGCGTAAGTATAGGCGGTAACCTAGCGTAATGCAAGCGGCAGGCGAATCTATCCCTGAAAGCTCCCCGAAAAGCCGCTCCTCATCGCCGCGTGCTGGTGCCGAACGTCACCTCGACCGGCACCCGTTCCCCCTCGCGCACCACCACCGCCGTGGCCTGCTCGCCGGGCTTGGCGCGCTGCAGCACGTACATGAAGTCGTGGATGTCGCGGATGGGCTTCCCCGCCAGCTCGACGAGGAGATCGCCGCGCTTGAGGCCGGCCTTCTCGGCGGCGCTGCCGGGCCGCACGCCGGCCAGCAGCACGCCGGGCCGGCCGTCGCCGGCGTAATCGGGCACGGTGCCGAGGGAGGCGCCGAAGGAGCGCGAGTCGCCGCGCGGCGCCGGGGCCGGCGCGCTCTTGTAGCCCGGCCGCTGCGGCCGGTCGGCGATCTCCGCCGCCACGTCCGCCACCAGGCCGGCCACGCGGGCGCCGCCGGCGGCGTTGATCTTGTCGGCGTCGTCCGAGGGCTTGTGGTAGTCCGGGTGGGCGCCGGTGAAGAAGTGCAGCACCGGCACGCCCGCGGCGTAGAACGGGCTCTGGTCCGAGGGACCGTAGCCGTCGCCGGAGAGGGAGCAGGCGAGGAGATCGCGCTCGCAGACCGGCGGCACCAGCTCCTTCCACTCCGCCGCCGAGTCGCCGCCGAGCACGGTGACCTGGTTGCCGCGCAGGCGGCCCACCATGTCCATGTTGAGCATGGCCGCGAGGTCCGCGGTCTTGAGCCCGCCGGGCGGCCGGCGGGTGAAGGCGGTCGAGCCGAGCACGCCGGACTCCTCGCCGGAGAAGGCGACGAAATAGACGTCGCGGCGCAGGCTCTCGCGCTGGCCGGCGAGCCGGCGGGCCACGGCGAGCAGCGCGGCGGTGCCGGAGGCGTTGTCGTCCGCGCCGTTGTGCACGGCGTGCGAGTCCGGCTCGAGGGAGCCGGCGCCGCCGAGGCCGAGATGGTCGTAATGCGCGCCCACCAGGACCGCGCCGGGGAGGCGGTCCGCGGCACCGGCGCGCAGGAGGCCGACGACGTTCCGCGCCGCCTCGGTCTTGCGCGCCAGATCGATGCGCAGCTCCGCCCGGTGCGCGCCCGCGAACAGCCCGGCGCCCGCGGCGCGCTTGACGACGGCGGCGGGAATGCCCACGTCCCCGCCGCCGTCGAAGGTATCGATGCCGAGGCCCGGCAGCGGCGCCTCGTCGCCGGGCGCATCGGCGGCGAGGTCCACCACGATCACGCCCAGCGCGCCGTGCTCGCGGGCGTTCCACGCCTTGTAGCGCAGGTCGCCGTAGCGCTGCTCGGCGTCCTTCTCGGCGAACGGCCCGCCCTCGGGCGTGAAGCGGCGGAGGGCGACGATCTTCCCCTTGGCGTCGAGATCCTTGTAATCGTCGAGCCCCAGCTCGGGAGCCGTGATGCCGTAGCCGGCCGCCACCACCTCGCCCGCGGCCTCGCCGTTGCCGGAGAACGACGCCGGACGGAAGTCGTCCGCCGCCACCGGCGCGCCGTCGATCGCCACCGCGGTGCCGGGCCGCGCCTCCACGGCCACCGGCACGTCAAAGCCCTGGAACCAGCCGCCGTCCTCGCCGGCCGGCGTGAGGCCCGCCTCGCGGAAGCGTTCGGCGAGCCAGCCCGCGGCCGCGGCGAGACCGGCGGTGCCGATGCCGCGCCCCTCGCGGGCGTCGTCGGCGAGCCAGCGCACGTCGTCGCGGAAACGGCCGGCGGCCGCCGTCTCGGGAGCCGGCGCGGCGGCCTTGTCGGCGGCGTCCAGCCAGCGCGCCACGAAGACGTCAGTCTCGCCCGGCGCGCTCTGATTGCGGTTGGAGGCGAAGGCCAGGCGCGTGCCGTCCGGCGAGAACATCGGGAAGCCGTCGAAGCCGGGCGTCCAGGTGATGCGCTCGAGGTCGCTGCCGTCGAGGTCGATCGCCCAGAGGTCGAACTCCCGCCCCTTGGGATCGCCGTAGTTGGAGGAGAAGATGATGCGCTTGCCCGAGGGGTAGAACGAGGGAGCGAAGGAGGCGGCGCCGAGGTAGGTGACCTGGCGCGCCTCGCCGCCGTCGGCGTCGGCCGTCCAGATCTCCAGCCGCGACGGCCGCACCAGCCCCTGCGCGAGGAGACGCCGGTAATCCTCCAGCTCCGCTCCCTCCTTCGGCCGCGAGGCGCGCCAGACGATGCGCGAGCAGTCGGGCGAGAAGTAGGCGCCGCCGTCGTAGCCGGGCGTGTCGGTGAGGCGGCGGACGTTCTTGCCGTCGGCGTCCATGCGGTAGAGGTCGAGGTCGCCGTCGCGCGTCGAGGTGAAGATCAGCGAGCCGTCGCGCGGGCAGACGGTGGTCTCGGCGTCGTAGGCCTGGTTGTCGGTCAGGCGGACGAGGTCCGAGCCGTCGGGCCGGGCGGTGAAGATCTCGTAGCCGGGCTCGATGGACCACACGTAGCCCTGCGAACGGTCCGGCGGCGGCGGGCAGGCCTCGCTCGCGAGATGGGTGGAGGAGTAGAGGATGCGCCGGCCGTCCGCCGTGAAGTACGAGCAGGTGGTGCGCCCCTTGCCGGTCGAGACGAGCGCGGCCGTGCCGGAGCCGTCGGCGGGCAGGCGGAAGATCTGGTCGCAGGCGTACGGCGGATGCGTGGACTGGAGGACGAGCTGGGTGCCGTCGGGCGACCAGTAGGCCTCGGCGTTCTCACCCTGCCGCGTGAGCTGGCGCAGGGCCGACAGATGGACCTCCCGCGCGTCGACCGGCGGCTCCGCCAGAGGGCGCTGGGTGTCCTCTGCAGCGGTCAGCGCGCCGGTCCCCAGCAGGACGGCGAGCAGAAAGATTGGCGTGCGTACGTTCATCGCTCCTCCCTGTTGGCGCGGCTGCAAGCGGCTGATATTCTGCCCGAAACCAGCGGCGCCCACCCTATCCCAAAGGGTGTGGACCCGGAATTCTGGACGGCCCCGGATCGTTGAACAGATTCCCGGCATGATATTTTCATGCGCTGCCCGCGCGGAGCGGGCCCTCAGGACCGTAGAGCCGTAAAGCGCCCGCCGCCAAGAACCCCCCAACACCCCGTGGAGAAGACATGAGCGATCAGCACACCCCAGAGAATCAGGATTTCGGCCAGATCCTGGCCGAGTTCGAGCAGGAGGCTCCGGCGAAGCCCGAAGATCCGGCCGTCGGGCAGAAGGTCAAGGGAACGCTCCTCTCGATCGGCGAGGAATGGGGGTTCATCGACCTCGGCAGCAAGTCGGAGGCGAGGATCAACGCCGCCGAGCTCAAGGACGCCGAGGGCAATCTCACCGTCAAGGAGGGAGATACCCTCGAAGCCACGGTCACCGGCACCGATCCCGAGACCGGCGCCCTGCTGCTCAAGCGGCGGACCGGCGGCAAGGGCAAGCGGCCGGCGGAGGTGGTGCCCGAGATCCGCCAGGCCTTCGAGGCCGGGCTGCCGGTGGAGGCGATGGTGACGGGGCTCAACAAGGGCGGCGCCGAGGTCCAGCTCTACGGCATGCGCGCCTTCTGTCCGCTCTCGCAGCTCGACCTGCGCTACGTGGAGAACCCGGAGCGGTTCATCGGCCAGAAGCTGACGTTCAAGGTCAACCGCCTGGAGGAAGGCAACCGCGGCGGGCGGGGGCCGAACATCGTGCTGTCGCGGCGCCAGCTCCTCGAGGAGGAGCAGCAGACCCGCGCCGCCGAGACCCGCCAGAAGCTCCACATCGGCGCCATCCTCAAGGGCAAGGTCACCTCGCTCACCACCTACGGCGCCTTCGTCGATCTCGGCGGCATCGAGGGCATGCTGCACGTCAGCGAGATCGGCCACACGCGCACCGCCCACCCGCAGGACGTCTTCACCATCGGCCAGGAGGTCGAGGTGCAGGTGATCAAGATCGAGAAGGGCAAGGACGAGAAGCGCCCCGAGCGGATCTCGCTCTCCCGCCGCTCGCTGGAGCGCGATCCCTGGCGGGACGCGGTGGGCCGTTTCCCCGAGGGCACGGAGACGACGGGCCGCGTCGTGCGCCTGGAGTCGTTCGGCGCCTTCGTCGAGCTGGCGCCGGGCCTCGAGGGCCTGGTCCACATCAGCGAGATGGGCGCCGGACGGCGGCTGAACCACGCGCGCGAGGCGGTGCAGCTCGGCCAGGACGTCGAGGTCAAGGTGCTCGGCGTCGACACCACCCGGCGGCGGATCTCGCTCTCCATGGCGGCCGTCGGCGGCGGCGAGCGCGAAGAGCCGCGCGAGGAGGAGGCCGCCTACGCCCGCAGCGGCGGCGGCGGTGGCGGCTCGTCGCAGCCCTCCTCTTCGGGGCCCTCTTCCGGGTCGAACTTCGGCTCGATGGCCGATTTCTTCTCGCGCAGCAAGCGGCGGTAGGACGGAAAAAAACTCCGCAAAGGGGCTTGAAATCTAGGAAAATTATGCTACCCTCTCCGGGCCGGAATGGCGTTTACCTTACATTGACGCGCCGTAGGCGCATGGGGCCACAACTGGAATGGAGTATCCGACGCCCATGCACGGAGTCCCTGTTTCCCGCCGCCGCCGCGCGGCCATCTCGTTCCTCATCACCCTGGCGCTAGCCGCCACCCCGATTCTCAGCGCCCAGAGCCTCAAGGGCTCGCGAGCCTCGCTGCTGCGCCAGAACGAGGAGGCGCGGGAGCACGACTTCACCTATCTCCGCACATCGTCGGGCGTCCGCGAGTTCGTCGATCGCGGTCTGCTGGTGCGCCTGACCGGCAGCGCGGACTACGCGCTGGCCTCCGGCTCCGTCTCCTTCCCGTACGCGCGGCCCGAGGTCAAGGTGTTCGTCGAGCGGTTGGGCGAGCAGTATCGCGACGCCTGCGGCGAACGCCTCGTCGTCACCAGCCTCACGCGGCCGATCACGCGCCAGCCGGCCAACGCCTCGCACCTCTCGGTCCATCCGACGGGCATGGCGGCGGACCTGCGGCGCAGCTCCCGCGCCTCCTGCCGGCAATGGCTGGAAGAGACGCTGCTGTACCTCGAGGGCAGGGACGTCGTGGAAGCCACGCGCGAGCAGCATCCGCCGCACTACCACGTGACGGTCTTTCCCGATCCCTACATGCGGTACATCGGCAAGGAGCCGGCCATCCAGATCGCCAGAGCCAAGCCCAGCGGAGCGAGCAAGAGCAGGACCGTCCACGCCGCGAGCCGCAGCAGGAAGGTCCGGGTCGGGCGCGGCGACACCCTGTGGACCCTCGCCCGCCGTCACGGCCTGAGCGTGAGCCGCCTCAAGCAGGTCAACGGCTTGCGCTCCTCCCGTCTGAAGGCGGGGCAGCTCCTGGCGATTCCGAGCCGGTAGAAGGGCGGGGACAAGCCCCGCCCCTACGAACGCTTCCCCCTGCTGGATATCTTTCGTAGGGGCGGGGCTTGTCCCCGCCCTGAAACGTTTCGGGCTGAAACCTCGGGCGAGCCTTGCATCCCACGGCTCACCGGCGATAATTTATCCGCTCATCGAAGTTTGACTATCAAAGGAGGCGTCGATGCAACGCTGGCTGGCTGTGGCGGCCCTGGGGCTCGGAGCCCTCCGGGGCTTCCCCGCCTGCGGTCAGATCGAGCGCGGCGGCGCCCTCCCTCCTCCACTGCCGATCCATCCGCCCGACCACTGGTGGAACCTGGACGTCGGCGCGGCGCCGGTCGACGCCAACAGCGCCAACTTCATCAACTTCATCGGCGCCAACGTGGGTCTGCATCCCGACTATGGCGGTGACGCCGACGCCGAGCCCGAGATCTACGGCATGGTCTACATGACCGTGCCGGGCACCCAGCCTCTGGAGCCCATCACCTGGACGGCGTTCGGGAATCAGAGCGACGACGGCGCGCCCGGCCGGCCGATCGGCTACCCGATTCCCATCGAAGCCCGGACCGGGACCAAGTGGATCGAAAGCGGCTACGCGGGCAACGACGACCAGGGCGGCGACCGCCATATGCTGATCGTCGATCGGGACAACAGGCTCCTCTTCGAGCTGTATCGGACCGTCTGGAACCCGGCGGCGAATCATTGGGAGGCGGACTCGGGAGCCATCTACAAGCTCGACTCCCTGGAGCGCCGGCCCGAGACGTGGACGAGCGCCGACGCCGCGGGCCTCGCCATCCTTCCCGGCCTGGTCCGCTACGACGAGGTCTTCGGGCCGGACCCGATCCGCCATGCGTTCCGCATGACCGTGTTCCCCACGCGCGGCTACGTCTGGCCCGCCTCCCACGACGCGAGCACCTCGTCCAACGCGAACGCGCTGCCCCTGGGCGCGCGGCTCCGGCTCAAGGCGAGCAAGAATCTCTCCGGCTATCCGCCGTACACCCAGAAGATCTTCCAGGCCATGAAGACCTATGGCCTCGTCGTGGCCGACAACGGCACCGACATGTACGTCACCGGCGCCTACGACACGCGCTGGAACAACGACGAGCTCAATCCCGCTTTCGCCAGCCTCAAGGCGAGCGACTTCGAGGTGGTCCAGCTCGGATGGAAGCCGACGCCCGCCCCCAACTCCGGACCGCTCGACTTCTACACGCTCACTCCGTGCCGGCTGGTCGACACCCGCAACGCTCCGGGGGCCTATGGCGGTCCGGCCGTCTTTCCGGGTCAGCGGATTTTCGTCGCCAAGGGGCAGTGCGGAATTCCGGCCACGGCGAAGGCCCTGGCGATCAATCTCACGGTGATCAATCCGCCCGCCGGCGGCTACCTGCAGCTCTTCCCCGGCAATGCGGATCCGTCCTCGGCCAGCAGCATCAACTTCAGGGCGGGCCTGACGCGGGCGAACAACGCGCTGATCATGCTGGCCTCCTCCGGCTCCGGAGCCCTCGGGATCTTCAACGCGGCGAGCGTGCCGGTGCACGTCGCCGTCGACGTGTTCGGATATTTTCAGTAGGTCACGTCCGCGCCACCCGGTACGCCCGGATCTTCTGCTGCAGGCCCTTCAACTGCAGCTCGCCGAGCGGCTCGGTGCGGATCGTGCCGTCCAGCAGGCGATGGGTCTCGGGACCGAGCACGACGTCGTCCGGTTGGGCGACGAGGGCCTCCAGGCGCGCCGCCACGTTGACGGTGTTGCCGAGGACGGTGTAGTCCACCCGCCGGGAGCTGCCGATGTCCCCCACCACCACCGGCCCGCTGTTGACGCCGATGCGGACCTTGAAGCCGGGCAGGCCCTCGGCGATCCGCCGCGCGTTCCAGGCGGCGAGCCCCTCCTGGATCTCGATCGCGGCGCGCACGGCCCGCAAGGCGTGGTCGGGCTGCGCCACGGGGGCGCCGAAGAAGGCCATGACGCAGTCGCCGATGAACTTGTCGAGCGTGCCGCCGGCGCGGAAGATGGCTTCCACCGAGAGGTCGAGGAACGCGTCGAGCGACTCGGCGACGCTCTCGGGCGGCGCGTTCTCGGCGAAGGCGGTGAAGCCCACGAGATCGGCGAAGAGCACCGTGGCCTCGGCGCTCTGCAGGCTCTGCACGCCCTCGTCGCCGCGGCGCATCACCTCCTCGATGACGCCCGGCGAGTGGTAGCGCTCCAGCCGCGTGCGCGCCAGCCTTTCGCGCTCGGCCGCGCGCGCGTAGCGGATGCGCTCGACGGCCACCGCCACGTAGTTGGCGAGCGTCGTGAGCACGTCGAGATCGCGCTCGCCGAACGCTCCCACCTGGAACGGCGAGTCCACCTGGATGACGCCCATGATGCGCTCGCCCGACCACAGCGGAGCGCACATGGCCGAGCGGATCTTGTGCATGCGGATCGATTCGCCGCCGGAGAGGCGCTGGTCGGCCTGGGCGTCGAAGGTGACGAGCGCCACCCGCTCGCGCATCACCGACTGCAGCATGGTGCGCGAGACCGGAACCTCGCCGGCGGGGCGGAACTGCACGCGGCTCTTGACGCGCGCCAGCTCGCAGACCAGCTCGCCCGAGTCGTCCGAGAGGAGGATGAAGCCGCGGTCCACCGGGAAGGCCTCGAAGGCCATGTCGAGCACGCGCGACAGCACGTCGTCCACCGACTCGGCGAGGGTGAGCATGCGCGCCAGGCGGGTGAGGAAGCCGAACATGCGGCGGACGTACTCCTCGTCCCCGGCCTCCGTGGAGGGGCGCGCCGCCGCCTTGCCGGCGAGGCTGTAGTCCGCCGCGAAGGCGGCGAGCGGCCGGATGATGGTGGCGTTGCCGAAGCCCTCCTCCTTCTCCTCGGCGGGCGGCTGCGGCCGCACGGAGACCGGCGCTTCCGCGTCGACGCGGATCTGGAAGGAGCCGACGCCCAGCAGGTCGCCGGGGCGCAGCGGCGCCTTCTCCACCGGCGCGCCGTTGACCTGGACGCCATTGGTGCTCTTGAGATCGTGGACCGACCAGCCGTCCGGCTCGCGCAGGATCTCGGCGTGGTAGCGGGAGACGGAGACGTCGGAGAGCACCACGTCGTTGTCGCTGCCCCGGCCGAGCCGGACCCGGCCGCCCGTCAGAGAGACGACGCGATCCTCACCGTTGACGACGAAACGCAACCGCAGCATGGAGTGGGCAGGATAATATCAGCGCGCTGGCATAGCCGCTCCGCAAAAGGACGTCAAGGACACCAAGGACCGCAAGGACAGGGAGGTTTGCTCGAACGGTACCCTGTCCGCGTTGTCCTTGCTATCCTTGTTGTCCTTGGTGTCCTTCGCAGAGCGCTTGCCTTGCCGCGAACATGGTCTGCTGACCAGGATCCTTCTGCCGCTGCTGCTCGCCTGGAGCTTCGCCGTGCGCGCCTGGGTGGCCGCGCCCGAGCTCACCTCGCAACGGTTTTTCGACGAGCGCTTCGGCGTGGAGAACATCCGCATGCTGGTCCTCGAAGGCCAGATCCGGCCGGCCAGGGGATATCACCCCAGCCTTTCCTATCTGCCCCAGGCGGCGCTGCTGGCGCTGAGCGACCGGCTTCACCGCGCCACCGGACGGGAAGCCTTCGACGTCTTCGGAGAGAAGGGCCTGACGCCGTCCGGCTATCTCCTCTGCCGGTTGCTGCAGGCCTGCTTCGGAACGCTCTCCCTCTACCTCACCTTCCTCATCGGCAGGCGGCTGTTCTCACCCGCGGTCGGCCTCGGCGGCGCCTTGCTGCTCTCGGTCGTGGACTGGCACATCCGGCAGTCGGTGATCTTCAAGCCGGACATCCTGCTGCTGACGGCCTGCCTCCTCGCCTTCCTCTGGAGCCTGGATGCCGTCGAGCGGCCGGGGTGGCGCCGATACCTCCTGGCGGGGCTCGGCATCGGCATCGCCCTCTCCAGCAAGTTCAACGCCGGACCCATCGCGATTCCCTTGTTCGTCGCCACCCTGATCGGCGGGCCCGAGCGGGACCGGCGGCGCTGGGCGTGGCTGGCTCTCGCCGCCACCACGGCGGCCGCGGTGTTCGTGCTGCTCAATCCCTTCGCGGCGCTCGATCCGGAGCTCTACATGCGGCAGTTCGGCGCCACGGTGCGGCACTACGGGAAAAAAGGCGCCGGACGCGGAGGCTCCCATGCCTATCTCCCGCTCCACGCGGTGAAGACCCTGCTGTCCGACACGTTTCACGGTCCTCTCGTGGGGACCTTGGGGCTCGCGGGCGTCGCCGGTGCTGCGATCGCGGCGTTCCGGCCGCACCAGGACGATCCCGGCACCAGGGTCCAATGGATCGGCAGGGTGATGGCGCTCTCGTACGTGCTCGGCTACGTCCTCCTCTACAGTCTCGCCACGACCTATCCCAGCCCGCACAACTGGCTGGTGCTGACGCCTTTCATCTCCCTCTTCGCCGCCTGGACGGTGGCCCGCCTCTGGCGAGGCCTGGCCGCGCGGTGGCACTTGCTGGCGCGGCCTGGGATGATGGCTGCAGCCGCCACCCCGGCCGTCGCGATGGTGGTGGTCTCCGGCTTCTGGGCCGCCTATCTGCTGGCCGTGCCTTTGACGTGGCAGGCGGCCGAGCGTCACGTGGCAGAGAGCCTCCGGCCCGTCGCCGGACGCCTCGTCTACTACGAGTGGAGCGGGAGGTGGCTCGCCTTCAAGAAAGGCCGAGGTAAGGCAGTTAGCGTGGCGGCAGCGCACCTCGACCTCTTATCTCCGGCGAAGCTGGACCGGGCCGATGCCGAGCTGTTCCTGGAGGACCGTCTATCCGGAACGACAGGTGACTTCTATCGGCGGCGAGTCGCGGCGGTCCTGCCTCATCAGAAGTTCCGGATCCATCCAGCACCCTTCAGGTTCCGTGGCCCTGCTATTGTCGTGCTGCTCCATCCCTGGCGAAAAGCGGGAAAGCCGATCGCCTTCGACCTCGCGCTCTCCGCGAGGAAGCGCGGGCAACTCGCCGGGCACTTGCCGGACCGCATCGCGCCCGAGCAATTGGGCTCGCTGGACATCGCACTGTCGGACGTCTTGAGGAGGAGTGGGATCGCTTCGGTGTTTCTCGGCGGCAAGCCGCTCGCGATGACCCGGATCGGCGGCTCCATGGAAATCGTCGCCACCGCCCGCTTCGACGCCGAGGAGGCGAAGCGGTTGCTCGTCCTCCGCCTGCACGATCCCAACCTGGCGGAAGCCGCGGAGATGCGGATCCTGCTGCACCGTTGGCAGCGGTAAAGGCACGATGAAGCGCCGACCAGTAGACTCCGGTTCTCACATTTGCTAACGTGGGGCCGTGTACATCGTCGAATATTTCCACCTTCGCCTCAGAATCGAGATCGAGAGCTGGCCCGCCGGCATTCTGGCTGACTACGCCCGATTGGTGGAGCTGCTCATGGAATTCGGCCCCAATCTGCGGATGCCGCACTCGCGTGCTTTGGGCGGCGGCCTCTTCGAGCTTCGGCCACGTGGCCGTGAAGGAATAGGACGGGCTCTCTACTGCTTTGTTGCCGGTCAACGCATAGTGATATTGCACGCCTTCGTGAAGAAGACATCGGAAACCCCGGAGCACGATCTGCGAATCGC
This sequence comes from Acidobacteriota bacterium, assembly GCA_046765915.1. GTDB lineage: Bacteria > Acidobacteriota > Thermoanaerobaculia > Multivoradales > UBA5704 > DATARR01. The sequence continues at coordinate 22,769 of JBKPTH010000015.1, read as the reverse complement.
TCGCAAGAGAATGAAAGAGGTACGAAATGGCTGAGTTGAAATATCAACCTGTTCCCCACGACCACCAGGCGTTCCTCAAAAAGGCATTGAAGCGCAAAGGCTTCCGGGAGGCCTACGAGGGGCTGGGGGACGAGTACGTTCTCACCCGTGAGCTGCTCGGCGCTCGGTCGCGAGCAGGTCTGACCCAAGAGGCGGTGGCAGAAAAAATGGGTACGACGAAGAGCGCGGTGTCGCGCCTGGAGGCTGCCGGCAAGCACTCCCCATCCTTGACAACCCTGAAGAAATACGCACGAGCCGTCGGCTGTGAGGTCGAGATCCGGCTGGTCCCGGCTTCTGCCCGAACCGCGCGTCCAAAAAGGACTGCCCGCAAGCGCGTGGCCAGATAGGCTAGTCAAGATCCGGTCAGGCACCGCGGCCGGCGCTCACGTCGTCCCCAGCACCTGCACCTCGCCCGACAACAGCAGATCGTCCGCGGTCTCCAGCCGGAACCGGCCGCTCTCGAAGAGCCTGCGGAACGCCGCCACGACATGCGGACAGAACTGCGTGCCGGCGCCGGCGAAGATCTCGGCGGCGGCGCGCGCCGGCGGCAGGCCGGCGCGGTAGGGACGGCTGGTGGTGACGGCGTCGTAGGTGTCGGCCACGGCGATGATGCGCGGCGCCAGCGGGATGTCGGGATCTTTCAGACCGTCCGGATACCCCTTGCCGTCCACCCTCTCGTGATGGCTGCGCACGCCGCGCAGCACCCACGGGTTGGCGAGGTGGCTGACGATCGAGGCGCCGTCCGCCGCGTGCCGGCGCATGATCTCCGCCTCGTCCGCATCGAGCGGCGAAGGCTTGCCGAGGATGCGGTCCGGCGTCGTGATCTTGCCGATGTCGTGCAGGGTGGCGGCGAGACGCAGGTCGCGCAGATCCTCGCGGTCGAGACCCATCTCGGCGCCGAGCAGCAGCGAGTAGCCGACGACGCGGCGGACGTGGCCGCCGGTGTAGGGATCGCGCCTCTCCAGCGTCTCCGCGAGGGCCGTCACCATGTTGAAGAACTGCCGGCGCTGCGCCGCGTACAGGCGGGCGTTCTGCAACGTCGGCGCGAGGATGGCGGCGAACTGGCGCATGAGCCAGACGTCGCCCGCCGTGAAGCGGTCGCGGTCCACCGGATTCAAGAGCTGCAGGACGCCGATGACGGCGCCGCGGGCGAGCAGGGGTACGGCGAGGATCGCCCGCGTGTGGAAGGCTCCCGTCGGATCGCCGTGCCAGCGCGGATCGGCGGTCACGTCGTTGACCGCCTCCGGCTCGCCGGACGCGGCGACGCTGCCGACGATCCCTTCTCCCACCGGCACCCGCAGGCCGCGGATGGCGCCGGCCGCCCGGCCGCGCACGACGCGGAAGAACAGCTCCCGCCGCTCTTCGTCGAGCTCCCAGATCGAGCTGGTCTCGGCCCGGCACACCTGCTCGGCGTGCTCCAGCGCCAGCTGCAGCACCCGCTGCAGATCGAGCGTGCCGGCGAGCTTGACGCCGATCTCGAGCAGCAGCTCGTACTCGGCGAGCCGGCGATCGGGCTCGAACGGCGGCTCGGGGTTTTCAGCCTCTGCGATCATCCACCCCTCCAGGCTCAATCGCTCAGGCGTTCAACTCTTCCAGCTCGTGCAGCAGCTCGGCCACCGAGCGGTAACGCCGCTCGGGATCCTTCTCCAGGCAGCGCAGGATGGCTCCCTCCAGCGCCGGCGGGATCTCGGGCCAGCGCGAGCTCGGCGGCGCCGGCGCTTCCCGCAGGTGCTTGACCATGACGTCCATGGCCGTGGGCCCCTCGAACGGCAGCACGCCGGTGAAGATCTCGTAGAGCACGATACCGCAGGAGTAGAGATCGGCGCGGGGGTCGGCGTCCTTGCCCTGCAGGATCTCCGGCGGCAGGTACTGCGGCGTGCCCACCACGAAGCCGGCCTGGGTCTGCCCGGGGGCGATCCGTTCGATGGGCCGCGCGATGCCGAAGTCCATCAGCTTGGCGTTGCCGGTGGGCTCGAGGATGAGGTTCTCCGGCTTGATGTCGCGATGAAGCACGCCCACCGCGTGGGCGGCGCCCAAGCCGGCGCAGAGCTGCTTCGCCAGGCGCAGGCCGGCCGAGTAGGGAAGCCGGCGCGTCTGGTCGAGCATGTAGCGCAGCGTCACGCCGCGCACGTACTCCATCGAGATGTAGGGGACGCCGTCGATCTCGCCGAAATCGTAGGTCCGCAGCACGTTGGGATGGGTGATCTTGCGCGCCAGCTTGAGCTCGCTCTTCAGCCGCTCGAGCTGGCTGGCGTCGCCCCACAGCTCGCGCTTCAGCATCTTCAGGGCGACGAGATCGTCGAGCTCGCGGTCGCGCGCCTTGTAGACGATCCCCATGCCGCCGGCGCCGAGCACGGAGAGGACCTCGAAGCGCTGGCCGAGCAGAGCGCCCGGCGAGATGCCGGAGAGCGTGGCGCGTTCCGGGGACGCCACCGTGGCGCCCACCCCGCGCTCGCTGGTGAGGCGCGACGCCATCCCCGGGCTGACGACGAAGAGCGGCATCGGCGTAACGACGCCGCGCCGCGGAGCCAGCCGATAGCCGGCCTGCTCGAAGGCGTCCTTCAGCTCGTCGTGCACCTCGCGGGAGAGCAGCAGCTCGCCCGGCGTGGCCTCGCGCAGCAGGCTCTCGAGCTGCTGCACGGGCAGACCCACGACGGCCCGCTCGGCGCGGTCGCCCCAGGTGACCGGACCGGTGATCGCCTTGCCGGCCGCCATCGCGGCCACCGGCTCGTCGCTGGCCTCGGCTTCGTCTCCGGCCGCCTGCAGCACGCCGGCGGCCACCGCGAGAGCGCGATATCCCCTGCCCTCCCCCTCGAAGCGGGCCAGCACGCGGTGGCCCGACACCGCCTCGACCTGGCCGCGGCCGCGCGCCACGGCCGAGGTCACGCGGTCGAGGTCCGCAGCCAGCCGCGCCAGCGTCTCGCCGGCGTCGCCGTTGGCGCCGGCGCGCGCGTACTGGCGCAGCTCGATAGCGAGCAGCAGCACTTCGCGGCTCTGCGCATTCCCGAGCATGGCGCGCGCCTGGACCGGCTCCGGCAGGTTGCGCGACAGCTCGGTGACGTACTCCTCCATGTCACGCTTCTCGCGCAGGTCGGCGAGCAGGTCGTGGAAGGAATGGGCGAGGCGGCCCACCTCGTCCGTGCGGTCGGAGTCGATCCGCTGATCGTAGTTGCCCTGCCGCGCGGCCTCGGCGGCGGTGACCAGTTGCCGCACCGGCCGCAGCGCGCGGCGGGCGAAGGCGTAGGCGAGGAACGGCGCGATGAGCACGGCGGCGAGACCGGCGCCGAGCAGCACGTTCTGGATCTGCCGGTAGGCGGCGAGCTCGCGCTCCAGCGAAGCCAGCGTGACCGCCGCGCCCACGGATTTGCCCTGCGCGTCGAGCAGCGGCGCCTCCTGCACGAGCCAGGGTTCGCCGTCGAGCTCGAGCTCCGTCTGCGACATCGCCCGGCCCGCGCGCATGGCCTCGCCCATCCCGGCGTCGCTCGCGGACATCATCGTCATCAAGTTGCGGGCCGTCCGCGCCGGCAGCGTCGTGGCCACGATCTGCGGTCCCTGGTCGCCGTTGGCCACGAAGGCGGCATCGGCACCGCTCACCCGGTTCACCTCCAGGGCCGAGACGTCGGTGATGGCGAATCCGGTCACCAGAAATCCGAGCAGGGTGAACTGCTGCTGCTTCACCGGCACGGCGACCGCGTAATAGAGACGGTTGCCTTCCCGCCAGACGCCGGTGGCTTCGAAATCGGAGAGGGCCTTGGCGACCAGAGGGCGCTTCGACAGATCCTCGCCGACGGCATTGGGATGATCGGTGCGAGCGGCGACGCGCCCGGCCGGGTCGAGGAGGATCCCGAAGTCGAATCCGAGATCCTTCTGTCCGCTGTCCAACTGATCGAGGAGCGACGCCGTATCCTGCGCCGGCGCGGCCTCGGCGATGAGCGCCACGATGTCCGGATTGGACGCGAAAAGACTGGAGATCAGCTTCAGCCGCTCGTAGCGCTCCTTCTCGTACGTCGATTGCACCGCCGCGCTGCTCCGCAGCGAGTCGGCGGCGGCCTCGCGGGCGATGCGCCGCAGCAGCACGTAGGTGACCGCGACCGCGCTGCCCACCAGCAACGCGATGAGCAGCGAGGTGACCAGGAAGATCCGGGTCTCCAGCGACAGGCCGGAGCGGCGGCGGTCAGCGGTTGTTGTAGCGGTCACGTTGCGAGCGGAAGTAGGACTGTCCGAGTTTGTTGAGATGCGCGGGGATGAGCGGCCGGACGATCTCGACGCGGGCGAGGAGCGGACCCGGCGCCTTCTGCGGCAGCGTCACGTCGGCCGACCAGGGGTCCGCCTGCTCGTGCCACACCGTCAGCTTCCCCGGCCCGCGCGGCAGCCCGCTGAGGACGAATTCGCCGTTCGCATCCGGCGAGGCGTGATAGGGCGTGTCCAGCACCAGGATGTAGGCGACCATGTCGTGGTGCACGTTACAGAAGACGCGCACCAGGCCGGGCTCCTCGAAGCGCTTCTCCTTACCCGTCCCCCGGCGGTAGAGGCCGAGGTCGAACTGGTTGGGCGAGGAGACCGAGAAGACGTTGTGCAGGATGGGATCGGCGTTCGGAAAACGCACCCGGCTGCCGCGCGGGACGACCAGCAGCCGCGGCTCGAAGGTCTTGCGCCGGGTGACCATCTCGAACGCGCTCTCGGGCGGCCGCGCCGGCGGCGCTCCCGCGGGCTCGAAGTACACCACCGCCTGCCGCACGTCGCTCCCCCGCGCCGGGCCCTGCCCGCCGCGGGCAAGGAGCTGAACGCGGCCCTGGATCTCCTCGGCGTGGACGGGAGCAGCGAGGAAAAAAATGAACACGATCGGCGCGGTGCGTACCATCTAGATCTTCCACCGCAACGTCGCCAGCAACTCATTGTTCTCCCGCTTCGCTCCCGAGGCCAGGGTGAAGCGGTTGTCCGCGTATTCGACGGTGAGGTCCACGCCGGAGAAGATGCCGATGCGCAGGCCGGCGTCGATCTTCTCCCAATCCCAGGCGAAGCTCGGGCTCGGCGTCGGGTTGATGTTGCGGAAGTCGTTATCGAGCTTCGAGTAGCGCACCGCCGGCGCGATCGAGGTGAAGAGCTGCCGGTCGCCGACCGCCCAGACGAGCGGCAGCTCGAAACGCCAGGCGGCCTCGCCTTCGATCCCCGTGCGCGGCAGGCCGGCCAGCTCCTGGTCCACGTATTGGGCGAAGAAGGAGAAACCCCCCAGGTAGAGCCAGACGTTGGCGCCCACCTCGCGCTTGTCGTCGTCCTTGAGGGGCAGGATCGGCTTCGTGTCGTCCGGCCCGTTGAGCAGGTCGATGTCGCCGCCGTAGAAGGTGCCCTCCAGCTCCACCTTCTTGGCGAGCTTCCGCTGGTAGCCCCAGGCGAGCACGTCCAGGCCGTTGCGCCCCTCTTCGTCGGCGAACCGGTAGCCGAGACCGGCGCCCGTCTCCAGCTTGCCGTCCGCATCGATGTCCTCGATCTCGGCGTCGTAGAGGATGACGACTCCGCTCTTCAGCGCCGGATCGGGATGCGGCTGCTGCCGCACGGGGGTACCATTGTCGCCGGCCAGCGCATTGGGATCGCGCAGGAAGACGGGATTGCCCTGGGTGGCCGAGGCCTTCAGATAAAAGTGCCGGCCGAGGTTGATCCCCAGCTCGGCGCCGGCGTCCTCGAAGCGGTTGAAGGCGGTGGAGACCAGGCCGTAGCTCTCCAGGTGCCGGTCGTCCTGGCGCTCGAACTTGGGGAACTTGCCGATCTTGAGATAGACGCCGCCGCGCGCCGGCAGGATGGCGGGCTCGGGCTCGACGCCGAAGCGGATCCAGGCCTCGTCGACATCGACCTTCCTGTCGGTCGACGTCGGGTTGCGGTCATAGAGATCGACGAAGTCCACCTTGCCGTGGGCGGCGAGGCCGTCGCCCCAGACCGCGTCCACGAACAGCGTGACATCCGAGAATTCGAAGTGGGAGCCGGGATTGACGGTCTCCTCGAAGACCTGGGTCTGCCCCGGCGGGATCTGCTCCGGCTTGAACCCGAAGCTCACCGGAAAGCGGTTGTCTTCGCTATGGCGGAAGTTGGCCTTGGCCTCCAGGCCGAATTCGAGCTTCGGGCGCAGGCCCGCCGAGGCCTCCTCCTTCGCCGCCCCTTCCTCTTCCTGCTGCTCGGCCTGGACGGCGGACCCCCACAGCCCGATTCCGAGCAGCAGCAGGACACAGCACCTCTCCCAAGATCTCCCCAGCCCCATCGATTTTCGGCCTCCGCAGCAGGTACGGAACTGGGCCGTAGCTTAGATGGATGGCGGTTTTCAGTAAAGGGATGGCGTTCCCGTAGGGGCGGGGCTTGTCCCCGCCCGGGAACGTTGCGGGCGGGGACAAGCCCCGCCCCTACGAAAGACTGCCTCGGGGTAGGAGGGAGATCAGGCGTAGCGGTGGCGGCGGCGGTCGCGGAGCCAACGCGCCAGGACCACCGTGCCCACCACCCACAGGGGAACGGTGAACAGGCCGAAGCGCACGCGCTGGTTCAGCACTCCTTTGACGTTGGTCTTGAGCTTGCCCATATTCGATTTCTCCCGAAAATGCGGCCGCGTTGTCCTCATTGAGACCGCGGCCGGCACTATGGATTCTGCAAGACAAATGCCATTGATTGGAGGATTTATGGAGACTATGGTTGTGGGAGAATCGCGTGTATCCGAAGACGTTCTGGTTGAGGAGAGTCCCTTGATCTCATCTGAGGAGTTCCGAAAAGCGCTGCGCCACTTCCCCGCCGGGGTGACCATCGTCACCATCCGGACGGGCGAGCGGACCCACGGTCTCACGGTCTCGGCGTTCGCCTCGGTCTCGGCCGAGCCGCCGTTGATCATGGTCATCATCGAGAACCGCCACAAGGCTTTCTCGATGTTGCAGGAGCCGGAGGCGGTCTTCGCGGTCAACATCCTGGGAGAAGACCAGTCCGAGCTGTCCAACCGCTTCGCGTGGGTCAAGGATGAAGACCGCTTCGCCATGGGCGATTGGTCCACGGGCGTGACGGGGGCTCCGGTCCTCGTCGACGCTCTCGCCTGGCTCGACTGCCGCATCCACGCCCGCTATCCGGCGGGCTCCCACACCATCTACGTGGGTGAGGTACACGCGAGCCGCGTGCCGGCGGAGGAGGCGCCGCCGCTCATCTACTGGAACCGCGGCTACCGCAAGCTGAGGCTGCACGAAGAGCCCCTACCCTAAGATTTCTCCAGCGTCTGTCGGGGCGGCCCTATGTGGCCGCCCTGTAACCACCGCCACCGCCTGGAATCCCGCCCAGACGATGATGCCCACCACGCCGCAGCCGTACCAGAGGGTCCGCGGCCCGAGGTTCTGGTAGACCCAGGTGCCCACCAGCGGCGCCACGACGAAGGCGCCGGCGAACGCCAGGTTGAGCAGGCCCATATAGGCCCCGCGGGTTTCCTCCGGCGCGCGATCGGCCACGGCGCTGGAAACGATGGGAAAGACCAGCATCTCCCCCACCGTCCAGATCGCGACCGTGAAGACGACGAAGGCGAAGCCCGATCCCAATGGGAGGAGCGCGAAGCCGGAGCAGAAGAGGAAGGCGCCGAGGCCCGACACCTTCAACGGATTCCGGCCGGAGAGCGAGTGCACCAGAACCATCTCGAAGAGCACGATGATCAGCGTATTGACGGCCAGCGCCAGTCCGATCCGTGCCTCGGAGAAGCCGTAAAGGTCGCGCAGCGAGAGCGGGAACGTGCCGACGACCTGAAAGGTGACGATGTTGAGGAGAAACATCAGGCCCAGGATCGCCAGCGTCGGCCGATCGCGCCAGGGCGACCGGGCCGCGGACTTCATGCCAGTTCGGGATGTCCTTGGCACAACGCGCATCGCACTGCCGGGAAAGACGAGTTGCAGCAGGGCCGCGGTGAGCAGACAGGTGGCGCCGTCCGCCACGAACAGCCAGCCGTAGTCGCGGAGCGCCAGGAAGCCGCCCACGGTCGGCCCCAGAGTCATGCCGAGGTTCACCGCCAGGCGCATCAGGGCGAAGCTGCGTGCCCGTTCTCCGACGTCGCTCGCCGCGGTCAAGGCCGCCAGGTTCGCGGGGCGGAACAGCTCGCCGACGAAGCTCAGCACGACCACCATGATCGAGATCGCCGGCCGCCCCTGAAGACGTCCGACCACCAGGAAGGAGAGGCCGGTCAGCGTCAGGCTCCACTTCATGATCCGGCGCGGATCGACGAGATCGCAGAGCCGGCCGCCGACGTATGACGCGGCCACGGCGCCCAGACCGTAGAGGGCCAGGACCTGGCCGGCCTGAGTCGTGGTAAAGCCGCGCTTCTCGGTGAGGAACAGGGCGAGGAACGGCAGCACCATCGTACCGCTGCGGTTGATCAGCGTGGCGATAGAGAGCAGCCACACGGGCCGGCTCAGGCCCGAGAAAGCCTCTCGGTAGGCGGTGGCGATCGGGCGGAGCATGGTGGACCGTCTGATCGTCCGTGTTCGTCCTTGATATCCGTTCTACTTCACCAGCAGCACCGGGCACCGCGCCACGATCGCGATGCGGTAACTGATCGTCCCCCAGCCGAGCGCGGGGTGCTCGCGGTCCACCTTGTGCGAGGAGAGGATCATCAGGTCCATCTCGTGGTCCTCGGCGAAGCGCACGATGGCCTCCGCCCGCTTGCCGTAGAGGATGTCGTGGCGGACGCGGACGCCGGCCTGCTGGAACCTCTCCTCCAGGGCGAAGAGCCGGGCCGCGGCGCGCGTCTCGAGGCCGCGGTAGAAATCCTTCATCTCGTCGAACTCGACGTGCTCGATGGTCTCGATGACATGCAGCAGCGTGACCTCGCTCTCCTCGCCTGCGCTGCGGCCGGCGATCTCGATCGCGCTGGCCAGGGCCGCTTCGTTCTTGTCGGTGAAATCGACGGGGACCAGGATCTTGCGGAACATGACGCCTCCCCTCTTCTTCCATGGCCGATGATGTCCAGCCGGTCCCGGCCTGTCAACCATCCACGAGGGACGATGCTAGAGTGAGCCGCAATGCGGCGCTGGATCGTACGGCTTCTCGTGATCCTCGGGATCGTGGCGGCGGGGCTCGCCCTGCGGGCGACGGTGTTCGCTCCCGAGCCGCTCGAGGTCACGGTCGTGGAGGCCTCGCGCGGCCGCGTGGAGCGGACGGTCACCAACTCGCGCGCGGGGACGGTGAAGGCCCGCCGCCGGGCCCAGATCTCGCCCGAGGTCGGCGGCCGGGTTACCGAGGTGCCGTTCCGCGAGGGCGAGGCCTTCAAGAAGGGTGACGTCCTGCTGCGGCTGAACGCGAGCGTTCCGGCGGCGCGGATCGCGCTCTCCCACCGCGAGCTGCAAGCCGCCGAGGCCCAGCGCCAGCAGGCCTGCGTGGCGGCCGAGCGCGCCGTGCGCGAGCACCGGCGCCTGCAGAAGCTGGCCGCGGAGGGCATCGTCTCCACCGACGCCCTGGACCAGGCCCAGACCGCCTTGGACACCACGGCGGCGGCCTGCCGCGCGGCCCGCGCCGGCGTCGAGCAAGGGCGGGCGGCCGTCGAGCTGGCATCGCGCGAGGAGAACCTCACCGTCATCCGCGCGCCTTTTGACGGCATCGTCGCCGATCTCTCGGTCGAGGTGGGCGAGTACACGACCCCGTCGCCGCCCGGCTTGCCGATCCCGCCGGTGCTCGACGTCCTCGATCCGGGCTCGATCTACGTCAGCGCGCCCATGGACGAGGTGGACTCCGCCCGCATCCATCCCGGCCAGCCGGCGCGCGTCACCTTCGACTCCTATCCCGGCCGCCAGTTCGCCGGCCACGTGCGGCGCATCGCTCCCTACGTGCTGGACCGCGAGGAGCAGAACCGCACGGTGGAGATCGAGGTGGAGCTGAACGAGCCGGGCGCCGTGCGGCTGCTGCCCGGCACTTCAGCGGACGTCGAGGTGCTGCTCGAGGCCAAGGAGAACACGCTGCGCGTCCCCACCTCGGCGCTGATCGAGGGCGAGAAGGTCCTGGTGGCCAAGGACGGCGTGCTCGCCGAGCGCAAGCTCGCCATCGGCCTCAAGAACTGGGACTGGACGGAGGCGCGCTCCGGGCTCGCTCCCGGCGAGCTGATCGTCGTCTCGCTCGACCGGCCGGAGGTCAAGGCGGGGGCCGAGGTGAAAACCGTCCGCCAGAGCGGCGCCCCGTGATCCGCCTGGAGGGGATCTCCCGCACCTACCTGCTCGGCGGCCAGCCGGTGCACGCGCTCGACGGCATCACCGAGCACGTCGAGGCCGGGGAGCACGTCGCCATCATGGGGCCCTCGGGCTCCGGCAAATCCACCCTGCTCAATCTCGTCGGCTGTCTCGACCGTCCCGACGCCGGCTCCTACTGGCTGAACGGCCGCGAGGTGGGCACGCTCTCCGACGAGGAGCTGACGGCGGTGCGGCGCAACCTGATCGGCTTCGTCTTCCAGTCCTTCCACCTGGTGCCGCGGCTGACCGCCGCCGAGAACGTCGAGCTGCCGATGGTGTTCGCCGGCGTCCCCCGCGGCGAGCGGCGGCGGCGCGTGGAGACGGCCCTCGCGGCCGTGGACCTCTCCGGCCGCATGGACCACCGGCCGGATCAGCTCTCCGGCGGCGAGCGCCAGCGGGTAGCTCTCGCGCGCGCCACCGTAATGGGACCGCGGGTGCTGCTCGCCGACGAGCCCACCGGCAACCTCGACACCGCCTCCGGCCGCCAGATTCTCGACCTGCTCGGCCGCATGAACGAGGAGGGGATCACCCTCGTGGTGGTGACCCACGACCCGACCGTGGCCCGCCGGGCGGACCGCATTATCGTGCTGGTGGACGGCCGCATCGCCCGCCGTCTCGCGGGCTCGGAGGTGAGCAGCACGGCGGATCTGTTCGCGGTGCAGGAGAACGGAGGGCCTGGATGACCGTCCGGGATCTCTTCACCTTCTGCCTCCGCGCCCTCTCCGGCCACCGGCTGCGCACCGCTCTTTCGCTGCTCGGCATGGCGATCGGCGTGGCCGCGGTGATCACTCTCACCGCGCTCGGCGAGGGGGCGCGGCGCTACGTCATCGACCAGTTCGCCAGCATCGGCTCGAACCTGTTGATCGTCATCCCCGGCAAGACGGAGACGACCGGCATCCCGGGGGTCGCCGCGGCGGCGAACGACCTCACGCTGGAGGACGCGCGCGCCATCGTGCGCGGCATCCCGGAAGCCGAGAAGATCGCGCCGCTGGTGATCGGCACCGAGACGGTCTCCCACGGCGCGCGGCGGCGGCAGGTGGCGGTCGTGGGCTCGAACCGCGAGCTGCTGGAGGTGCGCCGGCTCAGCCTCTCGCACGGCGAGTTCCTGCCCGCCGAGGAGCTGCGGCGCGGGCGTCCGGTCGTGGTCCTGGGGATCAAGACCGCGCACGAGCTCTTCCCCGGCGAGGAGCCGGTCGGCCAGGTGGTGCGCATCGGCGGCTGGCGGATGCGGGTGATCGGAATCCTCTCCCCGAAAGGAACGCAGCTCGGAGCGGACATCGACGAGACGGCCACCGTCCCGGTGGTGACCGCGATGCGCATGTTCGACCGCCGCTCGCTCTTCCGCATCATGATCCAGGTGCGCCAGGGCGCCAACCTCGAAGCCGTCAAGGCGCGGGTGATCCGCCTGCTCGCCGAGCGCCACGACGAGGACGACGTCACGGTGCTGACCCAGGACGCCGTCGTCTCCACCTTCTCGCAGATCCTCACCGCGCTCACCCTGGTGCTCGGCGCCATCGCGGCCATCTCGCTGTCGGTGGCCGGCATCGGCATCATGAACGTGATGCTGGTCTCCGTTTCCGAGCGCACGCGCGAGGTGGGATTGCTGCGCGCCCTCGGCGTGCGGCGTCTGCAGGTGCTGGCGGTGTTCCTCACCGAGTCGGCGCTGCTCTCGGCGGCCGGCGGTCTGCTCGGCCTCGCCGCCGGCTGGGGAGCGGTGCGCGTGCTGGTGCGCATCTTTCCCGCGCTGCCGGCGAGCCCGCCGGTGTGGGCGGTGGCCGCGGCGCTCGCCCTCTCGCTCGGAGTCGGCGTGCTCTTCGGCTGGCTGCCGGCGCGCCGGGCGGCGAGGCTCGATCCCGTGGAGGCGCTGGCCGGGAGATGATCCGATGCGCGACCTGATCCGCCTCGCCTTCAGCGCCGTGCTCGGCCACCGGCTACGCTCCGGCCTGTCGATGCTGGGCATCGGCATCGGCATCGCCTCGGTGATCCTCCTCACCTCCATCGGCGAGGGGACGCGGCGCTACATGGTCGGCATGTTCACGCAGTTCGGCACCAACCTCATCGGCGTCAATCCCGGCAAGTCGGAGACCTCGGGCATCCCGGGGCTGTTCGGCGGCACGACGCACAAGCTGACGATCGACGACGCCTTGGCCCTCGCGCGCCTCTCCGGAGTCGAGCGCGCGATGCCCATCGCCGTCGGCACCGCCCGCGTGGAAGGCGAAGGCCGCGGGCGCAGCGTCTTCGTCTACGGCGTGACGCCCGAGGCGCCGCAGGTGTGGAAGTACGAGGTGCGCCACGGCACGTTCTGGCCCGAGAGCGATCCCCACCGCGGCGCCCAGTTCACCGTCCTCGGTCCCAAGCTCAAGCGCGAGCTGTTCGGCGAGGCCAACGCCCTCGGCCAGTTCGTGCGCATCGCCGGCACCCGCTTCCGGGTGATCGGCGTCATGGGTCCCAAGGGCCAGTTCCTGGGGTTCGACATCGACGACTCCGCGTACGTGCCGGTGGTGAGCGCGATGAAGATCTTCAACCTCGGCGAGCTCAACGAGATCGACATCGTCTACACCCACGCCGGTCTCGCCGGACAGGTGGAGCGCGAGGTGCGGCGCCTGCTCACCGAGCGCCACGGCGGCGAGGAGGACTTCACGGTGACCACCCAGTCGGCGATGCTGGCGGTGTTCGACAACGTGATGAACATCGTCACCGCCTCGGTCGGCGCCATCGCCGGCATCTCGCTGCTGGTGGGCGCCATCGGCATCCTCACCATGATGTGGATCGCCGTCGGCGAGCGCACGGCCGAGATCGGTCTGGCGCGGGCCATCGGCGCCACGCGCGGCCAGATCCACCTGCTCTTCCTCCTCGAGGCCGCGGCGCTCGCCACCGCCGGCGGCGCGCTCGGCGTGCTGGCCGGCCTCGGCCTCGCCGCCCTGCTCCGCGTGGCGGTCCCCGGCCTGCCGGTGCACACCCCCGTCCCCTTCGTGCTGATCGCCGTGGCGGTGAGCGTCGGCACCGGTCTCCTCTCCGGCCTCCTCCCCGCCCGCCGCGCGGCGGCGCTGGACCCGATCGAGGCGTTGAGGGCGGAGTAAGGTGGCGTTCTTCGTCTGTATCAGTCCGATCAGTCCGTATCCGTCCGATGTCCCCGCGCCCGCGGCTCCTCCTGCCACTTCCACACGGAATACCGGTAGATCTGCACCTCCGGCGACCAATAGGCCAGCGCCAGTCCCGCCTTGCGCTTGAGATGCAGCATGAAGTCGCGCGGCTCGGGGAGCTGCTCCCAGACCTGCGGCAGGAAGGTGGCGCGGCAGGGGCCGGCTTCGAGGATGACTCCGTCGATACCCGGCCGCAGCCGGCGGAGGGCCTCCTCTTCGCCTTCGCAGTAGAGCGGCTCGGGCGCGGAGAGCAGCGAGACCTCGACCGAGATCTCCGCCAGCTCCTGCCGGCTGACCGGAGGGAAGCGCGAGTCATGGAAGGCCGAGGCCCGCGCGTTGGACCATACGTCGTCGAAGAGACTGCGGAAGGCGCGCACCGAGCCGACGCAGCCGCGCAGCTCGCCGCGTCGCATCAGGGTGACGAAACAGGCTCCCGACTCGTGCAGCCATGTCTCTTCATAGCGGCTCGCGGAGCACAGGCCGAGCGCCTCGGTCACGCTCTCACGGGCGATCCGGATCAGCAGCCGTCCGCGTTCTTCGGTCCAGGGGCCCTCAGTTCCGTTCATGGAAGGCGAAGGCTCCGTAGCCGACGACGCGCGAGCGGTCTCCCGCCGTATCTCCCGAGCTCCGCAGATCGAGAAGCTCGGGCACGAGGCCGCGCCGGCGGGCGGCCTCCAGCAGGCCATTGATCGGCACGGCGCCGCAGGCCTGGCGGGAGTGCAGGGGACCGCCGAGCGCGAGGATCGCGTCGGCCGTCTCGCGGTCCACCCGCCGGGCCGCGTCGTAAGGAAGGTAGTGCGAGAGGTCGGAGCTGATGACGATCAGGGTCTCCGGCCCTCCCCACAGCCGATCCAGGACCTCGGCCACCTCGTCGCCGCCGGCCTCGCCCGCGACCAGGGGCACCAGCTCGAAATCGCCGAGCAGCGCCTGCAGGAACGGCAGCTCGACCTCCAGCGAGTGCTCGCGGGCATGGGCGTCGGGAATCAGCCGCACCTGCGGCAGGCGCAGGGCCGCCTGGGCGCCGGCGGGCTCGATGCGGACCTCGCCCAGCGGCGTCGCGAACCGCGAGTGTCCCGGCAGTGCCAGGCCGCGGATCGGCACGTAGTGGGCCGGCCCGACCAAGATGACCCGGCGGATCGATCCCGCCGCGGCGGCCAGGGCGCTGAACGCGCTGCCGGCGATGGCGCCGGAGTAGACGTAGCCGGCGTGCGGCGCGATGACCGCCTTGGGAGCGGGCCGGCCGTCTGCCGCCCCGCGCAGGAAGCCCTCCACCATCGACCGTAGCTCGCCGGGCTCGGCGGGGTAGAACGAACCGGCGACGGCCGGCGGGCGCACTGAGGCCATGATCCTGAATGTACCTCCTGAAGGGCGGCGGCGCAACGAGTAGTACACTGTCTCAATGGAAGGCTTTATCAGCGGGGAGTGGACGATCTCCCCGACGCGGAACCTGCTCGTGCGCGGCGGCGAAGAGGTGCGGGTGGAGCCGCGGGTGATGGACGTGCTCGTCCACCTCGCCGGGCGCGCGGGCGAGGTGGTGTCGAAGGAAGAGCTGGTGGAGCGCGTGTGGGAAGGTCGCTACGTCACCGATGACGTGCTGACGGTGACGATCTACGCCCTGCGCAAGGCGCTCGGCGACGAGGCGCGCCGGCCGCGCTACGTCGAGACGGTCTCGCGGCGCGGCTACCGGTGGATCGCACCGGTCGAGGCCGCCGAGCCGGAGTCCGCGCCTCTCCACACCGCCGCGCCGCCGCCGGTGGAGGCACCGCCCGCGCGCCGGGCGGCGGGACGGCAGGTCGCGGTCGCGGCGACGATCGTGCTGGCGCTGTTCGCCGCCGGCGCGGCGTGGATGCTCAGGTTTCCACTCCGCAGCCCGCACATCCCGAGGGGGGAGGCGCAGGCAGCCTACGTGAAGGGGCGCCACCTGCTCGACCAGCGCCGGCTGCCGAGCCTGCAGCAGGCGCGCGAGCAATTCGATCGCGCCGTCGCGCTCGATCCGCAGTACCCGGCCGCGCGGGCCGGCATGGCCGACGCCTACTCCGCGATGGCGGACTTCGGCGTGGCCTCGCCGGCGGAGATGCGGCCGCAGGCGATGAAGGAGGCCCGGCGCGCCCTGGAGCTCGATCCGCAGTCGGCGGAAGCCCACGCCGCGCTGGGCCGGGCGCAGTTCCTGTTCGACTGGGATTTCGCCGGCGCGGAGCGCAGCCTGAAGCGTTCCATCTCCCTCGACGATGACTACATGCCCGCCTACCAGACGCTGGCGTGGCTGCAGTCGGCACGCGGGCGTCATGCCGAGGCCATCGCGGCGGCGCGGCGGGCGCTGCAGCTCGACCCGGTGAACATCGCCCGCTACACCGAGCTCGCCTGGGTGCTGTCGCTCGGCCATCGCTATGACGACGCGCTGCGGGAAATCGACCGCGCCTTGCTGATCGACCCGAAGTCGTTCTCGGCTCATCTGGCGCGCGGCTGGACCCACGAAGCGGCCGGACAGCCGGA
This sequence comes from Acidobacteriota bacterium, assembly GCA_046765915.1. Classification (GTDB taxonomy): domain Bacteria; phylum Acidobacteriota; class Thermoanaerobaculia; order Multivoradales; family UBA5704; genus DATARR01. Next base: position 6,877 of record JBKPTH010000015.1, on the reverse strand, counting down.
TGCCGCGTTCGCCTCCTACCTGGAAGCCTTCCGCCTGCGCGGCATTCCCGAGGACCGGCTGCGGCGCATGGAAACCGTCTATCGCGCGGAAGGCCTGCGCGGCTACTACCGGCGATGGCTGAACCAGCGCGGCGGCGGCATGCCCATGTCGGACACCTGGCGCGCGCAGCTCTACGTGCGCACCGGAGACCTCGACCGCGCCCTCGAATCCCTCGAGCACGCCTACCAGAAGCGCGAGGGCGCGCTGGCGTGGGTCAACGTCGAGCCCAGCTTCCAGGTGTTGCGCTCCAACGCCCGCTTCCAGCAGATCGCGGCGCGGGTGGGGCGGAACTAGGAAAAAGGACCCAAAGGATTCCAAGGACTCCAAGGACAGCCACGGACCGAGCCTTACCGTCCTTGACCGTCCCTGATCGTCCGTGTTCGTCCCTGAAATCCAATCTTCAGCCCACCTTCACCTCTTCCTCAGGACCAAAACGGCAGCCCTGGCCGAAATTCCCTCCTGAACCAACCCCGCGCGGACCCCTTCCGCGCGGCCCAGGAGGTGAACCATGAGAAGGCTGGTGATCTGGTTTGGCATTCTGTTTGGCTTCGCGCTGCTCTTCGTGCCGGCGGGCGTACTGGCGCAGGAAACCGATCTGAAAACCCGCATGGCGGAGGTGCTGCGCTACACGGGCCTGGAGAACCTGGTCCCGGAAGACGTCGCGCGCATGGTGGAGCTGTGGACCCGGGCGCAGCAGTCCGGCATCAGCAGCGACGAGCGGCGGACCGCCTTGCGGGACATGTTCACGCTCTACGCCAAGCTGCACGGGCAGGATCCGAGCAGCCGTCCCGGAGGCATGGAGGGGCTGGCCCGCTTCGCCACCACGACCCTGGAGGCCGGCGGGCGCATGGACCTGACGCTCCCCGAGCCGCGGGGGACGCCGACCGGCCAATACCTGCACGTGGACGTGCGCGGCAACGGACCCGTGCCGCTGGTGCTGATCCCCGATCTCGGCGTGGACGGGGGGAAGCTCTACGGCCCCTTCGCGGAACGCAACGCCGGCGCCTACACGATGTACATCGTGACCCTGCCGTGGGCCGGCGCGGCGCGTCCCCTGCCCTGGCCGGAGAAGCTGGACTACGCGGCCCGGCCGTGGCTCGGGCAGATCGAGCGCGAGCTGCTGGCGCTGATCGACCAGCCGAAGCTCAAGGGCGCCGTCGTGCTGGGTACGACGAGCGGTGGCTACTTCGCCGCGCGCCTGGCGCTGCTGCGGCCGCAGAAGATCCGCGCCGCCGTCGTGGTGGACGCACTGGTGAACGCCACCATGCGGTCGGCAACGAATCCGGACGCCCCGGCGAGCCCGGCCGAACGAGCGATGCGCCTCAAGGCCGTGCTGCCGACGCCGCAGCTCTTCCCCTACGCGCCCGTGCCGCCGGCCGACGAGCTGCGCCGTCTGATCGATGATCCGGGCTCCATGCATCCCACCGCGCGCAATTGGTGGACCTATGCCGTGAAGGATGTATCGGCCTCCAGGACGTTGACGTTCGCAGCGCTCTCGAGCGGCTTCTTCCTGCCCGGCTTCGAGTACCGCTGGGAGCTGTTCACCACGGATCTGACGGAAGAGCTGAAGCATCTCTCGGTTCCCCTGCTGGCCATGGGAGCCATCCACGACGAGGGCTCGCCCGCGCAAAGCCCGCCGAGCCTTTCGGGATGGGAGGAAATCAAGCTCCTCAATCCCCAGGCGCCGCTCACCGTCGTGGCCTTCGAGGATTCGCGCTCCTACATCAGCGTGGAGTATCCGCGGGAGTTCGACCGCGCGCTGGCCGATTTCCTCGCCGGCCGGCCGGTGCAAGGCAGGACCGGCACCTCCCTGCCGCGCACCAGCCCGCGAGCTTCAGTGATGGAGAACGTCGGCGGCGGCGAAGTGCGCATCGCCTACGGGCGTCCGGCGGTCAAAGAGCGCAAGATCTGGGGCGAGCTGCTGCCCTACGGCCGCGTCTGGCGGGCGGGAGCCAACGAGGCCACGACGATGACCTTCAGCCAGGACGTGCAGATCGAAGGCCATGCGCTGCCGGCGGGAACCTACACCTTCTTCGTGATCCCTGGCGAGACGGAATGGACGGCGATCTTCAACCGCGTACCCCGCCAGTGGGGCGCCTTCGATTACAACCCTGCGTTCGACGCTCTGCGCTTCACCGTGAAGCCCGCGGAGAGCCCCAACGCCGAATACGTGACCTATTCGATCGAGCCGGATGGAAAGAACGGGGGCGTGATAGGACTGGCCTGGGAAAAGAAACGGATCTCTTTCCGCGTCGAGACCGCTTCCACAGGAGGTGACTGATGATCGTGAACCGCTCGGCACCGAGGGCCACCGTAGTACCGATCCTCGTCTACGAAGACGTGGAGAAGGCGATCGACTGGCTCTGCGGCACCTTCGGTTTCAAGGAGCGCCTGCGCGCCGCAGGACCGGGCGGCAGCGTCGCCCATGCGCAACTCGCCATCGCCGAGGGCGCGGTGATGCTGGGCCGCCCGGGCGGCGAGTTCCGACCTCCCCGGCCCGACGAGGTAAGCCAGTACGTGACTGTACACGTCGAGGACGTCGACGAGCATTTCGAGCATGCCCGGCAGCGTGGCGCGCGGATCTTGAAGCCACCAGCGGATATGCCCTTCGGGGAGAGGCAGTACACCGCGGAGGATCCTTGGGGACACCGGTGGACGTTCTCGCAGTCCATCGCCGATGTTGCGCCTGAGGCGTGGGGTGCCCGCGAGGCGGGCGGAAGGGAGTGAGCGCAGTTATCCTGTAAAGCGGGATGAAGCGCGGCTGCGGATGTCAGCCTTCGCCTGTTCCCAATCCACGAGCTTCTCTTCAAGGGTCATCTCGCTAAGCAGGAGAGAAAACGGGTGGCTCATTTGCAGCTCCTACAACTACTCCTGCGGCAGCCCCATATCCATGGACAGCTTCCACGAACCGTCCTTCTGGCGCTTCCAGATGGTGACGTAGCGCCCTTCGTCCTTGCCCGGCTTGCCTTTCTCTGTGTACTCGTACTTGTATCTTCCGACCTCGTAAGCCGTATCGCCGTCCAGCCAGACGTTCGTGGTGGTGACCGTCACCTTGACGCCGGGATCGGCGCCCGCCATCGCCGCCTTCTGGCGCTCTTGGATCTGCTCGCGGCCCTTGATCACCTTGCCGCTGCCGGTGAGCTGCACGCCGTCGTCGGCGAAGAGGGCCGCGACCATGGCCGCGTCGCCTTTCAGCCAACCTTCGCTCCACTGGGCGTTGCCTTTGTCGATGGCTTTCCTCACCGCCGCCAGAGCGTCGGATTCATTGGGTTCCGCGGCCCAGCCCGCGGCTGGAGCGAGGGCGATCGACAGAGCTAAGAGGGCGAAGATCCTGTGCATGGCTCGATTCCTTTCCAAGTTGAAACCACCGAGCATGGTAGGCGCCGGCGCCCTATGCGTCAATGCCGAGAGTCAGCCGTTCAGCACCTGCCGACTGCGACGCCGCGCCCGCTCGCGATCGGGCAGCGGCAGGCCGTCGAAGACCGGCAGGCTGCGCTCGCGGCCGCTGCCGAGCAGGCTGAGCACCTCGCGGAACTGGTGCTCGGCGCGGGCGCGATCGCCGAGGCGCAGGAGGCAGTCCGCCAGCAGGACGCGCACCTGGAAGAGCGCGGCGTCGAGGTAGAGGGCGGCGCGGTACGAGGCGGCGGCCTCCTCGGTGCGGCCGCGGAGATCGTGCACGAACCCTTCGAGCGCGTGCACCGCCGGCTCGGCGGGGTCCGCGGCCAGGGCCTCCGCGACCGCACCCGCAGCCTCGTCGACGCGGTTCTCCGCCAGATCATGCGCCGCCGCCTTCAGCCGATCATGAACCCCGCGCGTCTCCGCAATCACCGCCTTCTCGGCAACGGCCAGGGGAGCGGGCGTCGTCGTCTTGGCTTTAAGGTCCTTGTTATCCTTGCCATCCTTTTGGTCCTTGCTGATCGCCGGCCGCCGCACAGCCCGCGCCGGCGCCGGCTTCTCCACCGCCGGCGCCTCCCGCCGGTGCCGATAGGCGAAGCACGGCCCGAGGTCCACCGCTTCGAGCTCTTCCTGGATCTGCCACAGCGTCTCCGAGGCGCCGAGGAAGAGGACGCCCTCGGGCGCCAGGAGCGGCGCGACCAGGGAGATCACCCGGCGCTGCAGCGGCCGGCGAAAATAGATGAGCACGTTGCGCAGCAGGATGAGATCGAATTCGTCAAGCGGCGGCGAGAACGGCGCGTGCGCCAGGTTGAGCGTCTGGTAGGCGATGCGCGAGCGCAGCCCGGCGTCGAGCTCGAAGAGCTTGCCGCGCTTGACGAACCAGCGCTCGAGCAGGGGCGGCGGCACCTGAGCGACGGCGCGCGCGCCGTAGAGGCCGAGGCGGGCGCCGGCGAGCGATTCCTCGTCGATGTCGGTGGCGACGATGGTCCAGTCCCAGCCGGCGAGCGAGGGCTCCTCCGCCAGCAGCATCGCCAGCGTGGCCGGCTCCTCGCCCCGCGAGCAGGCGGCCGACCAGATCCGCAGTTGGCGGGCTCCGGCGCGGCTCCGCAGCAGCGCCGGCAGCACCCGCGCGCGGATGGCGTCGAACTGCTGCGGCGCGCGGAAGAAGTAGGACTCCTTGATGGTGACGAGCGGGATCAGGTGGGCCCACTCGTCCTCGATCTCGCGCGCCGCGAGCGCTTGAACGTACTCCTCGACGGCGGCGAAGCCCCGCGCCTGGCACCGCCGCCGCGCCACGTCTTCGAGGAAGCCGAGACGGGCGGAGGGGATGGCGTTCCCGGTCGTATCGCGGATCAGGCCGACGAGCTGCTGCAAGGACGTGGAAACGGCCTGGCTCATGGGCGGACGCGATTCCGGCCGGCGGCCTTCGCTTCGTAGAGGCGGCGGTCCGCCAGCGAGACCAGCAGGTCGCTGCTCGGCAGGCCGGGGAGCTCGTCGCGCGAGGCGGCGCCGAAGGAGCCGGTGACCCTCACCTCGATGCCGCCGGGGAGAACCACGAGGTGATTCTCCAGGCCCTGGCGCAGGCGCTCGGCGGCGACGCACGCCGCGTCCAGGTCCACCTGCGGCAGCACGGCGAGGAACTCCTCGCCGCCGTAGCGCCCCAGCAGGTCGGTGGTCCGCAGGCAGCGCCGCAGCACCGCCGCGCCCTCGCGCAGCACGGCGTCGCCGGTCAGATGCCCGTAGGTGTCGTTGACCTGCTTGAAGTGGTCGAGATCGCAGAGCACCACGCTCAGGGGATAGCGATAGCGGCGCGCCCGCTCGAGCTCTTCGGTAAGGCGGTCGTAGATCACGCGATGGTTGAGCTGCCGGGTGAGGCCGTCCAGCGTCGAAAGCTCGTGCAGCCGCTGCGAGAGCCGGGCGTTGTCGAGCACCAGCGCGAGATGGCCGATGAGAGCTCCCACCTGCGCGCCGGCCGAGGCGCCGAGCTCGTGCGGATCGCGGGGCAGGAAGGCGAAGACGCCGCTCGCCTCGCGCAGCGGAAGGGGCACGCAGACGAGCCGCTCCAGGTCGGCGGCCACCTCCCCACGCTCGCCGCTGACGTGAGTGTCCACGGCGGTGCCGGGCACCAGATCGAGGGACTGCGCGAGCCGCTCGCCCAGTTCATCCACGACGGCGGGCAGGAGCGCGTCCTGGAGGAGGACCTGCGCCATGGCGGAATGGGCCTCCGCCACCGCCACGGCGAGGAGCGAAGCGTCCACCACCTGGGCGAGGCTTTCGAGCGCGCCGCGGGCCGCCTCGTGAAAATCGTTGGCGGCCATGCCGTGCTCGAGGAGGGTATTGACCACGGTGGCCTGCATGAGGGCGGCGTCGAGATGGCGCGCCACCCGGGCCAGCACCTCGACCGGCCCGAAGGCCTGGAGGTCCCCGGCGGCCGCCGGCTGCGGCGGAGCGGCCGCGGCGGCCTTTTCGGCGAGCTGAGAGACGACGCCGACGAGCTCGGCCGGCTGGAAGTCCTTGGTGAGATAGGCGTCGGCGCCCGTGCGCAGGCTCCAATAGCGGGAGGCCGCCTCGCCGTGGCTGGTGAGGATGAGCACCGGGATATGGGTGCTCGCCGGGTCCGCCTTGAGCAGCCGCAGCAGGGGGAAGCCGTCCATGATGGGCATCTGGAGATCGGTCACCACCACGGCCGGCTGTTCGCGCAGCGCCGCCATCGCGCCCTCGGCGCCGTCGCGCGCCTCCAGCACCTCGAAGCCGGCGCCGCGCAGGGTGCGCACGAGGATGGCCCGCGTCACCTCGCTGTCGTCCACCACCAGGACGCGCCGGTTCACCGCCCCCCCTCGCTCCACAGGCGCGCCAGGGTGCGCGCCAGCGCGCGCGGCGGCAGCGCCACGTCGGAGGCGCCTTTCTCCAGCGCCACGCGCGGCATGCCGAAGACGACGGAGCTGGCCTCGTCCTGCACCAGCGTGACGCCTCCCGCGCGGCGGAGCGCGAGAAGCCCCTCGACGCCGTCCGTTCCCATGCCGGTCATCAGCACGCCGGCCACCTCGCGCGGGCAGTGAGCGGCGCAGGAGAGGAACATCTCGTCCACCGACGGGCGATGGCCGCGGCGCGGCGGCGTTTCGGAGTCGAGGCGCAGGACGCCGCCCGGCTGCAGGCGCAGATGGACACCGCCGGGGGCCAGGCGCACGGCGCCGGGGCGCAGCACCTCGCCGTCCTGCGCCAACCGCACGTCGAACGGAAACTCCTTGTTGAGCCAGTCGGCGAAGCCCAGCTCGAAGCCGGAGGCGATGTGCTGCACGATGAGGAACCCCACCGGCGCGTCGGCCGGCATCCCGGCGAGCAGCTCGCGGATGGCGGCCGGTCCTCCCGTCGAGGCGCCGATGGCCACCCAGCGCAGCTCGCGCGGCGCGGCGGCGAGCGCGGCCGGGCGGACGGTCCGCG
>JBKPTH010000014.1:0-37049 GCA_046765915.1 Acidobacteriota bacterium | reverse complement strand
CAGCAAGCCGCGCGTCGTCCTCGGCGACGACGGGCCGTCCGCGGGCGCGGGCGGCAGCCGGCCCTCGGCGCGGGAGAACCCGCAGGTCCGTTCCAGCCGGCCGGCGCCGGAGGCCGACGGTGGCGCGCCGCGACCATGGGAAGGAAGCTTCGCGAAACCGAACCGGCCCGAGGCCGCCGAGCCGGCGGTGCGGGAACGGGAACGCACCGCCCGGCCCGCTCCCGAGGCGGATGGCGGCGCGCCGCGGCCGCGGCGGGTCGAGATCGAGAGCAAGCCCGGCAACCGGACGCCGGAGCGCGAATCCTCTCAGCCGCCGCGCGACAACGCCCGCTCGGCGCGCCCGCCGGTCGAAGAACGCCGGCCGCCGGTGGACCGCCAGCAGATCCAGCGCGAGATCGAGCAGCGGCGGCAGTCCGAGCAGCGGCGGGAGGTCTACGTGCGGCCGCAGACGACCGACCGTTACGTCCAGCCGGAGCGCCGCGAGCGTCCGGAGCCGTCCGTTTCACCGGACCGCTACCGTCAGCCGGAGCCGCGGGTGATCGAGCCGACCTACCGCGGTCCCGAGCCGTCGCGGCGGCCGCCGGATCCCCCGCGGTACGAGCAACGGCGGGGCAGCGAGACGCAACAGCAGCCCGCGCCGCGCTGGGAGCCGAGCTCGCGGCCGGATTCCTCTTCCACCTCGCGCCAGGCGCCGCCCCCGCGCTCCCGCGGCGGCGAGCAGGGCTCGCGTCCGCCGGCGCGGCAGACCCGACCGCGGGACGATGGAGGGCGGGAACGGCACTGACGGCGACCCCGTCTCCGCCCGGCGCTGCCGCGCCGGGCTATCGAAACGTCGCCCTGGAGGGCGAAGAACGCCGAAATTCGTAGGGGCGGGGCTTGTCCCCGCCCTCGCCCTTTGGGCGACGTTTCTGTAGCCCGGTGCGGCAGCGCCGGGCAAGGGGCCGGCGGAGCGCCGTCGGCCTGATCCGTCGGGCCCGTCGGATCGGATTCGTTCCCGGCATACAATCTCCCCGCCCATGCGCGTCACCTTCCTGTTTCGCCTTCTCTTCATCCTCTACTGCGTCGAAGCGGGGACCTTCCTCCTGCTGGCCCCCTGGAGCCCGGTGTGGGATTCGCTGCTGATCCAGATCCCGCTCCAGGTGGTGCATACCGCCTTCTTCCATCCGCTGGTGCGGGCGGGCATGAGCGGCTTCGGCATCGTCCACCTCGTCTGGGGCGCTCACGACCTCGACGAGATCCTCTTCCGGCGCAAGCTGCGTGCCCCCCGCGTTTGACCTCCTCGCCATCAGCGACCGGAAGACCCTGCCGCTGCCGTTCGAGGACTGGCTCCGCGCCCTCGCCGCGGCGGGGATCGGCGCCGTGCAGCTCCGCGAGAAGGATCTCGCGGACCGCGCCCTCTACGATCTCGCCCGGCGCGCCCGGGCCGCCCTGCCGCCGCCCGTCCGCCTGCTGATCAACGGCCGCGTGGACGTGGCGCTCGCGGCCGGCGCCGACGGCGTGCATCTGCCCGCGGACGGCGTTCCCGTGGCCGCGCTCCGGCGGCGGTTCGGAGGCGGCATGCTCATCGGCCGCTCCACCCACCGGCTCGATGAAGTGGAGCGCGCGCGGGACGAGGGAGCGGACTACGTGACCTTCGGGCCGGTGTATGCCACGCCAGGGAAGGGACCTCCCGCCGGCGTCGAAGCGCTCGGCCGCGCCGCCGCGGCCGGCATTGCCGTTTACGCTCTGGGAGGCGTTACACTAGAGGCCTTCGCGGAGCTGGCCGGAGCGGGTGCGGCGGGGATCGCGGCGATCCGCCTGTTCCAGGAGACTTCGCAACTCGCCCGGGTGGCGCGGGCCGCCGGAGAGCATTTTCGCCGCGCGCGAGAAGGAGAGCACGCATCGTGAACGTCCAGCCCTGGATGGGCAAGCTCCGCTACCTGCTCGTCTCCCTGGGAGTGCTGGTCCTCGACCAGTGGACCAAATGGTTGGTGGAGGTTCACCTTCCCCATCACACGGCGCAGCCGATCATCCCCGGCTTCCTCAACCTGAACCACGTCCGCAACACCGGCGTGGCCTTCGGCCTCTTCGCCTCCGACGTCGGCGGCGGCTGGCTGCTCACCCTGCTCGGGGTCGCGGCGCTGGCGGCCGTGAGCCTCTACTTCTGGTTCGCGCCGACGCGCGACCGCGGCCTGCTGGTGGCGCTGGCGCTGGTGGTGGGCGGCGCCGTCGGCAATCTGATCGACCGCGTCTCCAGCGGCGCCGTCACCGATTTCATTGACGTCTACGTCGGCATGCACCACTGGCCCTCCTTCAACGTGGCCGACAGCGCCATCTCGATCGGCATCGTGCTGATGGCCATCGACAGCTTCCGGCCGCACCGGCGGGAGGCTCCGGCGGCGGCCGTCGCGGAGTGACCTCCTGGACGGTTGAGCCCGAGGCGGCGGGAGAGCGGCTCGACCGCCACGTCGCCGCGCGGCTCGACGCTCCCCGCAACCAGGTCCAGCGCTGGATCGCCGGCGGGCTGGTGCGCGTCAACGGCCGCGATGCCAGGCCCTCCGTCCTCGTGGCCGCCGGCGACCGCGTCGAGTGCAGCCCGCCGGCGCCGAAGGAAGAGAGGATCTCGCCGGAGCCCGGCGAGCTCCGCCTGCTGCACGAGGACTCCGAGCTGGTGGTGATCGACAAGCCGCCGGGCCTCGCCGTGCATCCCGGCGCCGGCCGCGCCACCGGAACCCTCGCCCACCATCTCCTCGACCGCTATCCCGAGATGGTCGGCGTCGGCGGCCCCGGCCGGCCGGGGATCGTCCACCGGCTCGACCAGGGCACGAGCGGCGCGCTGGTGGTGGCGCGCACGCCGGCGGCCTACGGCCGGCTCTCCCGCGCCTTCGCCGCCCGCGAGGTGGAGAAACGGTATCTCGGCATCGCCTATGGCGCGCCCAACCCGGCCGCGGGCACGATCACGGCGCCGATCGGCCGGCATCCGCAACGCCGGCGGGAGATGGCCGTGCGGCCCGGCGGCCGGCCGGCGCGCACGGGCTACCGCACCCTCGCCGCCGGCGCGGGGATCTCGCTGCTCGAGATGGACCTCGCCACCGGCCGCACGCACCAGATCCGCGTCCACCTGAAGAGCATCGGCCATCCGCTGGTCGGCGATCCGCTCTACGGCGAGGCGCGCTGGAAGGCTCTGCCACGGCCCGTGCAGGCCGTCCTGCGGGATTTCCCCCGGCCGGCCCTCCACGCCTGGCGGCTGGCTTTTACGCACCCCGCCACCGGCGAGCCCCTCGCCTTCGAGGCGCCGGTGCCGGAGGATTTCAGGAGTCTGTGGGAGGGGGTGACGGGCGAGGGGTTGCCGATCGGTTCTCCTCGCCGTGCATCTCCACCCGGCCCTTGAAGAAGGCGCCTTCGGCGATGACGATGCGCGGCGCGGAGATGTCCCCTTCGACGCTGCCCGACGCGGCGACCTCCACGCGGTCTCCCGCGGTGACGTTCCCCGTCACCTTCCCACCGATCCGCACGATGGGAGCCGAGACGGGACCCTGCACCGCTCCCTCGGCGCCGACCGTCACCGTGGCGTCCAGGCGGATCTCGCCCTCGATCTCACCTTCGATCAGCAGCTCGGTCGGGCCGGTCACCTCGCCGCGGATGCGCGTGCCGGCGGCGACGTGGGTCAGGCGGCGCTTCTGTGCAGCTCCGGAAGGCTCGGGCGAGCCGCCAGGCGAAGACGGGGGGGAAGAATTCTCGCGACGGAAAAGAGACATGGCGAATGAAGACGATTGGAGCGGGCAACGGGACTCGAACCCGCGACATCAAGCTTGGGAAGCTTGCACTCTACCAACTGAGTTATGCCCGCTCAATGTGGTCGAGCGGAGGGAATCTAACGGACCCCGCGCCGCGCGGTCAAGGGGTGCTTCCGACCTTGCGAATCCAGGCAGGACCTATATACTCAGAGCATGCAAGGAGGCTCGGGGCGCGGCCGCGACAGCTTGGAACGCGGGGGATCCCTGTACTTCTTCCCGGACCGCAAGGTCACCGAGCAGGAAGCCCTCCATCTCCTGCACCAGGGCACCCAGGAGCAGCGCGCCTGGGTCATCTCCCATCTGCTGCGCTACGCCCAGTGGGACGACATCTGGACCTACGTGACGCGCGCCGAGGTGAAGGAGATCTTCCCCGTCCTCGACCTTCCCGAGAACCTGCGCCAGGCGTGGGGGCGCATGCTGAAGATCGAAGCCCCCGTCGCCTAGCCGTTTCCTCCTCCCATGATGAGGTCTCCCAGGCTGCCGAGCGCCGAGCCTTCGCCCTTGTTGCGCGGGATGGCCGAGAGCACCTGCTTGGCGATGCGCTTGAACGGCAGCGATTGCAGCCAGATCTTGCCGGGTCCGGTGAGGGCGGCGAAGAACAGCCCCTCGCCGCCGAAGACGGCCGTCTTGATGCCGGGGACCATCTGGATGTCGTAGGTCACCGTCGTCTCGAAGGCCACCAGGCAGCCGGTATCCACGCGTAGCGTCTCGCCGGGCGCGAGCTGGCGGGTGAAGATGGTGCCGCCCGAGTGCAGGAAGGCGAGGCCGTCGCCCTCCAGCTTCTGCAGGATGAAGCCCTCGCCGCCGAAGAGGCCCGAGCCGAGGCGGCGGTTGAGCGCGATGCCGACCGAGATGCCCTTGGCGGCGCAGAGGAAGGCGTCCTTCTCGCAGAGGATCCGGCCGCCGTGCTGGCGCAGCTCGAGGGGCACGATCTTGCCGGGATACGGCGCGGCGAAGGCCACCTTCTGCCGGCCCGTGCCGCCGTTGCCGAAGAGGGTCATGAACAGCGACTCGCCGGTGAGCACCCGCTTGCCGGCGGACATCAGCTTGCCCATGAACCCGCCCTGGTCCTGACCCGAACCGTCGCCGAAGATGGTCTGCATCTGGATGCCGGGATCCATGTAGAGGAAGGCTCCCGCCTCGGCGATGCAGGCCTCGCCGGGATCGAGCGTGATCTCCACGTACTGCATGTCCTCGCCGAACAGCTCGTAGTCGATCTCGTGCGCGCGCCCGACCCCGGACGGCGGAGGCGGCGGCGCGGCGCCGAAAGCGCCGGAGAACTCCGGCTCGGTGGCGATGGGCACCCAGTTGCCCATGCCCTGGGTGAAGACGTGCGCGTCGCGCCCGAACCGGCCGCCGCGGATGCCGGCCACCACCTCGTCACCGCTCATCGGACCCTGCTGCTGGCCGCCGACGGCCACGTACCACGCCTTGTCGCTCATGCCTTCCTCCCTTCGTCAGACCGAGCCTCATCTGGGCTCGAACGTCACCTCGAACATCTTGGGCCACAGCTTGCCGGTGATCAGAAAAGTCTTCTTCGCCGGATCCCAGGCGATGCCGTTGAGCACCTCCGCCCGCTGGCGCTCGGCCGGGGCGAGGAGGCCGGAGGCGTCGATCAGCGCGGTGACCCGGCCGGAGGCGGGATCGATGCGCACGATGTCGTCCGTCTGCCAGACGTTGGCGTAGACCGTCCCTTCCACGCACTCCAGCTCGTTGAGCTGATCCACGGGGCGGCCGTCGAGGACGACGTGGACCTCCCCCAGCACGGCGAACGTCTGCGGATCGCGGAACGTCAGGCGGTCCGAGCCGTCGCTCATCACCAGCCGGTGCCCGTCCCAGCAGAGTCCCCAGCCTTCGCCGTCGTAGCGCAGCTCGCCCGCGGGCTGGAAATCGGCGCGCTTGTAGAGGAAGGCCTTCTGCTCCCTCCAGGTGAGCTGCATCAAGCGCTCGTCCACCAGGGCCAGCCCCTCGGCGAAGTAGCTGGCGGGAACGCTCACCTTCCGTTTGACCTCGCCCGTCTCCGGATTGACCTCGCGCAGGCTGGAGCTGCCGTAGAGGCCCGTGCTCTCGTAGAGCGCGCCGCCCTGGAGGAGAAGGCCCTGCGTGTAGGCCGCGGCATCGTGGGGGCGCACCGAGAGCACCTTCACCGCCAGCCGCTCGGCCGGCCGCGCGATGGCGGGGGGCGGCGCCGGGGGTGCCGGCGGCGAGGCGGCCGGCCGCAGGAGCCAGAACGAGACGAGGGCGACGAGCAACGCGGCCATGACGAGGATTATGGGCCAGCGGCGGGTGGAGCGGACGGGCGGCGGGGGCCGCTTCGGTCTTGCCGCGGTTTTCTTGCGGGCCATCTCCTCTACCAGCCCCACGCACAGCCGGCCAGGCCGCTCGGGTCCGGCATGCCGATCGGCTGCCCCGGAGGCGCCGCAGGCGGCTCGGGGAGCCTGGCCGCATCACCTTGCAGCGGACGGTCCAGGTAGCGGCGGATCTCCGTCGAGAGGAACGCCAGATGCGCGGTGTCTTCGACCGGGTCCGAGCCCTGCCGCACGAGCTTGCCCGTGATCGCGCGCAGCTCCTCGTCCACCCGGGCGCGCACGCCGGGCGACGCCTTCGGATCGCTCGCGAGGCCGATCAGGCGCCGCACGACCACCCACTGGACGGCGCGGCGGATCTCCGCCAGCCGGCCGGTGCCGGACGCGGCGCCGCCGCCGAAGGCCTTGGTCTCCAGCGCCTTGAGCACTTCCTCCAGCCCCGGCAGCGACGCGTCGCGGCGGTGGAAGTCGACGAGCCGCGCGGCGCGCTCCGGGCGCAGGAGCAGCCGCACCGCCATGTCGGCCCCGGTGGCGGCGGCGGCCAGCGGATCGAAGGCGGGATCGGTGAGCCCCGCGAACATCTCCTCGTTCGGCCGGTACTCCGAAGGCCGCGGCAGCAGCAGGGAGATGACCGGGTCGGGGAGGTCCAGGGTCTCGGGCGCCAGGACCTCCAGGATGGCCGCGAGCGCCTGGCGCTGCGCCGGGCCGTCCACCGGCTTCGCGGCCGGCTGGCCGTCGCCGCGCAGTGCGTAGGTGTACTGGAGACCGCCCACCACCTTGGCGGCCGCCTCGAGCTGGTAACGGTGATGGAAGTACAGCGGCGCCAGGACCTCGTTGAGCAGGGCGAGCGGCTGGCCCGGAGCGATGTTGTGCTCGCCGAAGTGGTCGAGGCCGACGCGGCGCACGGCGAGCTCCTGCTGCAGGCCCTTGGCGGCGCTCTCGCCGTTGTCCCACAGGTGGGCCAGCGGGCTCGCCGAGCCTTCGGGACGGGCATCCTCGTCGGTGAGGAAGATCAGGCCGCGCGTGAGGCCGTCCTGCAGGATGGCGTCGAGGGCCGCGCGCTCGTCGGTGCCGGGGGAAAACTCGCTGTAGGCGTAGCGGATGGCCTGCATGTCCCACTCCCCAACTCCCACCGCGTAGGCCTGGGAGAAATCGAGCTGGCCGCCAGGCGTGATCCTCACCAGGGGCGCGGGATAGTCCATCACCGAGGCGCGGCCATAGGTGGAGGCGGCGAAGTTGTGGGAGAGCCCGAGGCTGTGCCCCACCTCGTGCGCGGCGAGCTGGCGGATGCGGGCGAGCGAGAGCTGCACCGGATCGTCCGGCGCTCCCGTGCCGGTCTTCTCCGTGCCGGCGAGCCCCTCGAAGATCAGCCGGTCCTGCCGTACGCGCTGCGATCCCAGGGTGACGTGGCCCTTGATCAGCTCGCCGGTGCGCGGATCGATGACGCCGCCGCCGTACGACCAGCCGCGGGTCGAGCGATGGACCCACTGGATGACGTTGTAGCGGGCGTCGAGCGGGTGCGCGTCCGCGGGCAGCAGCTTCACCTGGAAGGCGTCGATGAAGCCGGCCTTGTCGAAGGCTTCCTTCCACCAGCCCGCGCCCTCCATGAGGGCGCTGCGCACCGGCTCCGGCGCGCCGGAATCGACGTAGTAGACGATCGGCTCCTTGACCCGCGAGCGCGGCGCGGCGGGATCGGTCTTCTCCAGCCGGTGACGCACCAGGTAGCGCGTCTCGAGGGGCTCGGCGAGCGGCGCCGCGTAGTTCAGGAAGGCGACGGCGAACGAGCCCGAGCGGGGATCGAACCGCCGCGGCTCGTAGCCGGCGTCCGGCAGGCGCAGCAGCGAGTGGTGCTGCACCAGGGTCATGGCTCCCGCCGCCGGCGCCGTCTCGCGGACCAGCGCCCCGGGCTCGGCGGACTGGTAGGTCAGCAGCGCCTCGAACTCCAGGTTCTGCGGAAAGGCCAGGCAGCTCTCCGGATCGATCAGGCTGCGCGCCGCGTCGAGCGACCAGCTCCCCTGCCCCGTGTTCTTGAGCTGCGCGACGACGTCGTGCGCGTCGCGCAGGAGGAACGGCGTGAAGTCCACCAGCGCCCGGCCGTCGGGATCGAGGGCCGTGATCTCGCCGGCCCACAGGATGGAGGTGGCGAACGACTCGCGCACCGCCCGCCGCTCGAGGGGGTCCGCGGAGAGGGCGCGGAATTTCAGGTTCGGCTGCTCGACGAGCACGCGGCCGCCGACCCGGCGCAGGGTGATGATCCGCGCGTCGCCGAGCTGGCCGCGGTCGAGGCCCACGGGATTGGAGCCGAGGCCGGTGAGCAGCCCCTCCTGGTAGAGGTAGCTCGCCACCTCGCCGCCCTTGTCCGCCGCCGGCGGCACCTCCAGCCAGACCTTCCCCTTCTGCCGGTCGAGGTAGAAGTCGAGGAGCCCCGAGCGCTTCTCCAGGCCCGCGGCGGCCTTGGCGACGGTGGGGAGCGCATCGGGGGCCGCGGCGGCAGCCTTCTTCGGAGGAGCGGCGGAGAGCGGTGCGTTACAGAGGAGAGTGAGGAGAACGGCGATCGTCGTCGATGGGTTCTTCATAGGATCTCAGGGCAACATGGAGCCGAGGGAGTCTACCATCGGGAGCTTCAGAGGGACGGTGCACCGCCCCTCCCTTGCCCGCGGAACCGCAGATCGGCTATAAGCAGCCCATGCAGAGTTTGGCCATCCCGCAGCATCCTGTTGAAACCACAGACAAAAGCTTCGAATCGCTGGGACTCAGCCACCCGATTCTGCGCTGTATCCGCCTGGTCGGCTTCGAGCATCCGACGCCGATCCAGGCCGCCGTGATCCCCGTCGCGCTCGCCGGCCGGGACCTCATCGGCCTCGCCGAGACCGGCTCCGGCAAGACCGCGGCGTTCACCGTGCCCATCGCCGAGCGCCTCGCCCACGACGCCAAGGCGCGCGCCCTCATCCTCTCCCCCACCCGCGAGATCGCGCTGCAGACCCAGGCATTCCTCGACGTCTTCGGCGGCGATTACGGTCTCAAGACCGTGTGCCTGATCGGCGGCGTCAAGATGGGCCCGCAGCTCCAGGGACTGCGCCGCCGCCCCCACGTCATCGTGGCCACTCCGGGCCGGCTCCTCGACCACTTGGAGCAGGGCACGGCGCGCATCGACAAGACCAACCTGCTGGTGCTCGACGAGGCGGACCACATGCTCGACATGGGCTTCATGCCGCAGGTGAACCGCATCCTGCAGCAGCTTCCGGCGCAGCGGCAGACCCTGATGTTCTCGGCCACCATGCCGCCTCCCATCGAGCGGTTGACACAGCAGTTCATGGCCGAACCGGTGCGGATCGACATCACGCCCGAAGGCAAGGCCGCCCAGGGCATCAGCCACCGCCTCTATCTGGTCGAGCCGGAGAACAGGAAGGCCTGCCTGCTCGCCCTCCTCCACCAGGAGCTGGGCAGCACGCTGGTGTTCATCCGCCGCAAGACGGACGCCGAGTGGCTCTCCGGCATCCTCGAGCGCGAGGGCCATCCGGTGGAGCGCATCCATTCCAACCTGTCGCAGGGCCAGCGGGTGCAGGCCCTGCAAGGCTTCCGCGAGGGCGAGCACCGCATCCTGGTGGCGACGGACATCGCCGCCCGCGGGCTCGACATCCCGCGCGTCCGCCACATCATCAACTTCGACGTGCCGGAGACCGTCGAGGATTACATCCACCGCGCCGGCCGCACCGCCCGCGGCGCGGCGACGGGCATCGTCTCCACCATCGCGACCTGGATGGACAAGGCCCTGGTGCGCGAGATCGAGACGACGCTCGGCGAGGGCCTCCCCCGCTGCACGGTTCCCGGCGTCGAGCCTTACACCGAGATGAAACCCCGGGTGGTGATGGGCCGGCGGTCGGCGCCGCGGGTCAAGAAGCGGTAGCGGGGCTCAGGAAGGCGGGGAGAAGCGCAGCGCCGGGTTGGTCCGCGCGCGCTTGAGGAAGCCGGAGACCTCCTGCACCAGTTGCAGCTCCGCGCGGTCCATTCTGGCCGCGTCGCGGAGGGCCAGGAGCGCCGCCAACATCTCCTGCTCGCTGTGGTGGGCCTGGAAGACGGCGAGCGTCTCTTCGGCGACCTGCCGCAGGTCGGCGGCCCGGCCCTGCTGGACGTAGACGCTGGCGAGGTCGAGAGAGGCCAGCGCGGCGTCGAAACCGTGGCCCAGCTCCTCGAAGCCCTCCCGCGTCTCGCGGAAAGCCACCTCGGCCTGCTCGAGCCGCTGCAGGCCGAGAGCCACCTGCCCCTCCAGCCAGCGGAGCCTCAACAGGTTCATGCGCTCGCCCGTCCGGAGAAAGAGGGGGCGGGTATGGAAGAGCAGGGCGAAGGCTTCGCGCGACCGGCCGCTGCCGTTGAGCGCGTAGATCAACTGGTGCCGCGCGGCGAGGAAGACGCGAGGGTCCGCCTGCGGATCGATGAGATCGAGCGCCTGGCGCAGCAGCCGCATCTCGCCCTCGCCGTCGCTGGACTCGTAGCAGACCAGCGCCTTCTGCAGGAAGGTGCGCCCGAGCAGGCTCCACTGCCCCAGCTTCTTGTAGACGAAGGCGGCGCGGTCGTACAGTTGGTGGGCCTCGGCGAACCGGTGCTGGTCCAGCCGCAGCGAGGCCAGCAGCGCATGCACTCGCGCCCGGTCGAGCAGGGCGACGGAGCCCTCCTCCAGCAGAGACTGGGCCGTGGCGAAGGCGCGCTCGGCGTCGACGAGCCGGACGTTGACGCGGAACGCGTTGCCGAGCTGCGCCCAGGCCCGCGCCCGCAGGCTGCTCAAGGCTTCGTCGCCGCCGCAATCTTCCGGCGTCAGGCGGTCCGCCACCACCGTCGCGAGGTTGGCGTTCTCGATGGCGCGCGGCGGCTCGTTGAAGCCGGCCTCGTGGCTCGCCTCGATCAGCTTCTCGCAGAGCATCCGGTTCCTGAAGCGGTGGCTGTTGCTCAGCAGGAGGTGGCGCCGGGCTTCCGGCAGTTGCATCAGCTCCTCGAAGAGCCTCTCCCCCGCCGCCCGCTGCGCGCCGATGGTCGCCTCGGCGGCCATCACCCTGGCGAAGACGCGGTCCAGCACCTCGTCGTAGGCGTCACCCATACCCTCGGCCACGGTTGCGGATTCCTCCCAGGGGAGCGCCTCCTGGTCGTCGTCGGCGGGTTCCCAGAGACCGGCGATCATCTCATGGCATTGCGAGCAGCCGGTCAGCAGGTGCCGGGAGATCTCCCGCATCTCCGGCGTGGCCAGCCGGCCCAGCACGAATTGCTCGAGGACTTCCGGTGTCGGATGGATCTCAGCCATGTTTTGTCTTCTTTCCGCGCGGCGCGGGATAGACCATATGGCGCGTCAGCGCGTCGAGGCACCGCGTCGTGACCTTGCTGATGCTCGACGGGCTGTAACCCATCCGCTCCGCCACTTCGGGGGGCTCGTAACCGAGCCCGAAACGCAGCGACAGCAGCGACCGGCAGCGCTCCGGCAGGCAGTCGAGGGCGCTCGCCAGATCCTTGCGGAGGTCCGCTCCCTCCTGGGCCGGCGCCAGCGGCTCCGCCATCCTCTCGAGGATCGTGGTGTCGACGGACTCGTAGAGCTTACGCTTCTTCTCCCGCCAGTACAGCAGGCACTTGTTGCGCAGGGTGCCGAGGAGCCAAGCCTCCGCATCGCGGACCCGCTCAGGCCGGTAGAGAAGCGCCAGCAGGGCCTGCTGCAGGATGTCTTCGGTATCCTGCGGGGGGATCTTGAAATGGCCGAACAGCGCCTTGAGGCGGGGTCGAACCTGCCTCAAAAAGACGTCGAGAGACGCCTCGGCTTGCAGCTGGTCCAGTGCACTCATCTTCGCTGGGGAGCTTCACTTCAAATTTCATGACACACTAGCACCCTCCTGGCCGATTGTCCAGTCCTCTCCCCTCAAGGCCCTGAGACGGGCCAAGCCAGACTTCGAGCGTGGCCTAAGAAGCTCTAACGGCCGCCGTTGCCATCCTCGAGCTGCGACAGATTGCCGGTGCCGTCCGGATTGATCGCGCCCGACCGCTTCTCCCACAGGCCGGCGAGGAGGCTCCACGCCTTGGCCCCCCAGTGCTCGAGCCGCTGGGCGAAGCTCGCGTGATGCGGCTGCTGGGCGAAGCTGGCGGCCTGGGCCGGCGCCATCGACAGCGCGGCGACCAAGACGGTCAGGGCGAAAACACGGCGAAGCTTGGGACTCGACATACCATTCTCCTTGATAAAGCGCCTGCTGGGACCTCACCAGAGGCGATGAGTGCTCTTAAATAGAGGTTCCCGCTGGGGTGATCTCGGGGACATGGCGGGGCTTTTCCAGCCCATTCGTCTCGGGACGGACCTCGGCACAGCCGTCTTCCGCGCCTCTCACCCCGGCGCCGGGGGGCGGTTCAGGGACGTGCCGGCCAGCGCGGCGCTGGCGCGGAGATCTGCCTTTGGCGAGGCTCCCGGCAATGCAGCCCGCGGCAGGCGCGGGTGACTTCGTGGATGAGATTCAGCGTGACGCTCTCCATCTGCGCCGCCTGGTGGAAGAAGAGCAGGGCGGCGATCGCCTCGCGATGGAGGAAGCCTTGCAGCAGCAGGGCCTTGCCGCGGAGCGGCTCGTCGCCGAGCTTGCGCCCGATGGCGAGCACCCGGTCGAGCAGCCGGAAGGCCTCCCGGAAACGCTGCTGCTTGCCGCGCAACGAGGACTTGAGAAGGAGCAGTTGCGCCTTCTCCACGGGATCTCCGGTGCCCTGCTTGAGCAGCCGCTCGGCCTTGACGAAGCACTCTTCGGCCTGACCTAGATCGGACCGGAGGCGCTGCGCGTTGCCCAGCACCGCCCACGCCCGCGCCCGCAGATCGTTCACCCGCGCCTCGCCGTAGACCGCCGGCGCCAGATGCCCGGCGACGTCCACGCCGAGCCGCGCCAGGCCGAGGGCATGCGCCGGAGCCGGGAAACCCGGCTCGCCGGCGGCGTCGAGGAGCAGCTCGCAGAACGCCCACGTGTGGTAGCGGGGCGAGGCCGCCGCCAGGAGCTGCCGGCGGTCGGCGGGCTGGGCCAGGAGCTCGCGCAGCAGCTCCGGCGCCGCGGCCCGCTCCGCGGTCAGGGCCGCCTGCCGCAGCTCGGTCTCCCGGCGGACCTTGGTGAACGCCGCCGCGTAGTCGAAGGACTCCGCGTCGCGGTTCTCCCCCGGGCGCAGCGGCGGCAGGGCGCGCGCGGCGAGCGTCCGGCAGCAGCTCTCGCAGCGCGCCAGCAGATGGCGCACGATCTCCCGGCTCTGCCGCCGGGTGAGCCTGCCGCGTCCGAAGCTCGGGAGGAGAGAAAGTTCGGGATGCCTATCCATCCTGGGGTTCACCCTCGGGCACTCGGTCGAAGCCGACGGCCAGCAACTGCCGCGTGAGGGCCGCGAGACAGCGGTTGGTGACCTTGCGGATGCTGGAGGTCCGGTATCCCATCTGCTCCGCCACTTCGGTCGGCCCGTAGCCGAGGCCGTAGCGCAGCTTGAGCAGCGACCGGCAGCGGGAGGAAAGCCGGGAGAGCACGCGGTTGAGATCGGAGGTCAGCTCGGCCCGCTCCTGATCCGGCGCCTGCGGCACCGCCAGCAGGTCGAGGATGGCGGTGTCCACGGCTTCGCAGAGACTGCCCCGCCGCTTGCGCCAGTACATGATGCACTTCTTCTTCATCGTGCCGATGAGCCAGCTCTCCGGGCTGCGGATCTTGTCCCACTTGTAGAGCAGCGTGAGCTGGGTATCCTGGAGGATGTCCTCGGCGTCTTCCGGAGGAATCTCGAAATTCCGCAGAACGCGCTCCAGCCGCGGCCGGGCGTTCTTCAACAGGAGGTTTAGAGATTCCCGCAGTTCAGGATGGTCGAGAGTTGCCATAAAAGCGATGTCTGCCGTCGGTGGTTAGGCTAACACCCTGTTGCCGCCCTGTCCAGTTTGCAGACAGATCGCCGGACCTCGCGGGCGCTCGCCGCCGGGCCTGAAAACGAGCCTGGACACGCCTTTCCCTCACTCGCGGGTATCGGCTCCGGTAAGATGCGCGCCGCCATGGGTGTTTTCTTCCTTTTTCTTCTCGCCGCAAGCCTCGGTTGCCTCTCCACTCTCTACTGGATTCCCGAGGAGGATACGGGCCGCGGCTATTTCCAGATGAACGCTCTCGTCGTGCTCGGCCTGCTGTCGCTCGCCGCGGCGGTGCTGGCCCTCCACCCCTTCCATCCGTTCGGCGACCGGCCCGCCTCCGGCGTTACGGCGCTGGCGGCGAGCCTCGCCGGCGGCTTCCTCTACTATGCCGCGATCTGGCGCGAGCGCTGGGACCTCTGCCGCTGGCCGCTGACGCTCGCGACGCTCGGCTGCGCCGCAGCGCTGCTGCTCGCCGGCCCGCACCTCGTCCCCGCCTTCACGCCCCTGCCGCATCGCCGCGCCCTGCTCCTCGCCGGCCTGCTCGCCTCGGCGCTGCTCCTCGGCTGGTCGCTCATCACCATGCTCCTCGGCCACTGGTACCTGGTGGCGCCGAAGCTCAAGTTCCAGCACCTCACGCTCTTCTGCCGGGTGCTGCTGGCGGTGGTCGTCCTCCGCCTGCTCACCATCGGCGCCGCCCTCGCCGCGGCCGCGGGGGTGAACGAGCTGGTGGAGCCACACCCGCTGCGCGTGCTCACCGGCTTCGCGGGACAGGGCGTCTTCTTCTGGTTCCGCCTGCTCTGGGGCCTGGCCATCCCGCTGGTGCTCGCCGCCATGGCGCTGCACTGCGCGCGGCAGCGCTCGAACCAGTCCGCCACCGGCATCCTCTACGTCCTCGTGGTCGGCGCCTTCATCGGCGAGATCACAGGCTACTACCTCAGCCTCACCACCGGTGTGCCGGTGTAGTCGCAGATGCGTGTCCGCACCCAGTGCCGCGACTGCGGCCTCCCCTTCAACGCAGTTCTCGCCGCGGATATGCCCGCGCTCGTCTGCCCCGGCTGCGGCGCGGCGCGCGCCGTGGCGCGCGAAGGCTGGAGCGAGGCGCGGGTGGAGGTCTGCCCGCTGTGCGGCTGCCGGCATCTCTACCGGCAGCGCGACTTCAACCGCGCCCTCGGCTGCGGGCTGGTCCTCCTCGGCGCGGTGCTCGTCCCCTGGACCTTCGGCCTCTCCCTCATCGCCTGCGGCCTGCTCGACCTCTGGCTCTACCGCCGCCTGCGCGACTCGGTGGTCTGCTACAAGTGCGACACGGTGTACCGCGACGCCCGCCCCGGCCCGCGCCAGGGGGAGTTCGAGCTGCTGAAGCACGACGTGCTGAAGTACGGCAAGGCGTGGGAGCCAAAGACAGGCCCCTCGGCAGGCGAAAAAACGTAGAGACGCTCCGCGGAGCGTCTCTCGTACTCCCAGTCCTTTACGTCCTTGGTATCGTTTCCGTCCTTTTGCCGGCCGGCCCCGTCAGGCCGAAACCGCCACCTCGAGCCCCGCCGCGGCGCGCAGCTCGGCGGCCCGGTGGATGCTCTCCCAGCGGAACTCCGGCTCGTCGCGGCCGAAGTGGCCGTAGGCCGCGGTTTTGCGGTAGATCGGGCGCCGCAGGTCGAGATCCTCGATGATGCCGCCGGGCGAGAGGGGGAAGTGCTCGCGCACCAGGCGCTCGGCCAGACGATCGCCGATCAGCCCGGTGCCGAAGCTGTCCACCCGCACGGAGACGGGCTCGGCGACGCCGATGGCGTAGGCGAGCTGCACCTCCACGCGCTCGGCGAGGCCCGCCGCCACCAGGTTCTTGGCCACGTGGCGCGCCATGTAGCAGGCGGAGCGGTCCACCTTCGTCGGATCCTTGCCCGAGAAGGCGCCGCCGCCGTGGCGGCCGTAGCCGCCGTAGGTGTCGACGATGATCTTGCGCCCCGTCAGGCCGCAGTCCCCCTGCGGGCCGCCGATGACGAAACGCCCCGTGGGATTGATGTGATAGATCGTCCGCTCGTCGAGAAGCTCGTGGGGGATGACCGTGCGGATGACCTTCTCGATCACCGTCTGGCGGATCTCGGCGTGGCCGACCTCCGGCGCGTGCTGCGTCGAGATGACCGCCGTGTGGACCCGCACGGGACGGGTCCCCTCGTACTCCACCGTCACCTGGCTCTTGCCGTCGGGGCGCAGCCAGGGGATGTCGCCGGACTTCCGCGCCGCTGCCAGGTGGCGGCAGAGCCGGTGGGCCAGCGCGATCGGCAGCGGCATCAGCTCCGGCGTCTCGCGGCAGGCGAAGCCGAACATCAGGCCCTGGTCGCCGGCGCCGCCGGTGTCCACCCCCTGCGCGATGTCGGGCGACTGCGGATCGATGGCCGAGAGCACGGCGCAGGTCTCGCTGTCGAATCCGTAGTCGGTCTTGGTATAGCCGATCTCGCGGACGACGCGGCGCGCCACTCCCGCGAAGTCGACGTAGGCCTTGGTGGAGATCTCGCCGGCGAGCAGGACCATGCCGGTGGTCACCGTGGTCTCGCAGGCCACCCGGCCGGTCGGGTCCTGGCGCAGCACCTCGTCGAGGACGGCGTCGGAGATCTGGTCGGCCACCTTGTCCGGGTGGCCCTCCGTCACGGACTCCGACGTAAACAGGTGGACATCTCGTTCACTCATCATCATTGCACCTCGAAAAGGGGTCACCAGGGGTCAACGGATGGGCCGGCTCTCCATGACACCATAGAAGAGTGTGGCCAGGGCATGGAACGTGGACAAGGCGATGTTCTTGCGCCGCGTCTCGAGGCCGCCGGTGAGCGAGCTGGTGATGCCGCCGCTGCGCCGGGTGCCGGGGATGGCGAAGGGGATCTGCGCGCTGTCGAGGCCCGAGACGATGCGGTCCGGGATCTGGATGGCGCCGCTCGAGCCCCACGCCTCGCCGAGCGGGCTGTATATCACCGTCCAGTTGCGGATGAGGTAGCTCTGCTTGCCGTCGACGTCGAGCGACTCGATGCCGCCCTCGTTGGCGATGTAGAAGTGATACGTGCCGCCGAGGCGCTCCCGGAGCTCCATCACGTGCCGGCGGGCCTGCCGCACCACCTCCTCGTCGGAGACGAGCAGCCCCACCGGCTCTTCCCGTACCGGCTGCGGCACCACGGCCACCGAGACCGTGCGGTCCAGGCCGTCGTGAAAGAAGCGCAGGAAGCCGTCGCGCACGCCGAGCAGCTTGTCGGCGGTATGGCCCGCCACGGCGACCTCGACCCCGGTTTGGAGCCGCTGCCAGAAGTTCTTAAGATCCAGGCTCATGGTTGATCCAAGCTCATGATTACCAGCCGGCAAAATCAAAGGCTCAAGGATATTCGGCGGCTCCGGCGAAGTAAAGGCGACCTGGCGCTGCTCGAAGGGCCGCACCTGGTGGCGGAAGCCCTGGCCGCGGGGATCCCCGTCGAGGAGATCCTGGCGACGCCGGGCTTCCTCGATTCCGCCGCGGGCCGGCGGCTCGCCCCCGCCTTTCCCGTGGCGCCGCTGGAAGTGAGCCCGGACTTGCTGGCGGACCTCACCGACGCCGACTCGCCGCGCGGCCTCCTCGCCGTGGCGCGGCTCCCCCGCCGCGGCGTCGAGGCCCTGCCGGTGCTCGCCGGCCGCCCCTATCTCTACCTCGACGGCCTGCAGGACCCGGGCAACCTCGGCGCCCTGGCGCGCGTCGCCGAAGCGGCCGGCGCCGCCGGAGTCGCCCTCTCCCCCGGCTGCGCCCATCCCAACCACCCCCGCGCCCTGCGCGCCTCGGCCGGCAGCCTGCTGCGCCTGCCGGTGGCCGTCGATGCCGAGCCCGCGGCCCTCGACCGGCGCCTCGCCGGCGCCCGGCCCCGCTGGACGGCGCTCGTCCCGCGCGGTGGCGAGAATCTCTATGGCGCGCCGCTCGACGGCACCTTCATTCTGGTCCTCGGCGCGGAAGGTCCAGGTCTTTCCGACGCTCTGCTCGCCCGCGCCGGGCTGCGCCTGTCGATCCCCATGGAGGCGCCCGTCGAATCCCTCAACGTCACGGTGGCGGCGGCGCTGGTGCTGTTCGAGGCGCGCCGGCGGGCTCTACCCGCCACAGCCAGCGCCGCGTCGCGAAGCCTCCCCGCACGGGTACCGACGCCAGCGGACGCAGCCGGAGGGGACGGCGCATGAAGACCTGGGCATTGTTCAGCGAGTCGGCGTCGTCGGCGATGTAGCGCAGGCCCTCGTCGCCGAAGTAGCGGTCGAAGTCGCGCGCCCGGAAATAGGGCAGCACCGAGGCGTTGACCAGGCCGTCCAGGTTGACGATGCGGCGCCGGCTGAAGTAACCGGGGATGCCGGCGTTGAAACAGCCGATGGCTTCGCTCGGCGGCACCCGACGCTCGAAGGCCGCCTGTGAGCGGTAGTAGTCCCGCTGCCAGGGATAGGCCACCGGCGGCTGGCGATAGAAAGACCAGGCGGCGGTGACGGAGAGGACGAGCAGCAGCAGCGGCACGCCCGTCGTGAACACCGCGCCCCACGGGCTCGCGGCGGCCGCGCCGGCCCGCGCGATCCACAGGAAGGCGATGACGAACAGCAGCAGGGCCGGCTGGGCGCGATACCAGGTCGGGACGTCCCAGTAGAAGAGGCCGTAGACCATCCCCGTCAGCACCGTGCCGCCGAGCAGCCAGGAGGACCAGGCGATGAGGTCCAGGTGCTCGCGCGGCCGCCGCGCGGCGCGCAGCAGGCCGACGGCGGCGGGAACCATCGCCGCGCAGACGAACGTGCCCTCGAAGGGCAGCGCCGCGGTGCCGATCCAGGGAGCCACCAGCCAGAGGCGGCCCACGGTGTCGGCGAGGTGAGCCAGCCGTTGCCAGGTATCCAGGGGAGCGAGCAGGCGCGCCGCCCACAGCGCCTTGGCGGCGCCGCTGCTCTGCCAGGGCGAGCCGGTCTCCAGCCGGCAGTAGACGAACCAGGGCAGCGCGCCGAGGGTGAAGACCGCGCCGAGGAGCGAGGCTGAGCGCAGCCCCGCCCGGCTCCAGGGCCGGCGGCCCGCCAGGACCGGCGCGGCGGCGCAGGTGACGAGGGCCAGGACCCCGGCCTCCGTCCGCGCCAGGAAGCACAGGGCGAGCGCGCCGCCGAGCCGCAGGTGGGAGCCGAGGCCGTCCGGCGCCGCGAGAAAGCCGGCCGCCGCCCGCAGGACGAGGATGAGACTGAAGACGTAGAGCGCCGACTCGACGCCGAGCAACGCGAGGTAGAGGGCGAACGGATTGGCGAGCCAGCAAAGCGCCCCGGCTACCGCCAGGGTGGGAGAGGTGAAGCGCCGGAAGAGCCCGATCAAGGCGAAGGCGCCCGCGGCGTGCAGCAGGATCTCGAGCGCCAGGGCGCCGCGCAGCAAGGAGCCGGACTCCGGCAGCACGGCGGCGAGCGGCACGAGGAGGGCCATCCACGCCGGGTGATAGCCGCTCGCGGGATGGACGCCGTCGAACGTCGAGCCGTCTCCCGCCGCGATGTGCCGGGCGATCTGCAGGTAATAGAACGCGTCGTCCGGCACGATGCCGGCGAGCCGCGGCACGGGCGAGGAGAGGAGCCGGGCATGGCCCAGCGCCAGGCCGAGCAGCATCGCCGCGAAGACGCCGAGCAGGACCCTGCCCGCCGGCGGCATCCTAGGTGGCCTTGCGGTCCGGCGAATAGAGGAGATCCAGGAGCTGCTTCTCGACCGCCCGGAACTCGGGCGCGGACTTGAGCGCCACGTCGCGCACGGCGAAGAAAGGCACGTCCACCTTGTGCAGGATGCGCGCCGGCCGCGAGGAGAGGATGTAGATCGTGTCGGCCAGGTAGACCGCCTCCGAGACGTCGTGGGTGACGAAGATGATGGTGTTGTCCTCGGTGCGCGAGACGTCGAGCAGCAGGCTCTGCATCCCCCAGCGGGTCTGCGGATCGAGCGCGCCGAAAGGCTCGTCCATGAGCACCACCTTCGGCCGGTTGATCAGCGTGCGGGCGATGGCCACCCGCTGCTTCATGCCGCCGGAGAGGTCTTTCGGGTAGTGGTCGGCGAACTCCGCCAGCCCCACCGATTGCAGGTACTTCTCCGCCCGCTCGCGGCGCTCCTTCCCGGCCACGCCCTGCAGGCGCAGGCCGTACTCCAGGTTCTCCCGCACGGTGAGCCAGCCGAAGGAGGTGTAGGCCTGGAAGACCATGCCGCGGTCGCGGCCCACGTCCACGACCGGCTGGCCGTCGAGCAGGATCTCGCCGGCCGTCGGCGCCAGCAGCCCGGCGATGGCCTTGAGGATCGTCGACTTGCCGCAGCCCGAAGGCCCGAGGAG
Organism: Acidobacteriota bacterium; assembly: GCA_046765915.1. Classification (GTDB taxonomy): domain Bacteria; phylum Acidobacteriota; class Thermoanaerobaculia; order Multivoradales; family UBA5704; genus DATARR01. The sequence continues at coordinate 16,792 of JBKPTH010000014.1, read as the reverse complement.
GACGATGATCTCCCCCACCCCCGGCTTGTCAACGATGTCGAGGGAGACGTCCCGCACCGCCTCCGTGGCCCGTCCCGAGCGGTCGACGTAGGTGATCGAGAGGTCCGACACCCGGAGCTTGGGCACCGCCTCGCCCGGCTCGTGACGGTACGTGCCGGCCTGCTTGTGCTTGCCGGAGACGGTGACGGCGACGGTGCCCGGCTCGCCCGCGGCCGCCGGGATCTCGGGAGCGTCGTCGCTCATACCGTTTCCCTCCAGCGGAAGAGCAGCGCGCTGATCATGCGGATCAGGAAATCCGTCAGCAGGCCGATGCCGCCGATCACCAGCAGGCCGGCGAACGACCAGGAGGCCTTCTGGTGCGTGCGCGCCAGCTCCACCATGTAGCCGAGCCCGTGCTCCGGGTTGACCGCCTCGGCGAGGATGACGTAGGTCCAGGAGATGGCGTTCATCACCCGGAACGAGTCGAAGATCTCGGGCAGCGCCGCCGGCAGCAGCACCGTGCGGATCACCTGCCAGCGCGACGCTCCAAGGGTGAGCGACGTCTGCACCAGCTCCTCGGGCACCAGCCGGATGGCGGAGACGACGACGGGCAGCAGGTAGACGAAGACGCCGAGGAAGAGGAAGGCGATCTTCTCCTTCTCGTAGATCCCGAACCACAGGATGAGCAGCGGGATGAAGGCCGAGATCGGCATGTAGCGCAGGGGCGCCACGATCGGCTCCCAGAAGCGGTTGACCGGCTCGAAGGCCCCCATCAGCACGCCGAGCGGCAGCGCCACCGCCGAGGCGAGCAGAAAGGCGAGGCCGATCCGCCGCGTCGACACCAGGATGGCGGTCCAGAGGTCGTACTGCAGGAAGAGCTGCAGCGTGCCGCGCAAGGTCTCCGTCGGCGACGGCAGGAAGTCGGGCGGCGCGAAGCCGCCGTAGCTGAGCAGGCACCAGGCGCCGATCACGAGGACCGGCGCCACGAGCCCGAGGGCCGTCGCGGTCCCCCGGGGCAGCGGCTCGCGCAGGGCGAACAGACTGGACTTTCTTCGCGCCATCTACTGCGTCGCCAGGATCACCTTGATGTCCGTCCGGCGGTTCAACTGGCGCCCCGCCTCCGTCGCGTTGTCGGCCACCGGGTTCGCCGAGCCGCGGCCGATGGTCTGGAAGCGCGACGCCTCGATGTTCGGGAAATTCTGCAGGATGTACTCCTTCACCGCCAGGGCCCGCCGATCGGAGAGCGTCAGGTTCGACGTCGCCGAGCCGGTGGTGTCGGTGTTGCCCTCCACCCGCAGGTAGGTGTTGCCGAACGAGGTCATGGTCTCCCCGAGAGCGTCGAGGACGAGGAAGGAACCGGCCATGATCTCGTCGGAGCCCGGCGTGAAGTGGATCTGGATCTGCTTGTTGATGATCGCCCGGTCCTTCTCCGAAGGCGCCTTGGCCGCGAGCTGCGGCTCCTCGACCTTCTGCCCCGGATAGTCGGCGGCCAGCACCTGCAGGAAGCGGGTGTCGGCCCAGTCCTTGGCCTCCACCGGCCGCGTCACCAGCCCCTTCTTGCGCCAGATGATGAAGGCGGTGTCGAACAGGGTATCGAAGTGCGCCTTGCCGCCGGCGAGCCCGTAGAACTGGGCGTTGTCGGCGTAGGGCGTGAGCTTGAGGCCCGAGAGCATGCCGGAGACCGTGTCGGAGTCGAGCTTCAGCGCCTTGCCGACCAGCGCGTAGGAGCCCTGGGGATCGTTCTTGATCATGTCGATGCCGTCGAGCCAGCCGTGGACGAAGTCGCGCACGGTCTCGGGAGCGCGGCCGATGAGGTCCTGCCGCGCCACCAGCGTGTCGGCGATGATGTTGGTCGCCGCGCTGGTCGACACCAGCACGTGCGCCTGGTCGCCGCGCGCCTCCACGGCGGCCGAGAGGTCCGGCTCCCAGGTGACGGCGGCGTCCACCTGGCCCGCCTTGAACATCGCCGCGGCGGCCGGCGCGTCCTGGCTGAAGATGATGTCCCGCTCGACGGCCGTCCGGTCGGCCGGGGAGAGGCCGGACTGCGCCAGCAGGTAGAGGAGCAGGAAGTGCGACGGGGTGAACTGCGTGCAGGCGATCTTGTGGCCCTTGAGCTGCTCGATCGAGCTGATCGACGCCAGCGAGACGATGCCGTCGCCGCCGCGCGACCAGTCCTGCATGATGACCGACTTGGCCTGCTGCCCCTGCTCGGCGAGGATCGACGCCTCGCGCGCCCAGTTGTCGACGGTGTCCCACATGATGTCGACGTCGCCCTTGCGGAACGCCGCCAGCTTCGCCGCCGGGTCCTCCAGCAGCACGAACTTGACGTCCATGCCGTACTTCTGCCGGTAGCTCGAGCCCGCGTTGGGATCGAGCCCGTTGTTGAAGACGATGCCTGGCGCGTGGCCGGCCCAGGTGTTGATGGCCACCACCAGCGGCCGGTCGAGCTTGCCGCTGCCGCCGAGATTGCCCGAGGTGACGCCCTCCGAGCCCTTGCCGCGCTCTGGATCGGCCGGCGCGTTGCCCAGAGCGTCGAAGTCGCCCTTCTCCACCGCCTCGGTCTTCGCCTCCTTGCCCTTCTTGCCGAGGGCCCAGGACTTGAGGTCGGGAGCGAAGCGTTTGACGCTGAAAAACGCGGCCACCAGCAAGGCCACGACGATGATCGCCTTCCCCAGGGGGGTGAGCTTCATTTTCTTGTCTCCTTTGTTGGGCCCATCGTGGGCTCAGACGGCCGCCACGCCTCCCATGAGCTCGTTCATGGCAGGCCGCAAGGTGTCGAGGAAGCGTTCCGTCTCCACGATCTGGTCTACCACGGTTCCCATGTAGCTGGCGACCTCGGTGGCGCTGAACTGCGAAGCGCTGACTCTGCCGAGGATAACCTCAAATACGTCCGAAAAAGCGCCGAGTTGCGCCACCACGCACTGGTCGCGCTTCTGGCACTCGAGCAGCAGCTCGCGCTGTTTCTCCAGGATGCCGATGTGCCACTGGCGGGTGCGGGCCGTGGCCGGCTCCGTCTTCGCCAGCTCCTGCAGTTGCTGGATCTTGGCCTCCACCTCGGCCAGCCGCTTCTCGACGCTCGGCAAGGACCCGGCGGCGGCCTGACCCGGCGGCCGCGGCGCCTGCGAGCGCGCGTCCCGGCGCGGGAAAGGCTGTTGCTGCTGCGGCGGCTGCGGCGGCGGGGGCGGACCGTCCGCGCTCGGCCGGATGTTGGCGAGGATCTGCAGGTAGGCGATGCGCTCGCGCACGAAATTCAGGTACGCCGTCAGCATGTAGCCGAGCTGCTGCAGGATGCCCGACTTGGTGAGGGCGTCGAGATCGCTGCGCTCGTAGAGCACCTTGGTCACCCGGCCGCGCACCTCGGCCAGCCGCCGGTAGACCGCCAGATAGTCCGGCAGGAGACCGGCGCGGGTCCAGCCGGCGACGGGGTTCTCCCCCAGCATCTCCTCCACCTTCTGCCGCAGGATCTCGCGCTCCTTCTCCGCCTTGAGCTCCTCCTCCCGCCGCTCCTCCTCCTCGATCTTGCGGATGTAGCGGTCGCCGGTCGCCGTCAGGCTCACCCAGCCGGTGGCCCCCAGGCCCCAGAGGATGAGCGGCAGCGGATTCCACAGCACCGCCGAGGCGGCGAGGCTCACCGCCCCGGCCACCATGTTGCCGGGGGACTGGATCGCCTTGGCGATGCTCTTCTTGAGCAGCGTCTTCTTGTCCAGCGGCAAAACCGCGCCTCCCTGGAGCGGACGGCTCCCGAACGGAGGGTGAATTGTATAACGGCGGAAACCCTGGGTCCCATCGGCGGCGTAGGATAGGTCAAAGGAGGCTTTCCCGATGAATCCAGCCCTGACCACCACCGCCTTCACCCTCGACGGCTACACCATCAAGAGGAACCTCGGCGTCGTGCGGGGGATCACCGTCCGCTCGCGCTCGATCTTCGGCACCATCGGCGGCTCGCTGCAGACCCTCGTCGGCGGCAACATCACCATCTTTACCGAGCTCTGCGAGAAGACCCGCGCCGAGGCGTTCGACATGATGCTCCAGCAGGCCCGGCAGCTCGGCGCCAACGCCATGGTGGGCATCCGTTACGACGCCACCGAGATCATGGAAGGCGTCTCCGAGGTGCTCTGCTACGGCACGGCGGTGGTGGTGGAGCCGGGCTGAGAATCCAGGAACCGTCCCCGCAGCTCCGGCGTCGGCAGCCAGCAGCTCTCCCGCCTGCCGAACCAGCGGTAGCGGTTCCGCGCGACGAGGCGGTAGAGCCGATCCCGCAGGGACCGGGGGAGCAGCCGGAAGATCCCCAACGCCTTCCACGGGCCGGGCAGGAGGCGCGCGATGCGGAGCGCCGCGTCGCCTTCCTTGTACCAGCGGTCCCCTTCGATGAGGATGACGCTGTCCACCGCCTGCCGATCGACCCGCAGCTCGTCGAGGTAGCGCTGCCCCACCTCCGACTGCAGCGAGGCGAAGCGGAACCGCGCTTCGGGGTCCCGCCGGATGATGAACTGCACGGAGCCGTTGCAGAGATTGCACACGCCGTCGAAGAGCAGGATCGGGTGAGGGGACTCTTCCATCCTGTCCATTCTAGAATCAGCGGCGAGAGGAGGAGCCCATGGCCGAGCTCACCGGCGCCCGGAAGAAGCACCTGCGAGGACTGGCCCACCACCTCAAGCCGGTGGTGCAGCTCGGCAAGAACGGCCTCACCGAGCCGGTGCTCGCCTCGATCGACCTGGCCCTCGACGACCACGAGCTGATCAAGGTGAGGCTCGCCGATCCGCAGGGACGGAAGCGCGAGCTGGCCGCGGAGATCGCCGAGCGCTCGGGCAGCGTCCAGGTCGGCCTCGTCGGCAACGTGGTGACCCTCTACCGCCGCCAGCCGGATCCCGAGAAGCGCCGGATCGAGCTGCCCTCCTGAGCCCCGCCGGGTGAAGCTTCTTCATGCGGCCAAAGTCTCACCGGCTACCCACCCTGCCATTAGAGGTCTTTGCGGATTGCTCTATCAATCTGCATCAGCTCCACGGGGGCTCCCTTGACCTCAATCATGGCAACGAGCACGCCCGGGCTTGGACTATTGGGCGGAATAAGGATCTTGTAACCCTCCAGGGCCGCCTCCAGCTCGTCCACTTCGAACGCCACGTGCGGGATCGTTTTAACCAGCTCGGGGTAGGGCGCGTCCGCCCAGTACCGTTGCCACTGAATACCGAAGGGGTTATTGGCATGGTCGCTCACCGTGATCTTGAGATGAGGCAGATCAATCTCCCCCGCGAAGCGTTCGGTGGTTGGGATGCCGATGTGATTGTATTTCATTTTCATATGTGGGGGCCTAACGCAGGATCAGGCGCTGCAACAGCGCCTGATCGCCGAAGCTGAAGATGAAGCTGAAGGGTGCGCCCCGAGAGTGGTCACGATCAGCGTGTCCGCCGGGGGCGCCGGTACGGCGGACACGCGCGCCGTCAGGGACCCGGGACGGTCAAGCAGACGATGCCGGCCTGGCCGTTGCCGTTGCTCTCGTTGCGGAACCGGCAGATGAACTGGGCCGCCAGGGTATCGGTGTCGAAGTTGACCGCCTCCTGGTTCAACAGGACCACAACGTCGTTACCGGTGCTGTGACAGAAGCCCGAGAGGGCGATGTCGTTGGCGTCGTTGCAGGACGCCGTGCGCGAGAACGGGCCGACGGCGGGCGCCCCGCCGCCTACCTGGTTGACGTAGATGTTGTTCTTCGTGAAGGCGCCGGCGCCGGCGCCGCCGGTGACCGGCTCGCAGCTCCAGCCGCCGGAACCGTTGGAGGTCACCACCTCACCGGCGCCGCAGCCGGCCTGCGGCAACTGATAGGGAGTCTCGATGGACACCACCGGCACCGCCGGATCGGTGTTGTCGACGTCGATGCCGGTGCCCGCACCCACTCCGGTGACGGTGCCTGTGCCTGCGGCTGGGGTGACGCAGGTGAAGGCGTCCGGGTCGAGCGACGTGTCCCAGGCCACGACCTGCCCGTTGGTGCAGACCTGGGGCAGTTGGAAGGTGGGGGCGATGGCGATCGTCGGATCGGGCCCGGCCGGATTGGTTACCGCGATGCCCGTGCCCTCGGTGACGTCGAGGTCGATGAAGTAGCCGGTGACGTCGGCGACGAGAAAGATGCCGTTGATGTGGGCCCGCACGTCGAGGTTGTTGCCCGCGCCGGGCGTGATGGGGACGATCACGCCGTTGGCGATGTTGAGGCCCCCGGTCGAGCCTGCCGCCGAGTAGTTGATCGTGCTGGCGGTGGGCTCGGGATCGCCCGCCGGCCAGGCGGTCATGTGACCCGGTCCCTCCGGACCCACGGCGACGAAGTTGAACGAGACGGCCGTCGCGGTGGTGGGGATGGCGGTACAGGAGGCGTCGCCCCCCTGGTCCGAGCCGGTGGCGCTGAAGTCTGTAGTGCCCGCGATATCATAGGTGCGGACGGTGGTGAACGGCGCGACGAAATAGCCGCCGCCGCCGAAGCGGGTGTCCACCACGCGGCACGGTGGGATGGCCACGAACAGTTGTGCGGCTTGCAGAGCTGGCGCAACGGCCGCCCCGATGAGGAGCAGGACTACGAACCTCCACGATCTCGGCTGACGCATGTAAGCACCTCTACCCAGTTGGGGGTAATGCCAGCCGGCAAATCGCCGGCCGCACTGGTTAAAGCTAAAGAAAGCTTACCACAGGAAGGATATGAAATGTATCGCGAAGTGGCAATCGAACACTGACTGAGTCAGATACATATGTAGAATTGTGAAGTGGAGCGTGTGATCAATTAGGCCTGGCCGCTTTCGAGGCCGCCATGTAGCCGAAGATATATTCGAAGAGCTCGACGTGGTTGACGGCGGCATCGGCGTCGCGGCCCCAGGTGGTGAGGCCGTGGTCGCGGATGAGAAAGCCGGGAACGCGCGGCGGGTCGGCCTCAAAGCGGACCGTCATCTCCTCGGCGATGCGCGGCACGTGCAGGTGATTGCGGAAGATGGGCAGGTCGATCTCCGGCTCCTCCTCCCAGATGCCGAAGCCCTTGATCATCTCCAGAGGCGGCAGGCGGAGCGTGTCTCCCGCGGTCAGCCGGGCGGCCACGTTGCCCGGGATCGAGTGGACGTGGAAGCAGGCCCCGGCCTCGGGGAACAGGCGGTAGATGGCGTCGTGGAGGCTCGTCTCGGCGGACGGCCGGTCCTCTTCGCGGCCGTGCTCGACGACCTCGCCGCCGGGCGCCACGCGCAGGAAATCCTCCGGCTGCAGCCTCCCCTTCTGCTTGCCGCTGGCGGTGATCCAGAAGGTGCCGTCCGCGAGGCGCAGAGAGAGGTTCCCCGCCGTGCCCATCATCCAGCCGCGCTCGTAGAAGAGGCGGGCGGCCGTGGCCAGCACGTGGCGGGGATCGGGCGAGGGGGCGTCCATGACCGGCGAGGACTTTAGCACCCCCCACCCCGTCCCCTTTCTGCTAGATTCAAACACCAGAAAGGTAGGACGCGCCGAGGGCGCGAGGAGGCTCGTGTATGGCAACGTTGACGTTCCCTGAAGAAGGCCGCAAGATCGAGGATCCGCAGGAGATCTCTGACTTTCTCGCCGGCGTCGGCATCTGGTACGGCCGCTACGACGGTTCGGATTCGCTGCCCGAGGACGCCGGCGACCAGGAGATCCTGGACGCCTACCAGGAGCACATCCAGCGGCTGATGGCCGAGGGCGGCTACGCGACGGCCGACGTCATCAACGTCAAGCCGGAGACCCCGGGGCTGGAGGCGATGCTCAACCGCTTCAACAAGGAGCACTGGCACGACGAGGACGAGGTCCGTTTCATCGTCCACGGCCGCGGCCTGTTCCACATCCACCCGAACGAGGGGCCGGTGTTCAGCATCGAGATGGTCAAGGGCGACATGATCCGCGTGCCGCGGGGCACCCATCACTGGTTCGACCTCTGCGCGGACAAGACGATCCGCGCCATCCGCCTGTTCCAGGACACCTCGGGCTGGACGCCGCACTACACGGAGACCGGCGAGGAGACGAAGTTCCAGCCGCTCTGCTTCGGGCCGTCCTACATCGCGGCCCAGAGGACCCTGTAGAGCGTGCCGCTGCCGGAGGGGATCGCGGCCGTCCTCCTCGACATCGAGGGCACGACGACCTCGATCTCCTTCGTCTACGACGTCCTCTTCCCCTACGCCGCCGGCCGCCTGGACGACTACTGTTCGCGGCCCGAGCTCGAGCCTGAGCTGGCCGAGGCGCTCGCCCGCCTGCGCAGCGAGTATGACGAGGAGAGCGCCCGGGGCGCTACCCTCCCGCCCTTCGGCGACGGTGCGGCCTACGCCCGCCATCTGATGGCAGAGGATCGCAAATCGACCGGTCTGAAGCTCCTGCAAGGGCTGATCTGGGAGGAGGGATACCGCACCGGCGAGCTGCGCGGTCACGTCTTCCCCGACGTGCCGCCGGCGCTGCGGGCCTGGCAAGCCACGGGAATCCGCCTGCGGATCTTCTCCTCCGGCAGCGTCAGAGCTCAGAAGCTCCTCTTCGGCCATACGGACTACGGCGACCTGACTCCCTACTTCGAGGGCTTCCACGACACCACGACCGGCCCCAAGCGCGAGGCCGCCTCCTACGCCGCCATCGCGGATGCGTATGGCCTACCCGCTGGCGAGATCCTCTTCCTCAGCGACGTGCGGGAGGAGCTGGACGCCGCCGCGGGGGCGGGGATGCAGACGGGTCTGATGGTGCGGCCGGGGAATCGGCCGGTGGAGGCAGGGGGGCATGCAGTGTATGAAGATTTCGGGGAGCTGACCTAGCTCCGATGCGCCTCCTTGTAGGCCTTCAGCACCGCGTTCATCTGGCTTTGATAGCCGGTGCCCTTGGCCCGAAACCACTCCAGGACATCGGTGTCGATGCGCAGAGTGATCTGAGACTTGCGGCCGATCGGCTTGAGGCCCTTGCGCACCAGGGCACGGGCAAACGCCTCGGGAGGGATCTCAGGAAGATCCGACAAGTCGATATCCTCATCCCGCATCCGATCGACCCGCTGCCAGTCAGTTTGCGATCGTGGAGAGGTAGCTCTTTTCCTCACTGCGTGTCGCCCTCCTTATCGAGATAACGCGAATGACTTCGTGACGCTCGGTATGGACGACCGCGACGAGCCTTCCTTCCAGGACGCCGAAGGTGACGAGACGTTGCTCGCCATATCCCCGCCGCTCGTCCTCCATCGTGACCGTGTACCCTTCGAAGACGGCTTCCACTCCCGCGAAGTCGATACCGTGCTTCTGAAGGTTGGCTTCCCGTTTCGCTTCATCCCATTCATACCAGGTCATTGTAGTTACTCTCCGTAGCTACGTCAAGTGGGTACGCAAGGCATTTCCACCTCCAATAAGTCGGAAAACATGTCCCTCATCTTGCACTCACCTGTAACTCCTTGCGCTAGAGACACTTGCAGAGGCAACCCGGCGCTGGCGCCTGGCTCTCCACGGCTTCGGGATCGAGGCAATCTGGACGCGGGATCTCAGAAGAGCCCGCTACTACGACAACCACCTTGGCAGGGTGTTCTCGATCGACGTCTTCGCAGGCGAGCTCGCGGGGCTCGTTCTTTGAGACCGAAGCGGAAGCGCTCGACGAGCTGATGCGGATCGAGCTCCCCGCCTTCGCCACGCGCGAGGTTACGGAAGACCCGTCAGCGCAGGTACGGCGCTACATTCGCCGCGATCGTCTTGAATTCCTCGTCGGTCAACGGCACGACCGCGCGGAAATGCGCCCAGGACTGGCGCGCCGCAGGGGGACCGAGGTCGGTGCCGAAGAGGACGCGATGGGGTCCGACCTGCCGAATGCGCATGGCGAACTTGCGCAGGAGCTCGTCCGACTTCGCGTCGGCTACGGTCGCGACGTCGAAGTAGAGGTTCTTCGTGCGCGGATCTCCGGCGGCGATGGCCTTCGCGTAGACCTCCATGGCTTCGTCGGTGTAGCCCGGGCCGCCGCCGGCGAAGTGCGCGATCTGCACGGGAATGTCGGGCGCCGACGGCAGGATCTGGCTGAGGAAGATCTCGGCGTCCTCGCGTCCGTAGTCCCGCCCCGTCCACAGGTGAGCGACGATCGCCAGCCGGCGCTCGTTGGCCTGGGCGAAGACGCGGCGGACCTTCTCTACGTGCTCCGGGTTCTTCACGTCCACCTCCGAGTTGGCGAAGTGGAGCTTCAGACCCCTCACCTGCGGGAGCTTCGCGCAGCGGTCGATCTCTGCGGCGGCATAGTCCTTCAGCGGGTTGAAGCTGCAAAGGGCAAACAGGCGGGTGGGAAAACGCGCCGTCTCTTGGACGGTCCAGTCGTTCTCCGCCCGCACGTTCGCGTACTCGTCTCCCTCGGTCTTGCGCATGGAAGGGCTGCCGAACCAGTACGCGTCCGAGAGCACCGCCGCGCGCTGGATGCCGGCTTCGTCGAGCTGCGGGATGAGCTGCTCGGCCGGCTTCGGCTCGCGGACCGTCGGCCCTGGAAACGTGGGTTTCTCGGCGGCAATCCGCCACGCGCCGTCAGCGCCCTTGCGCAAAGAAAATAGGACCTGTCCGAAGTGCGTCCCGTTGCCGCGAGTGAAATAGGCGGCGAGGTAGCCGGCGGAGCCCTCCACTCCGTAGGCGATCGGAGTGATGCGGTAGGACCGCGCGAAGAGCTGCTCCGCAAGGAAGGTAGCGACCGAGTCGCGGCCGCGGATCCAGCGGGGCTCCTCGATATCGAAGGTCAGGCTGTCTTCCGTAAAGAGAGGGGTGAGGGCCAACTTGTCGTTCCATCCCTTCTCGTGGGCGCGGAGCAGGCGCGCGAGGTCCTCGGGCACCGCGATCTCCGGCAGCGGCGGATCGTTGATCAGCTTCGCGCCGGCCGGGCTCAGCAGGTGCGCGTGATGGTCGGCGAGCGGCGCGAACGGATCTCGGGCCGGAGCGGTCTTGTCGCCGGCCGTCTGGCCGAGGACGGCGACGGACAGAGCTGCCATCAGAAATCGTTTCATCGGGAGCTCCTCTTCATTCGTACCGCAGCGCGATCAACGGATCCACCCGCGTCGCCCGCCGCGCCGGGATGTAACAGGCGAGGATCGAAACCAGCGTGAGAAGCAGCACGATGAGCCCGAAGGTCAACGGATCGGTCGCGCTCACGCCGTAGAGCAGGCTCGCGATGACGCGCGTCAGGGCGAGAGCTCCGAGCAGCCCGAGCGCGACGCCCGCGAGCACCAGCGCCAGCCCCTGCCCGATGACCAGTCGCAGCACGTCGCGCGTCTTGGCGCCCAGGGCCATGCGGACGCCGATCTCGCTCTGGCGCTGCGCGACGGAGTAGGACATCACGCCGTAGATCCCCGCCGCCGCCAGGGTGAGGGCGAGACCGGCGAAAGCGGCGAGCAGCAGGGTTCCGAAGCGCGTCCGCGCGACCGATTCGGCGAGCCAGCTCTCCATCGTGCGGACGTCCGCCACCGGCTGGTCCTTGTCGAGCGCCAGAATCCGGCTTCGGGCAGCGGGCGCCAGGCTCTCCGGATCGCCGGCCGTGCGCAGGATGAGCGTCATCGAAGGGTAGACGAGCTGCGGCGGCGTGAAGTAGACCATGGGACGCAGCTCGCCTTCCAACTGGCTGTACCTGGCGTCGCCGACGACGCCGATGATCTCGGTGGGGTGAGGCTCGTCCCACATCTCGACGGCGATGCGCTTCCCCACCGGGTTCTCGCCCGGGAAGTACGCGCGCACCATCGCCTGGTTGATCACCGCCACCTTGCGGTCCTCCATGGCCTCCTGCGCGCTGAACGTGCGTCCGGCGACCAGCGGAATATTCATGGTGCGGAAGTATTCCTCGTCGACCACGCGCACGTCGGTGTACATCGCGTTACCCGGCGCCGGGACGGGCCTGCCCTCGATGGTGAAGTCGGTGGACGCGCCGGGATCGGCGAAGGGGAGGGCGCTGACGGCGCTGACCGCGCGCACCCCGGGCAGCGTTCTGAAATCGGCGGCGGCCTGCCGGAAGAAGGCGACGACCTTCGCATCGTCCGAGTACTTCGCCGAGGGCAGGAGCACGCGCAGGGTCAGGAGGTTGGAAGCGTCGAAGCCGGGATCGACGGCCTGCAGCCGCAGGAAGCTTCTCACCATCAGTCCGGCGCCGACCAACAGCACGAGCGCGAGGCCGACCTCGGCGACGACGAGGGCGTCGCGCAGGCGGCGGCCGCGCGAGCTGCCGGCATTGCCCCGGCTCGTCTCTTTCAGCGATTCGCCGAGGTTCACGCGCGAAGCTTCGAGCGCGGGCACCAGGCCGAAGACGATGCCGGTCAGCAGCGAGACGCCCAGGGTGAAGGCCAGCACCGGCAGGTCGACGCCGACCTGGCCGTCACCGATGAGGTTCGCGGGGCTGAGCGCGATGAGGGCTTCGACGCACCAGCGGGAGAGTAGCAGGCCGAGCGCTCCGCCGAGGAGGGCGAGCAGCAGGCTCTCGGTGAGCAATTGGCGGACGATGCGGCGTCGGCCGGCGCCGATGGCGGAGCGGACGGCGATCTCCTTGTACCGACCCGCGGCGCGCGCCAGCAGCAGGTTGGCGACGTTGACGCAGGCGATGAGGAGCACGAATCCGACGGCGCCGAGCAGCACGAGCAGGGCCGGCTTGATCTCGCCCGCCAACTGGTCGCGCAGCGGCACGACCACCGCGCCCCATCCCTTGTTGAAGCTCGGGTATTGATCTTCGAGGCGGGCCGCGATGGTATCCATCTCCGCCTGCGCCTGTTGTGGCGAGACGCCGGGCTTGAGGCGCGCCACCGCCTGCATCCACCGCCCGCTCGCATTGCGGTCGCGCAGCCGCTCCGGCAGCACCATCGGCACCCAGATCTGGGGCGGTTTGCCGGTGGTCGAATTCTCCTTGATGAACCAGGTGAAGCCTTCGGGCATGACGCCGATGATCGTGTAGTCGTTGCCGTTGAGCCGCAGGCTCTGACCTACGGCGCCGGGCGAGCGGCCGAAACGGCGCTGCCACAGGCCGTGGCTGAGGATCGCGATCCTCGCCGGCTCCTCGCCTTTCACGTCATCGGGCCGGAAGGTGCGGCCCACCGCGGCCTCGGCGCCGAGCAGCGTGAAGAGGTTGGGGGACACGCTCTGGGCCGGCACCTCCTCGGGCGCGCCCTCGCCCGTGAGGTTGGCTCGCCGGTCGGAGAGCACGGCCATCTCGTCGAAAGACCTCGCCTGGTCCCGCCAGTCGAGGAAGTTCGCCGGACCGACGGTATTGTGCGGCTGGTTCTCCGTGCGGTTGTGCTCCCACATCACGACGATCCTCTCGGCATGGCGGTACGGCAAGGCGCGCAGCAGGACCGCCTCCACGACGCTGAAGATGGCCGTGTTCGCGCCGACGCCGAGCGCCAGCGTGAGGACCGCCACGGCGGTGAACCCCGGGCTCTTCGACAACATCCTCGCGGCGTACCGCACGTCCTGCAAAAAGGTTTCGAACATGCCGCCGCCGCGGACCTCGTAGCCTCTCTCTCTGAGGCTATCGAGATTGCCGAAGCTCCGGAGGGCGGCCCGGCGCGCTTCCTCAGGCGGCATCCCCTTCTCCACGTTCGCCTCCGTCTGCATCTCGAGATGGAGGCGCATCTCCTCGTCGATATCCCCGATGACGGCCTCGCGCCGGAGCAGGCCGTGCAGGCGTGCGGAGAGAACTTTGAGCGCTGCCATGGCTCCGGCTCCTCAGGTGGCCCGGCGCACCCTGGCGACGGCGAGCACCAGGCGGTCCCAGCTCGCCTCCTCGGCCTCGAGCTGCTTCCCGCCGGCCTTGGTGAGCGTGTAGAACCTGGCGCGTCGGCCCGTCTCGTTGACGTCCCAGCGGGAGGAGACCCAGCCGCGCTGCTCGATGCGGTAGAGGGCCGGGTAGAGCGAGCCCTGCTCCACCTCCAGCATGTCGCCGGACATCTGGCGGATGCGCTGGATGATGCCGTAGCCGTGCAGGGCCCCAAGCGAGACGGCCTTCAGGATGAGCATGTCGAGCGTGCCCAGCAGCAGGTCCGCTTTCTGTTTCGTCACCTGTCTCTACCTCCCAATCCGGGAACATACCTAGAACGCTAGGCATGATAGACGAAGGAAGCCTAGGCCGTCAAGGCTTCTTTTTCGGCTGAGCTCAACGGGGCCGGGCGAGGCTTACGGCGTCCAGCGCCAGACGCCCTGGCCGCGGAAGGCGGCGAGGAGGGCTTCGGGCCTTCTGGGATCGACGGCGATCGTGGGAGCGTCGTGGTCCGGCGCGCCGGCGAGGAGCGTCCAGGTCAGGCCGTCGTCGAGGCTGCGAAAGATGCCGCGGTCCGCCGTCGCGGCGTACCAGGTGCCGAAGCGGGCGTCGCGCGCGAGCTGACGGATCGCCGCGCCCTCAGGCAGGCCGTTGCCCAGACGGCGCCAACGCTTGCCGCCGTTCTCGCTCACCAGGAGCCCGTCATAGGTCCCTGCCAGGAGCCGGCCCTCGGCGGCGGGATCGGCGGCAAGCGCGAGGATAGAGGGCGGGTTCTTCGTCAGAGTGTGCCAGGAGACGCCGGCGTCCTCGCTGAGGAAGAGCTGGGGGGTGAAAGGAAAGCCGCCGCCGCCGACCACCCATCGTCTCCTGTCATCGAAGGGATCGACCGTATAGGAGGGGAAGGAGGGACACCAGTCGACGGAGGCGACGTGCGTGCAGGAGAGCGGCAGTCCCTTGCTGGATTGGCGCCAGGTCACGCCGCCGTTGTCGCTCGTCCAGAAGACGACTCTGCCGAAGAGGCCGCTGTCCTTGAAAGCTTCGAGCGCCACGTATTGGGGCCGCGTCAGGCTCGACTGCAAGCTCCAGGCGCCCCGCGGCGCCGTGGGCACGGCACTCCAGGTAGCGCCGCCATCCTGGCTCCTGAAAACTCCCTGCGCGGTGAGAGTCAGGAGGGCCGGGCGGCCGGCGTCGATCACCTGATACGGCTCCTGGAACGGCAGTCTCGTCCAATCCCTGCCGCCGTCGCTGCGAAAGAGGCCGGTCGGACTGCCGCCGATCTTCGTGTCCAGGGCGACGAGGCGCCGGCCGGCGCTGCCATCCGGGAGCCCTTGCGCGACGAAGCCCCCGCGCAGATCGCTGGCGGCGATCCCCTTGTGCCTCGATTGCCAGGTTTGTCCGCCGTCCGTGCTGACGTAGAGACCGGGCCCGCGAGGCTCGGTGGCGATGCCCGTATAGATGACGTCGCCGCCTGCCGCCACCACGCCGAACGCCGGCGGGATCCGCGGCGGCGACCAGGTGTTGCCGCCGTCGCGCGACTCGAAGACCCGGAGCTCGAACGTCGGCGAGAAGGCTTCCGCGAAGACCCAGACGTGCCGCGGATCCCCGGGATCGACGGCCACGTCTTCGCAGCGGGCGCTGTCCAACGGCAGGGAAGGACGGGGCAAGGACACCCAGTGGGCGCCGGCGTCGTCGCTGCGGGCCAGACATTGCGCGGGGTCGTAGGGCACGGCGTACAGCGTGTCCGGAGCCGACGGCGCCAGGCGGCCGGCCACGAATCCGTTCTTGCCGAAGGCGCCGCGCACGCTCCAGGTCTGCCCGTCGTCGGTGCTCACCTCGAGACCCTTCTCGTCGAAGGAGATGAGCTCGGCGCGGAGCGGATGAGGAAAGATGCTGTCCAGGCCGGTGAAGTGGGGCACCCAGCCGCCCGTTTGAAACGAGGCGCCGCCGTCCCTGGACACCGCGACGCGCGTGCCCCCGGCACCACCGTCATAGTCGACGCGAAAGAGCGTCGCGGGCCGGCGTGGATCGACCAGGAGTTGGAAGACCAGCGGGACGAACTGATCCGCCGGAGTCGCGAAGCGGCGCGACCAGGTCTCGCCGGCGTCGCCGCTGCGCCAGAGCTGATTGTCGGACGTCCACACCCAGATCACCTCTGGATCCGCGGGATCGATGGCCAGCGCGCTCGACGGTCGCTCGAGCCCTTTCTGCATGTTCCTCCACGTCTTACCCCCATCCTCGCTTCTCCACAGATATCCCTCCTCGGGGCCCTCGGAGACGATCACGCGGGCATAGAGGAGCTGAGGACGGCCCGGATGGAGCTGCACTTCGATCTCCGGCTCGAGGACAGGGCCGCCGAGCGGCGACCAGCCGGCGGAGACCGGCGCGGTCACCGCCAGCAGGAGAATTCCCCAGGTGAGCATCCAGCGTTGTCTTCCCATGACGGTTATTGGCCCTCCTCCTGTAGATCGAGCTCAATATGGCGCAATCAAATATGGCGCGACGGCATTGTAGCCGATCTATGAAGGAGAAGGATAGGGCTTGAGTTGATGGCAGGGGCTTCGCCCGCCTTCGCGCCGCCAGCGGCGCACGTTCTACCTCCTCAGGCGGACCGCGTACCTCCGGCGGCGCGTGTTCCACCTTCGGGGGCGGACGGTCCACCGCCTCCGGCAGACGACCTGCCGCCGCCGCGCCGTCCTGGGACGGGATGTGGGCGAGCTCGAGGGCTTGGTACGGGGCCCGGCGCAGGCGCAAGCTGCCGGTGGTGCTGACGGTGGAGGAGGTCAAGCGGATCCTGGTCAACGTCGAGGGGTCGAGCGGCTCTTCCTTTCTCTCCTCTATGGAACCGGGCTGCGGCTGACGGAGGCACGTGCTCAACCGCGGCGGTCGGGGCGTACGGAGCCCGAGCTCACGCATGCGGCGGTCTGAGGCCCTAACTTCAGCAACTCCAAGGGGATCAGCCACAGGGAGACTCCGTGCAGGAAAGCTGCCGCGGTCTTCTTCGGCCCGAGAGGCTTATGCGGCTGGATTTCCTCAGTTTGACCGGGAGGGGAAGGCGGTGTAGAATTCTATGACTAATAGAATGAGTGACATAGACCACTTTGCCGAATTCGAGGGACCTCATGGCGCGAAGCACGCC
>JBKPTH010000013.1:0-88337 GCA_046765915.1 Acidobacteriota bacterium | reverse complement strand
CTCGGCCAGAGGGTCGTCTGCGCAGCCCTCAAGCTCAGGCGTCTGTTTCTCATCCCGGCCCTCGCCCAGGAGGTGCTCGTTTGAAACGTGACCTCAAATTCGTGCCAATTTGACGAAGATCTCCCTCGTAAGGGACTAAATAACGGCGCAGCTCGTCGAGCTGGCGCAGGATGGCGGCGGTGGGCAGGGCCGGGACGTGGTTCGCCTCATGGCCGAGATAGCAGCCGGTGCAGGCGAAGTCGCAGCGCGGCTGGATGCCGATGGTGGCGCCGCAGCCGGTGGCCTTCTGTCCCAGGCCCTGGCCGGGCAGGCGGAGGGCGGGGTCGAGCCCCGCCCAGCGTTGCGCCAGCAGCGCGCGCTTCTCGGCCGTCGCCGGATCCCGGAAGAGCTCCACCACTCTCCTCAGCGACCGCGGCTGGCCGATCATGATCTCTAACCCGAGGCGTCGTTCAGCTTCCAGTCGTAATCGTAGAATTTGAGGTCCACCTGGTTGCCCGCCGCCTCGATCGGCTTCCGCTTGTCGGAATTCGCGTAGCGGATGATGAAGGCGACCTGGCCGCCGCCCCACTTGGCGAAGTCGTCCTTGAACCAGTCCATCACCTTGGTGGTGTAGAGGACGACGCCCCCGCCCTTCTTCTCGACGCGCACGCCCAGCGGGCCGTTGAGGAACTTCCGCGCCTGGTCGTCGAGCTGCTCGGAGATGCGGGAGCCGACGTAGGGCTCGGTGCGGATCGGCGGGCAGGTCTTGGCGGCGCAGTTGATGGCGAAGTGGATGCGCGGGTCTTTGAAGCCCTCGCGGATCTTTTCGTTCTCGATGTCGTTCAGCGACACCTTGCCGCGCTTGGTGTCGACCAGCTCCTTCTTGAAGATGTTCAGCCGGATGATGGGGTCGGTGGAGAGATCGCGGATCGACTCGACCGGATAGTTGTCCACCACGATGCCCACCACCGAGATGTTGTACAGGTTGATCCAGTAGGCGAGCTGGTCCTGCCGCGAGAGCGTCTGGACGTCGACTGTGGCCATGCGGCGGCGCAGCTCGTCGAGGGTCTGCTTGTCCTGCGCCTTGAGGGCCTTGTAGCTCATCCCTTTGGTCGGATCGTAGTGCTTGGCGAGCAGCTCGCCCCACGCCCGATAGTCCGGAGGCACCGCCGCGCCGGCCGGACCGGCGACTGCCGCCAGCAGCGCGAAGAGGACGAGGGCGAGGTTCGTGCCGGTGTTTTTCATACTTTTACCTATCTTACGGCAGGCCCTCCCCTGCCTCCCAGCGGAATTCCGATTCGTCGTCCGGGTTCACCCGCCAGGAGACGCGATAGACGGGGGCCGGCTTCAGCCTCTCCTGCAAGGCGTCTTTCACCTCCTCGGCCGAAGGGAGCCGGGGAGCCACCTGGCGCGGTTTCCGGGCGAAGGAGTCGAGGTCGATCTTCGCGTTCTTACCCTGGCGGGCGGTGGCGACGTAGAAGAGGACGGGATCCGGCGCGAGCCACCGGCCTTCGAGCGCGCGCAAGGCTTCCCAGAGTCCCAGGCCCGTCACCTCCAGCGCGCCTCCCGGGCGAACCTGGAAGCCTTCGACGTCCAGAGCGGGGCCGGGCAGCTTCACGGTGAGCCGGGCGGGGAAGGGATCGTAGACGAGATGGGAGACCTCGTCCGGCGAGTACTCGGCGCGCTCCGGCACGAGGAGGACATCCGTCACGTGGCGCATGGCTTCGTCCACGCGGTCGAGGAGCGCCGTCTCTTCGTCCGTCGGCTCGTCGAGGCTCTCCAGCACCTTCTCGTCCATCACGTCGGCGAACAGCTTGCCGAAGCAGGGCCGGGCGCGCTCCGGCTGGCGTTCGAGATGCGCGTAGAGGCCTCCCGCGGCTTCCAGGTACTCGGCCATCGCGGCGCTCCAGGTCTCGAGGGTCCGCTTCATCTCCTCCCGCTGGCCGCGCGAGGCGCGGGCGGAGGGTCCCGGCACCAGAGACAGCTCGGCCGTGCCGCGCTCCGCGTCGATGCGGTAGGTGGCGGCGACGGACGAGTCGCCGAAGACCGCGGCGAGCGCCTCGGGCTCCACGAGGACGGCGGAGCGCGTCGCGATGTTGAGATCGCCCAGCCGCTTCTCCCAGCCGAAACGCTCGGCGGCGGGATGGGCGGCGGCGAAGCGCGCCCCCCAGGCGTCGGAGCCGTCGAGGATCTCCCGCCGCGTCTCGGCGAGGCGCCGGGCGAGCGCCGGATTCTTGCTGTCCTCGTCGGCTGAGATCTCCACCATGCTGGTCGCCACGACGGCGCCGTTGGCGAGGAAGCGCAGCAGCAGGGCCTCGCGCACGGGAGGCTCGAAGCAGGAGGCGAGGGGAAGGAAGAGAAGGACGGCGAGGAGGGCGAGGACGCCCTGCCGCCGGCTGGGCGCTGGTTGGGGAAGCATGAGGGGATTATCCCTCAGGCCGGCACTTCCACCTCGGCGGCGTCTTCGACGTGCTCGCAGCCTTCGGTGTTGCAGACGTACTGGACGCCGTGCTTCTTGGTGACCTTCTCGAGCAGGAAGCTGGCGCCGCAGTCCGGGCAGTCGCGGAGCACCGGCTTCTTCCACAGCGAGAACTTGCAGTCCGGGTAACGGTTGCAGGACCAGAAGGTCTTGCCGCGGCGCGAACGCTTCTCCACGATCTCGCCCTTGCCGCACTCGGGGCAGGGCACGCCCGTCGGCTTGGGCGGCGCGGCCTCAGGTCCGATCTTGCGGATGTTCTTGCACTCCGGGTAGCCGGTGCAGCCGTAGAAGGTGCCGAAGCGGCTGCGCTTGAGCGCCATCGGCCGGCCGCACACCTCGCACGGCGGGATCTCCTCTTCGGCGCCGCCGTTGGCGGACGCCGCAGGCGTCTCGGCGGCCGGCTCCTCGACGTTGCGGGTGTACTTGCACTCCGGATAGTTGCTGCAGGCGATGAACGGCCCGAAGCGGCCGAAGCGCATCAGCAGGCGCGAGCCGCACTCGGGGCACGTCTCGTCGAGGGGCACGCCTTCGCGCTTGACGTTGGGCATCTGCTCGCCCGCCGTCTCCAGGTCGCGGCTGAACTTCTGATCGAAGTCGGCCACCGCCTGCTTCCAGGCGAGCCGGCCGCCCTCGATCTCGTCGAGCTGCTCCTCCAGCGCGGCGGTGTAGCCCTCGTTGAGGATGTCGTTGAACCCCTGCTGGAGCATGCCGTTGACCAGGCTGCCGAGCGGCGTCGGGCGGAAGCGCCCGGCCACGCGGTCGACGTAGTCGCGGTCGGTGAGCACGGAGAGGATGGTGGCGTAGGTCGAGGGCCGGCCGATGCCGTTCTCCTCCAGCGCCTTCACCAGGGTGGCCTCGCTGTACTGCGGCGGCGGTTGGGTGAACTTCTGCTCGGAGAGGAGCTTCACCAGCTCGAGCGTCTCGCCCTCGGCGAGCGGCGGCAGCATGGCGCCCTCGCCGTTGGCCTCCTCGCCCGCATCCTCGTCCGGCGTCTCGCGGTAGACGGCCAGGAACCCGGCCCGCTTGAGCACCTTGCCGGAGGCGCGCAGCACGTAGCGGCCGTTCTCCACGTCCACCTGCGTGACGTCGAAGACGGCGGGCAGCATCTGGGAGGCGACGAAGCGGTCCCAGATCAGCTTGTAGAGCTTCCACTCGTCCTCTTTGAGGAAGTCCCGCACCGCGTCCGGCGGCAGGTCGAAGCTGGTGGGCCGGATCGCCTCGTGGGCGTCCTGCGCACCCGCCTTGGACTGGTAGACGTTCGGCTTCTCGGGCAGGGAGTCCGGGCCGTAGATGGCGGCGATGTAGTCGCGGCCGCCCACGAGCGCCTCCTCGGCCACGCGGGTCGAGTCGGTGCGCATGTAGGTGATGAGTCCGGTCGAGCCGCGGTCGCCGACCTCGCGCCCTTCGTAGAGACCCTGGGCGAGGGCCATGGTGCGCTTCACCGAGAAGCCGTAGCGCCGCGCCGCTTCCTGCTGCAGGCGGCTGGTGATGAACGGCGGCGACGGGCGCTGCCGCGACTCCTTGCGCTCCACCTTGGCGACGGTGAAGCGGCCCTTCTCCAGCTCGCCGACGATGCGCGCCGCCTGGTCGCCGTTCTCGACCTCGGCCTTACGGCCCTCGATGCGGTGCAGGCGGGCGTTGAAGGCCGGCGGCTGGGAGGCCTTGAGATCGGCGCCGAGCAGCCAGTATTCCTCGGCGCGGAAGGCCTCGATCTCGGCCTGCCGGTCGCACACCATCTTGAGGGCCACGGACTGCACGCGGCCGGCGGAGAGACCCTGCTTGACCTTCTCCCAGAGGAGAGGCGAGAGGCGGAAGCCCATCATGCGGTCGAGCACGCGTCGCGCCTGCTGGGCGTCCACTTTCTTGAGATCGATGACGCCGGGATGCTCGAGGGCCTTGAGCACCGCGCCCTTGGTGATCTCGTTGAACGTCACCCGCCGCACGTCCTTGGCGTCCTTGCTGAGGACCTCGGCGATGTGCCAGGCGATGGCCTCGCCCTCGCGGTCCGGATCGGGGGCGAGATAGACGGTCTCGGCCAGCTTCGCCGCGTCGCGCAGCTTCTTGACCACGTCCTTCTTGGCGGCGAGCACCTCGTAGCGCGGCTCGTAGTCGGGACCGATGCCCATGTCCTTCTTGACGAGGTCGCGGATGTGCCCCACCGAAGCCTCGACGGCGTACTGCCGGCCGAGGAACTTCTTCAAGGTCCGGGTCTTGGCGGGGCTTTCGACGATCAGCAGGTTCTTGGCCATAGCGCGTCAGTGAAACGCCGGGGATGCCGACAATATTTCTGAGGTATACGGCCCGGGGCGAGCCGGGGACAGTAGCACCGGGCGCGGCCTCTCGCAAGGTACCCTTGGTCTGCCATAGCGAATCTGGCGTCCAGTTATGACATGACCATCACACAGGTAAGTGATTGACAAAGCTGGTGTTATGGGAAATTTGAGCCTCGTGGAGGCCGCCGCCATCACATAACCATCACATAAGCTCAGGCCCAGAAGGGAACATACCGAGCGTGCTTCCTGGACCGGTTCTCCGGATCGTAGGGTTTGATGACGCCGGCCGCGAGAGCCTCAGCGATGATCCGCGAGGCGATGGAGTAGTTCTCGTCCTTGATGGAGAACCGCCTTCTGAGACTGGCATTGGTCATCTGGTTGTTCGAGACGTACTGGAGCCCGGCGTGCTGATAACAGGCTCGAATACGGTCCGCGCGGCTCATGTCATTGAGCTTCTTGTAGGCATAGAGAACGGCCCGCGTGTGCTGATGGGTGACGGAGAAGTCGGGGGCCGGCAACTGGAAGACCTCGACGGCGTCGATGACTTTGTCGATTCCGCTCCCCCGCTCTTCGCAGACGTGGATGCGGCGCATGAACGCGGCGACCCGGTCATTTCTCGATCGCGGCGGAGCATCCAGAAAGCGCTGGACGTCGATGAGGGGCAGTCCAGGGTTGGTGATCTCGATCCGGTCCGCGAAAAGCTCCACCATCGGGCCGGTGCCCGTGATCGTGAAGTCCTGATGGATGAGAGCATTGGCCACCAACTCCCGGATCGTGACTTCGGGATACATCCTGGCCTCCGCGCGCAGCGCCTGTCCGATCACCTCCCTCTGTGGCACGGAGTCGTTGATGAAGCCGATGAGCCTCGTGAAGCCGGCGGCGTATCCTTTCCTGCCGAGCTGCTCCTTGACGGTCTCGACCCGGTTGGCGCCACCGTAGAGGATCACCCGCACGGCCTTGCGCCGGAGGTTCTCGAATGTGTGGAGGTCTTTCGCCAGCAGCACGGCTCCCAGGTTCGTGATGTCGAAGCGGCCGTCTCCGGCGGAGAGGAGGAATCTCTCGGACTCCAGCTTTTGGAGCACGCCGTCGCGATGCTCGGGAAGGCGTTGTCCCGTAAGGTCGAAGTACGCCGCGTAGTCGAGAAGCGAGAGGGCCTCGGCCGCTGGCATGGAGCTCTCGGCGATCCCCTGTTCAAAAGCGCCCTGCCGGGCGAAGGAGGCCCAGAGCTCGCGCTCCTTCTCGGGATAGTCCCTGAGCTTCTTCTTGTAGCTGCCGACCCGCACGTACTCGGTGTCCTTGAAGCGGACCGGCGTATGTCCGGCAGCCGGGATCTCGAAGAGCACGAAGGTTCGCGTCTCCCATTCGACCCCATGGATCCTGAAGTTGATTCTCGGGAGCAGCAGGCGCGAGAGCCAGCTCTCGAGCTCCTCATTGCCAACTCTGGCGACCCGCGGGCGAAATCCGGTCCCCACCAGCTCATGGGTTCCGTCGGCGATTCCCCAGACGATGAAGCCGGCTTCCTTGCCATGGAGGGCCGCGGAGTTGGAGAGCGCCGACAGGTATTCGCCGATCTCCACCGGATCGGCGTTGTCCCGCTTGAACTCCACCCATTCCGTCTCGTAGGGCAGGCTTGCCAGACGCAGCAACAACTGGGTGAGGTCTTCCGAACTCATGCGCTGAGATCCTTGCCGCTCGAGAGTCGGCACGCTCACCGCCCGTACACCGATCCGGGAAGACGCTTGACCCAGCCGGCGAGCTCCAGCTCGAGCAGCGCGGCGAGGACGCGGTCCACCGATACGTCGAGGCGGACGGCGATCTCCTCCGCCACGCGGGCCGAGCCCGGCGGGATCTCGGCGAGCACCTGGCCGGCGAGGCCGCTGGGCGGCTCCAGGGCGGGTCCGGGCGGTGGCGGCTCGGCGGCCGGCGGCATGGGCACGCCGGCGCGGGGCAGGAGCACCTCCAGGATGTCCGTGGGGTGCTGGGCGAGCTGGGCTCCCTCGCGAATGAGGCCGTTGGCGCCCAGCGAGCTCTCGTCGAAGATCCGCCCCGGCACCGCCCAGACCTCCCGCCCCAGGTCGAGCGCGTGGCGGGCGGTGATCAGCGAGCCCGAGCGCACGGCCGCCTGCACGACGAGCGTGCCCGCGGTGAGAGCCGCGAGCGAGCGGTTGCGCAGCGGGAAGTGCCAGGCGCGGGGGATGGCGGCGCAGGGGAACTCGGTGACCAGCGCGCCGCGCGCGGCGATCTCCCCGGCCAGGCGGACGTGGCCGCGGGGATAATCCACGCCGAGGCCGCAGCCGAGCACGGCCAGCGTGCGGCCTGCCGGCACGGCGAGGGCGCCGCGATGCGCTGCCGCGTCGATGCCGCGCGCGAAACCGGAGACGACGGTGACGCCGGCCGCGGCGAGCGTGCGGGCGAAGAGCTCGGCCGCCTCCTGGCCATAGGCATCCGGCCGGCGGGAGCCGACGATGGCCACGGCGGGAGCGGACGGGATCTCGCCGCGCAGGTAGAGCACCGGCGGCGGCGGCGAGAGGTGGCGCAGGCTGGGCGGATAGGCGGAGTCCTCCAGCGTTACGATCCTGCCGGCGAGCCGCTCGGCGGCCAGGGTCTCCCGGGCGGTGGCCGCGGCGGCGGTTTCAAGGGCCGCCAGGGCCTTGCGCATCTGTGCCCGCGGCACGCCGATCTCGGCGGCCAGGCGATCGGCCGGCGCCGCGGAGTCGCACCAGCGGTCCAGCTCCTGGGCCAGCCGGTAGGCGGCCGGACGCGAAATCTCGGGGGCGGCGTTGAGGGCGATGAGCAGCTCGCGACGGGTGGCTTGGGGCATGGCGGTCGGCCTCCAGTAAGGTCCGCCCTATAAAGTCGGAAAAAGCCGCGCTCATCGCTCACCTTTTTTCGGCGGGGGCTTTTGCGGGGCGCGCCCTACGGCGGAGACGCCGCTCCGGGCCGCCCTGGAGGGCCGGCATGCGTTGTGTATACTAGGCTCCTCGGAAACCTTCGGGCGATGACGTTCACTCCATCCATCCACCCGGTTCCTCGCGCGCCGGGGCCCCCACTGAGGTCCTACTCGATGCGTTCGCGTGCCGCGTCCACTTCAATGTTTTGCCTCCTTCTCGTGCTGACCGCCTGCTCCGGTTACGGCCGGCCGAACCAGGCCAACTCGCAACTCGCTTTCGGCGTCGACATGGCGCGCCGCGGCCTCTGGGACGAGGCGCTCTTCCGCTTCCAGGAGGCGGAGAAGCTGGAGCCCCAGAACGCCCGCATCCAGAGCAATCTGGGCGTCGCCTACGAGGCCGCCGGCCAGTTCGACAAGGCCCTGGAGCAATACAAGAAGGCTTTGAACCTGGCGCCCAACGACAAGGACATACGCACCAACTACTCCCGCTTCGTGGAGTTCTACCAGGGCTTCAAGGGCGACAAGACGGCCAAGACGGGGGAAGCGGCAAAGACGGCCAATCCGCATCCGCCGGCCGCCAAGCCCGGGATAACCATCCAGCCGGGGGACCAGCCGGCGAAACCACTGGAACCGTCCACGCCCGAGGACATGCCGCCTCCGCCGGCGGACAACCGGCCACCCTGCTGAGCCCGCCTACCGGACGGGCCGATCCAGAAGAGGAATCGACATGAACCGCAACCGCCCGCTCGTCCTCGCGCTTCTCCTCACCCTCGCCGCCCTACCCGTCTTCGCCGGCTCGGTGGAGGTCAAGCTGACGCTGCCGCAGCGCGCGAAGCTCGACCTGCAGGGTCGCAAGTCGGTGGCCGTCGCGCCGTTCCTGGTGGTCAGCCAGGAGGGAGCGGAGAAGATCAAGGGGCGCGACATCGACGTGCAGAAGGAGTTCGACCGCTATCTCCTCAAGGTCCTCCGTCGCGAGACCGAGCTCAAGGTGATCGAGCCCGGGCCGGTCGACTATCCGATCTACGATCTCGAGCAGCTCGCCAAGCAGACCGACTTCTGGCGCGCCCTGGGCGAGCGGACGGGCGCCGACCTGATCCTCTCCGGCGGGCTAGACTTCGACATCCAGGACCGCAGCGGCTACCGCACCGAGGAGTACGTCTCTCCCTACAACGGCCGCACCTACCTGCGCCAGGTGCTCGTCGAGCAGACCGGCTTCCAGTACGACATCCTGCTGCAGGTCTACGACGCCCACACCGGCGCCCAGCTCTATCAGGACAATTTCAAGGACTTCCAGAGCTTCGAGGGCGAGAGCACCGATCCTCTGGCGGGCATGTTCGAGAACCTGCTGTCGCTCGAGGACCGCATCGTCAACGTGTTCACGCAGAAAGAGGTCGAGGCCAGCCGCATCCTGTTCACCCAGTAAGGAACAAAAGGAGATCCCGTTGATCCGCTCATCGCATCGCCCGTCTCTGGTGGGCCTGCTGGTCGCCGGCTCGCTGCTGTTCCTTGGGGGGCCCCTCACGGCCCAGTTTGGGCCCGACCTTTATGGCACGGGGTTCGGCAAGAACAAGATCCAGTACCGTGACTTCAGCTGGCAGATCTACCACTCGCCTCACTTCAATCTCTATTATTACAAGCAGGAAGAGCCGCAGCTCCAGAAGGTGGTCTCCTTCGCCGAGAGCGCCTACGACCAGCTCTCGCGGGAGTTCAACTTCCAGATCAAGGATCCGGTGCCGCTGATCTTCTACGCCACCCATTCGGCGTTCGAGCAGAACAACGTCATCCTCAACTTCATCCCCGAAGGGGTCGGCGCCTTCGCCAGCCCGGCGCGTTTCCGCATGGTGCTGCCGATCGACGCACCGGACGCCGAGCTGATGCAGCTCATCCTGCACGAGCTGACCCACATCTTCCAGTACCACATGCTGTTCCAGGGCAATCTCGCCAAGGCCGTGGCCACGGGTCCTCCGACCTGGTTCATGGAAGGCATGGCGAGCTACATGGCGAAGGACGAGACGCAGCGCGACAAGATGTATCTGCGCGACGCGGTGGTCAACGACCGCATCCCCTCGGTGACGCGGTCGGACTTCGGCGGCTTCTTCGCCTATCGCTTCGGCCACGCCGTGTTCGACTTCGTCGAGGAGCGCTGGGGCAAGGAAGGATTCCTCGATTTTCTCTACGAGGTGCGCAACACCATCGGCTCGCGGGTGGACCGCGCCGTCAAGCGGGCGTTCAAGATGGAGCCGGAGGATTTCGACATCGAGTTCCGGCGCTGGCTGCGCAAGAAGTATCTGCCGCAGCTCGTGGAGACCGGCGAGCCCTCCGACTTCGGGCGGGTGTTCCGCATCGAGGACCAGCCCACCGGCACGGAGACGCTCTCGCCGGCCGCCTCGCCCTCCGGCGATCTGGTGGCGGCGCTGACCGCCTACAAGGGCGACATCGACGTGGTCCTGTACGACACCAAGAACCGCAAGCTGATCCGCAACCTGACGCGCGGCTTCTCGCGGGAGTACCAGTACCTGGTGGCCCAGGAGCTCGCGCTGGGCCGCAAGATGGGGCGCGACATCTCCTTCTCGGCCGACGGCAACACCATCGCCGTCTTCGCCCACCGTGAGAAGGGGCGGAGCCTGCTGCTGGTCGACGTCCTCAACGGCGGTCTGCGCGAGATCATCGACATGGACGATCTCGAGCAGCAGACGGCGCCGGCCTTCTCGCCCGACGGCCGGACGGTCGCCTTCTCCGCCTGGCGCAACGGCCAGTTCGACATCTTCCTCCTCGACATCGAGTCGCGGACGATCACCAACCTCACCAACGACGAGCTCTTCGACGGCGCGCCGGTGTTCTCGCCGGACGGCCGGACGGTGGCGTACGTCTCCTCCATCGGCAGCGGCTTCGCCAAGATCTTCCGCACCGCCCTCGACAACCCTGGCACCCGCTTTCCGGTGACCACCGGCGACTCGAACGAGAACGATCCCGTCTACTCGCCGGACGGCAAGCGCATCTACTTCACCTCGGACATGAAGGGTCCGGAGAACATTTTCAGTCTCGACCTCGCGACCGGCGAGCTCCGGCAGTACACCGACGTGGTGACCGGCGCCTTCATGCCCACCGTCCTGCGCGAGCCGGAGGAGAAGGAACGGCTGGTCTTCAGCGGTTTCTGGAAGGGGAGCTTCGACCTCTACGTGACCGAGACCGAGGAGCCGGTCACCCCGCCGCAGACCGTCCAGATCCCCGTCGAGCCCACCCTCACCAAGGATCTGCCGCGCTTCGAGCCGGACATCCAGGTGAGCCTGGACGACGCCAACAAGGACCGCTACAGCGGCCACAAGTTCTTCCTCGAGGACGCCCAGACCTACATCGGGGTGAACAGCGACCAGAGCTATCTCGGCAATATCCTGCTCATCTTCTCGGACTACCTGGGCGACCGCCGGATCTTCGCCAACCTGAGCTCGATCGACAGCTTCTCGAATTTCGACATCCTCTACGCCGACCTCTCGCGGCGCTGGCAATGGGGGGTCGAGCTGTTCGACAACCGGACCTTCTACAACACGGGAGACCCCATCCAGGATCGCATCGACCGCGGTCGCGTCGCCTACCAGATCACCGGGGCCATCGCCTCGATCTCCTATCCGTTCACCTTCTACCAGCGCGCCGAGCTCGGCGTCGGCTACGAGTACTGGCGGGTGGCCGTGCCCTTCCTCAACGAGGGCTTCGTCGATTTCGCGGAGGTCCACGGCGATTTCCCGATCGCGCAGGCCGCCCTGATCGGCGATTCCACGGTGTTCGCCAATTACGGTGCGGTCTCCGGCCGCCGCTGGAAACTGGGCTACGCCTACGCTCCCGATCTCGACGAGAGCGGCACGCTCTTCGAGTCCGCCAGCATCGATTTCCGGCAGTACGTCCAGGTGACGACCCGCAGCAACTTCGCGTTCCGCGCCTTCGCCGGCGCCTCCGAAGGCAACCAGGCGAACACCTTCTTCTTCGGCGGGCTCGACACCCTGCGCGGCGTGCACTTCCGCTCGGTCAACGGCGACCGGGCCTTCTTCGCCAACCTGGAATACCGCTTCCCGCTGGTCGATCTCCTGGCCACGCCGGTGATCGCCTTCCAGGGCGTGCGCGGCATCATCTTCGCCGACATCGGCGGCGCCTGGTTCAACGACTTCGAGCACTTCGACTTCTACAACTCGGACACCAAGCGGCTGCAGGACGGCGTCGCCGCCTACGGCTGGGGCCTCACCGCCCGCTTCCTCGGTCTCGATTTGAACTGGGACTTCGCCAAGCTCTACAAGCCGCCGCTGGGGATCAGCAGCAAGGGCTTCAAGACCGAGTTCTGGATCGGCACGCGGTTCTAGGAGAGGCGTCTTTGGTAGGGGCGGCCCTAATGTGGCCGCCCTGTCCCCGCCCCCCGCGCCTTGTTCCCCGGGCTGCCCGAGGGATACAATCCTTTCTATATATGCTGATCCAGGTCCTTGGCGGCTACGGAGGGGAGAGCCTGGAGTGCCGCATGACCTGTCTCCTGGTCAACGGCACGATCGCCCTCGACGCGGGGTCCCTCTCGCAGGCGCTGTCCATCGAGCGGCAGAAGGAGGTGCAGTCGATCCTCCTCAGCCACTCCCACATGGATCACACCAACTCGCTGCCCTTCTTCATCGAGAACGTCTACGGCAAGAGCGACGGCGCGATCGACATCTACGCCTCGTCGGCGACGATCTACGCCCTGCGCAAGTACCTGTTCAACAACGCCACCTGGCCGGACTTCACCCGCCTGCCCAACCACCTGGTGCCGGCGCTGCGCTTCCACGAGTTCCAGAGCGAGGTGCCGGTGGTCCTCGACGGCGTGAGATTCACGCCCATCCCGGTCGATCACCTGGTGCCCACCCACGGCTTCCTCATCGAGGCCGACGGCGCGGCGGTCCTCTGGTCGAGCGACACCGGGCCGACGCAGCGCTTGTGGGAGATCGCCAACCGCACTCCCAACCTGAAGGCGCTGTGCATCGATACCAGCTTCGACAACTCGCTGCAGCGGGTGGCGGACCTCTCGCTGCACCTGACTCCGCAGACGCTCGCCGCCGAGCTGCGCAAGCTGGAGAAGAAGGTGCCGATCCTCGTGCATCACCTCAAGCCGCCCTGCGTCCGGCGCATCCACGAGGAGGTCCGGGAGCTGCGCAATCCGGATCTCGAGTTCCTCGAGCAGGGAAAGGAATACAAGTTCTAGGGATCGGCGGGCAGGTCGCCCCAAAATGTGGTACCTTTTGCTTCGGGCGGTATTTTCCCCTTGAGACACCGATTCTCCACCCGCCGGCGCCCTCCAGAATCCGCCGGCCAGCAGAGCGCCTTCGACTTTTTCCTGCCTGAACGAGCTCCGGCGATGCCCCCGCCGGAGCCA
This sequence comes from Acidobacteriota bacterium, assembly GCA_046765915.1. Taxonomy (GTDB): domain Bacteria; phylum Acidobacteriota; class Thermoanaerobaculia; order Multivoradales; family UBA5704; genus DATARR01. Next base: position 75,333 of record JBKPTH010000013.1, on the reverse strand, counting down.
TGCCGGCCTGCGGAACCGCCGCTGCGCATCGGCATCCTGGGATCGGGCAGCGGCGGCAACGCCGTCGTCGTCGAAAGCGGACCGCACCGGCTGTTGATCGACGCCGGCTTCTCCTGCCGCGAGATGGTGAAGCGGATGAAGCGGCTGGACTTCGACCCTTCCTCCCTGGCCGCCCTGGTGCTCACCCACGAGCACAACGATCATTGCCGCGGAGCGCAGCGCCTGGCGAAGAAATTCGGGCTGCCGGTCTATGGCACGGCCGGAACGCTCGACGGCGCCGGCCTGCGCGGCGAGGCCCTGGAGCGGGCGGTCGAGATCCGTTCCGGCGAGCCGTGCGAGGTGGCGGGCTTCGTCGTCGAGCCCTTCCTGCTGCCTCATGACGCGGCCGAACCGATCGGGGTGCTGGTCGAGGATCCGCACGGCCGCCGGGTGGGCCTGGTGGCCGACCTCGGCTGCCGCACCAGCCTCGCCTGGGGGAGGCTCAAGGACGTCGACGTCCTCATCCTGGAGACCAACCACGATCTCGACATGCTGCGCAACGGCCCGTATCCTTGGAGCCTGAAGCAGCGGGTGGCCGGCCGCCACGGCCACCTGTCGAACCGGGAGGCCGCCGAAGGGCTTCCCGAGCTGGTCGGTGACCGGCTGCGCTGGGTGGTGCTCTACCATCTCTCCCGCACCAATAACCTGCCCGCCCTGGCGGCGGCCGCCATCGGCGAGGCCCTGGATCGGGAGGGCTGCCCGGCGCATCTGGCGGTCACCGAACAGGACCATCCCACCCCCTGGCTGGAGGTGACCTGAGTGAAGGCACGAGTGACCGTCTATCCGCGCCGCGAGATCCTCGACCCGCAGGGCAAGGCGATCCGCGACGCGCTCAACCGCGTCGGCTTTCCCGGCGTCGAGGACGTCCGCGCCGGCAAGAGCTTCGAGATCTCGCTCGGCGGCGACGATCCCGAGGCGGCGGGACGCGAGTTGCGCGAGATGTGCGAGAAGCTCCTCGCCAATACCGTGGTCGAGGACTACTCGGTGGAGATCCTGGGGAGCCGGCCATGAGGTGCGGCGTCGTCGTCTTTCCCGGCAGCAACTGCGATCACGACGTCTACCACGTGCTCAAGCACGTGCTGGAACAGGACGTCACCTTCCTCTGGCATCAGGACGAGACACTGAAGGGCAGCGACCTGGTCGTCCTGCCGGGCGGCTTCGCCTACGGCGACTACCTGCGGGCCGGCGCCATGGCCGCCCTCTCGCCGGTGATGGCCGCGGTCAAGCGGCACGCCGAGACCGGCGGGCTGGTGCTCGGCATCTGCAACGGTTTCCAGGTGCTGCTCGAGGCGGGCCTGCTGCCGGGCGCCATGCGGCGCAACGAGAGCCTGCGCTTTCTCAGCCGCGAGGTCCACCTGCGCGTCGAACGCACGGACCTGCCGTTCACCTGGAAGTTCCGGCAGGGACAGGTGCTGCGCATGCCGATCGCCCACGGCGAAGGCAATTACGAGGACGCGCCGGAGAAGCTCGACGCGCTCGAAGCCGACCGCCAGGTCGTCTTCCGCTACGTGACTCCGCAGGGCGAGCGGTCGGACGGCGATCCGCGCTGGAACCCCAACGGCGCCGCGCGGGCCATCGCCGGCGTCTGCAACGCCGGCGGCAACGTCCTCGGACTGATGCCCCATCCCGAGCGCTGCGCCGAGCCGATCCTCGGCAATTCGGACGGGCTGGCGCTGCTGGCGAGCGCCGTGGAGGCGGGAAGCGCCGTCCTGAGGGCCGCGCGATGACGGTGCTGGAGGAACCGGCGGTCAATGCGGAGACCGCCCGTTCGATCGGCCTCACGGGAGAGGAATTCGAACGGCTGCAGAAGATCCTCGGCCGCGATCCCAACTGGACCGAGCTCGGCATCGCCTCCGCCCTGTGGTCTGAGCATTGCTCCTACAAGTCTTCCAAGGTCTATCTCAAGGAGTTCCCCACCGCGGGGCCGCACGTCCTCCAGGGGCCGGGCGAGAACGCCGGCGTGGTGGACATCGGCCATGGCTGGGTGGCCGTGTTCAAGATGGAGTCGCACAATCATCCCAGCTTCATCGAGCCCTACCAGGGATCGATGACCGGCGTCGGCGGCATCCTGCGCGACATCTTCACCATGGGCGCGCGCCCCATCGCCTGCATGGACGCCCTGCGCTTCGGCGACGTCGACGCTCCCCGCATGCGCTTCCTCATCGACGGCGTGGTGCGCGGCATCGGCGATTACGGCAACTGCGTGGGCATTCCCACGGTAGGCGGGGAGACGGGATTCCATCCCTGCTACAACGGCAACATCCTGGTCAACGCCTTCGCCTTGGGAGTGGCCCGGCGCGACCGCATCTTCCACGCCCGCGCCAGCGGCCCGGGCAATCCGATCCTCTACGTCGGCAGCCGCACCGGCCGCGACGGCATCCACGGCGCCACCATGGCCTCGGAGGCGTTCGACAAGGAGAGCGAGCAGAAGCGGCCGACCGTGCAGGTGGGCGATCCGTTCACCGAGAAAGTCCTCCTCGAGGCGTGCCTGGAGGCCATGCGCAGCGGCGCCATCGTGGCGATCCAGGACATGGGCGCGGCCGGCCTCACCAGCTCGACCTTCGAGATGGCCGGGCGCGGCGGCACCGGCATCCGGCTCGATCTCGACCGCGTGCCGTTGCGCCAGCCGGGCCTGACGCCGTACGAGATGATGCTCTCCGAATCCCAGGAGAGGATGGTGATCGTGGCCCGCAAGGGGCGCGAGGAGGAGCTCGAACGGATCTTCCAGCGCTGGGGCCTCGAGGTCGCCAGCATCGGCGAGGTCACCTCCAACGGCCGCGCCGTCCTCACCTGGCACGGCGAGACGGCGGCCGACATCCCCATCCGGCCGCTCACCGAGGAAGCTCCCGTCTACCGCCGGCCGGCGGCCGAGCCGGCGGACCTCGCCGTCCGCTGGCAGCCGCCCGAGGTGCCGCAGCCGGGCGATCTCCGGGAAACCCTCGAGCGTCTCCTCGCCACTCCCGAGCTCGCCAGCAAGGAGTGGATCTGCCAGCAGTACGACTCCACTGTGCGCACCAACACGGTGCAGGGTCCCGGCGGCGACGCGGCCGTGCTGCTCCTCAAGGGCACGCCGTCCGGCCTCGGCATGACCTGCGACGTCAATCCGGTCTATTGCCACCTCGATCCCCGGCGCGGCGGCGCCCAGGCCGTCGCCGAGGCGGTGCGCAACCTCGCCTGTGTGGGCGCCGAGCCGGTGGGCCTCACCGACTGCCTGAACTTCGGCAATCCGGAGCGGCCCGAGGTCTCCTGGGAGTTCCGCGAGTGCGTCCGCGGCATGTCGGAAGCCTGCCGGGCCCTCGGCGTGCCGGTCATCTCGGGCAACGTCTCCTTCTACAACGAGACCGAGGGCCGCTCGATCTACCCCACGCCGGCGGTCGCCATGGTCGGCGTCATTCCCAATCTGGCGGCGCTGCCCGAGCCCTGGTTCCAGCGCGAGGGGGACCGCATCGTCCTCCTCGGCGAGGACCGCTCGGAGCTCGGCGGCGCGGCCTATCTCCGGCTCCTCTACGGCATCGAGCAGGGGCGCCCGCCGGCGGTGGATCTCGCGGCGGAGCTGCGCCTCGCCGAGCTGCTGCGTTCCGCCATCGCCCGGCGATGGATCCGCACCGCGCACGACCTCTCCGAAGGCGGCTTCCTGATCGCTCTCGCCGAGGCCTGCTTCGGCCGGCGGCGCCTCCTCGGGGCGCGGGTCCAGGTGCCCTTGGAGGGAGCGGATCTCTTCTCCGAAAGCCAGGCGAGGGCCATCGTCGCCTGCCCGCCCGCCGCGGCCGAAGCGCTGCTGCGCGAAGCGGAGGAGACAGGAGTACCGGCCCGCGACATCGGTGAGGTGGGCGGCACGGACCTGGAGGTGCGGACCGGAGGAGAGACCCTGAAAGCCTCCGTTGCCGCCCTTCACGAGATCTGGTCGACCGAGCTGCCGATCGCGCTGGGGCTGTAACTATGTGCGGCATCTTCGGCATCGACGGCTGTGACGACGCGGCGAACCTGACGTACCTCGGGCTCTACGCCCTGCAACACCGGGGGCAGGAGAGTGCCGGGATCGTCTCCTGGGACGGCTCGCAGCTCCACCTGGAGCGCGGCATGGGGCACGTCTCGGACATCTTCAAGGAGAAGGTGATCGCCCGCCTGCCCGGCCGCCGCGCCCTCGGCCACACGCGCTACTCGACGGCGGGATCGAGCGTCGTCGCCAACGCCCAGCCGATCGTCGTCAAGACCTCCATGGGGCCGATCGGCATCGTCCACAACGGCAATCTGGTCAATCCCGGCGAGATCCGCGAGCGTCTGGAGCTGGAAGGCTCGATCTTCCAGACCACCAGCGACACCGAGGTCATCCTGCATCTGATGGCGCGCAAACCGCGGCCGGATCTCGTCGAATCCTTCATGCTGGCGCTCGGGGAGGTGCGCGGCGCCTATTCGCTGCTCCTCATCACCGACCGCGGCCTGATCGCCGCGCGGGATCCGAACGGTTTCCGGCCGCTCGTTCTGGGCGAGCTCGACGGGGCCGCCTGCTTCGCCTCCGAGAGCTGCGCCTTCGATCTGCTGGGCGCGCGTTTCGTGCGCGAGCTCTCGCCGGGCGAGGTCGTGGTATCGCGCGACGGCCAGCTCGAGAGCTACCGCCTGCCGCAGGTGGCGGAGCCCTCCCGCTGCATCTTCGAGCACGTCTACTTCGCCCGGCCGGACAGCAAGGTCTTCGGCGACTCGGTGGCGCAGACGCGCCTGCGCATGGGCGCGCGGCTGGCGCGCGAGGCGCCGGCGGCGGCGGACATCGTCGTCCCGGTGCCGGACAGCGGTCTCTACGCCGCCATCGGCTACAGCCGCGAGTCGGGCCTGCCGTTGGAGTTCGGGCTCACCCGCAACCATTACGTAGGGCGCACTTTCATCGAGCCCAAGCAGTCGATCCGGAACTTCGGGGTGAAGATCAAGCTCAATCCCGTGCGCGAGCTGCTCCAGGGCAAGCGCGTCGTGCTGGTGGACGACTCGATCGTCCGCGGCACCACCTCGCGCAAGATCGTGCGCATGGTGCGCGAGGAAGGCGGCGCCGCCGAAGTCCACGTGCGCATCTCGGCGCCGCCCACCGAATGGCCCTGCCACTACGGCATCGACACGCCGGACCGCGACGAGTTGATCGCCGCCCGCAAGAGCGTCGAGGAGATCCGCCAGTTCATCGAGGCGGACAGCCTCGCCTACCTCTCCCTCGACGGCATGCTCGCCGCCGTCTCCGGGTCGCGGGACAGCTATTGCACGGCCTGCTGGACAGGGGACTATCGAGTGCCTATCGTCCCTGGCGATCGGCGGCAGGCCGAGCTGTTCCCGATTCGGGCGGAGGGGGAGTAAGGGCAGAAGCGATGGTATCGTATACTTGCGGCATGGCTGACCTCTCGAGGCAACCTCGCTACAGCAAAGAAGAGTTCGCCCGGCGGGGTGACGAGATCTACAAGCGCGATGTTCTTCTGAAGCTAGAGCCAGAGGACGAAGGGAAGATCGTGGCAATCGACATCGAGACGGGCGACTACGAAATCGACTGGGATGAGCTCGCAGCTGCTGATCGCCTTGACGCTCGCCACTCTAACGCGCAGATCTGGCTCCGCAGAGTGGGCTCACGGCCTGTTCGACGCTTTAGGCTTCGTTTTCCTGCCGAGCCGATCTCGATCTGTAACCCAGGCGGCGGGATCTAGCGAAATGGGCCTGCGCCTTGAGGTCCGCCGTGAGCAGTTCAATCTTCAGGCTTACTTCTTGAGTCCCGTGTTCGATCTCTTTAAGGACTTTCCAAGTTTGGCACATCACTTATTCCAAGTCCTGGGAGGTCACGGCCTTCGGCTGACCGACATTCGCTTGGACTCTCCTCAAGAAAGCCTTGGGGAATTCAACCTTCGGCTTACTTGGCCTGAGCTAGCTGTCGCACGTTTGTTCTTGGACCGCGTTGAGCTGACGTCGAGCTATCCTCGGTTCTTTGATCTTAGAGAGGGAAGTCTGATACCGGATCTCCTGGGTGTCGTGGAGAGTTACTCGCCGGAAATTTCCTTTCGCGCATTCGCCGTGTCGCGCGAACTTCATGGAGCTCTGGAAACTTCACCGAAGGAGTTCCTGTCCCGGTTTTCTTCTGCTCTTCCTCAGTCCTTCGGACCTTCCCTAGGATCCGGCACCGTTTTCTACTTTGGCCCTGCGGATAACCGTTTCACGGGTTCGCTTACCCTTGACTTTTCTCGACTTGTGGACCCGGGTCTATTCTTGAAATTCTCTGCTATATATGACGCTGCCCAACTTGGGGCGGCGGACCTCCTTAAGATTTCTCGTTTGCAGTCGGCTAATCTGTTTGAAGAGGTCGGCCTCGATCTAGCAGGAGATTGAAATGCAATCACTTCTCGGATCACTCAACGAGCAGCCCCTTGCCTTTCCCGGATTCGAAACCACTTTGCCGGATGACGATATCCGGCAGACTCAAGAAAAAGCCCGGCGGCAAGGGTTTAGAATTCATCGTGGTGCCGTACCCAACGTGGCAAGCCTGGGACAGCAAGCCCAGGTCTTGCCATTCCCCTACTTGGCGGTTCTCCGATCACTCGTCGAGCAGGGAAGGATCTTGGACGCACGTAATCTTCTCGAAGTTGCTGGTGAGGCTATCCCTCGGGATTCCAAGATCCGGCAGGTTCTTGCTCCCCCTCGGGTTAGGAAGAGCAGCGCGCTGGGGTCTGACCGGAGTTCTGAGTTTCGATGGTTGAAAACCAATGCTGATGTCTATCGAGGAAAGTGGGTAGCACTCGATCGTGAGAGTCTTATCGCTAGCTCGGATTCGCTCAAGGGACTCCTTGCGCAACTACGTTCGCATCTGTCTCAACGAAGGCCGTTGATCCATCGTATCGAATAGCTATGCTCAAATTGGGTGATGCAAGCTTTACGACTGGGCGTGCCAAATTCCACGACGCGGCGCCAGGAGCTCGCGAGCCTACAGCTAAGGTTTACATAACTGTCAGGTTCTCAGGGTTAGAGGGAGATGCGCTGGCCCAGCTTGATACAGGGGCTGCTTGGTCGACGCTCCAATTAGACATTGCCGAGTTGATCGGGGTCCTCGATGGAGATGGCGAACCCACGGAAATGCTAACCAATCAAGGGCTTGTAAGGGGACGGCTCGAGCGTGCTCCGCTGACCCTTGTTGCAGACGAAGGGATTTCTTTGGATCTCGACGCTACTTTCTTGGTCTCACGGGACTGGAGGGGGGGGACCTTCCTGGGTTACACAGGCTTGCTGGATAAATTACGGATTGCCTTGGATCCGCCAGCCTATTTTTTCTATTTCGGCGAAACGGAGTAAAAGGTTACCTCCGCGGATGCCCGGACAGGCTCTCGACACCGCAAACGTTCGCACACACCTTCTCTCTCTCCAGGATCGCCTCTGCGCGGCGATCGAGGAGGAGGATGGGACGCGCTTTCGCGAGGACATTTGGGAGCGGCCGGAAGGCGGCGGGGGACGGTCCCGGGTGCTCACCGAAGGCGCCGTCTTCGAGCAGGCGGGCGTCGGTTTCTCGGACGTTTTCGGTTCTGCGCTTCCTCCGTCCGCGAGCGCGCAGCGGCCGGAGCTCGCGGGACGCTCTTTCGAGGCGCTCGGCGTCTCCGTCGTCTTCCATCCGCGCAACCCGTACGCGCCGACCACGCACATGAACGTGCGGTTCTTCGTTGCCGAGAAGGAGGGCAACGAGCCGGTCTGGTGGTTCGGCGGCGGCTTCGACCTCACGCCCTACTATGGCTTCGAGGAGGACGCGGTCCACTGGCACCGCACCGCGCGGGAGGCCTGCGCGCCGTTCGGCCCGGAGGCCTATCCGCGCTACAAGAAGTGGTGCGACGAGTACTTCTTCCTCCGTCACCGCGGCGAGCCGCGCGGCATCGGCGGCATCTTCTTCGACGACCTGAACGAAGGAGGATTCGAGCGCTGCTTCGCGCTCTGGAGGAGCGTCGGCGATCACTTCCCGGCGGCCTACCTGCCGATCCTGCGGCGGCGGAAGGACACGCCGTTCGGCGAGCGCGAGCGGGACTTCCAGCTCTACCGCCGCGGCCGCTACGTCGAGTTCAACCTCGTCTGGGACCGCGGCACCCTCTTCGGGCTGCAGTCCGGCGGCCGCACGGAATCGATCCTCATGTCGCTGCCGCCGCTCGTCCGCTGGCGCTACAACTGGCAGCCCGAGCCCGGCACGCCGGAGGCGCGCCTCTACGAGGAGTTTCTGAAGCCGCGCGACTGGGCCGGGTAAGGAGGACGGCGGCACGAAGGCAGCCGTCCTATCCGGTTTACTGGGCCTCAGCCTCGGCGCAGACGACCGCGATGTTCGAGCCCGGGCTGGTGCCGCTGGTGCCGCCGCTCGCCTTGACACAGACCCAGAGGCAGTGGAGATACGTGCAGCCCTCGCCTGGATCATAGGGATTCCACGTGTCCTGATTGGGGTTGCAGTGGCAGGCCTTGTGGAGGCAATACCCCGGCGGGCAGGAGGTGGCGTTGGTGCCCATGGTGCAGGAATCGACGGTCACCTCGCCGCCCGAAGAGGCCGGGGCGATGCCGGCGAAGAAGTTGGAGGCCTTGGGCAGGACGGTGTCCGGCTTGAGGTCGCCGTCGGTATCCACCATGACGCGGCCCTTGTAGCGCGGGGCGCTCGTGTACGTCCAGACCGCCGAGCTGCTCGGTCCCAGGATGACGTTGCGCGTCAACGTGCGGCGGGCCATGGGGTCGCCGCTGACCGGCGTGAAGATCAACTGCACGTTGAGGGAGAGGGGCGCGACGTAGCTGCCGCCGTTCGACGCGGTGCGCAGGATGCGCATGTCGGTGATCGGCTGCTCGCCCCAGAGCCGCGCCTGTACGCTGTAGAGACCGCAGCCGGTGTCGACGGGCTTGACGCCGGCGAGCGACAGCGCGAGCAACTGGATGCGGGTGCGCGCCTCTCCCTTGCCGTTGAACACCGCGTTGTCGAGCCGGTGGACGATGGTGTCCGCGCCGTCCAGGCCGCCGGCCGGCTCCACCTTCAGGGGCTCGCCGCGGAAGGTGATGAGACCGGTGAAGGGCTTGGAGCCTTCGCAGAAGAAGCCCGCCGGGATGGGATCGGAGGCGAAGCTCGTGTGGGTGCGGCCGGCGGCCGTCGCCCAGAGATCGACCCCGGCGGGGATCACCTCCGCGAAGACGGGGCTACAGATGGCCAGCGCCAGGATCAGGAGGCCGAGACGAATCGCTGCCTTGGACGGCTGCATTGCCCTACTCCTTTCTTTGGTCGACGTGGAAGGCGGGCATGGTTCTCCTACCGGCTCCTCGGGAAACCTGCGGGATCCACGCGGGTCCGCTGCGCAAGCGGGAACGGACTGCGCTCCTACTTAAAAGGGTGCTTGACTGATTTGTAGCGAGACAACTCCCGGTCGCCCTGCCGCTGGCAGCCCGCTCACCGTTCCGTTATGCTGCGCCCGATGTCGGAACCCGAGGCCCCTCCCGAGGAAGTCGGCGAGGAGGCCGGGAGCAGCGCGCTGCGCTCGTTTCTCGGCCTCTTCATCGTGCCGCTCCTCGTCGTCATCCTCTGCGTCGCGGTCTTCATCGGCTTCGGCTGGATCGCCTACGACAAGCAGTCCACCGCGGACTACGTGAACGACCTGCAGTCGTGGTGGAAGCCGCGCCGGGTGCAGGCGGCCTACGAGCTGTCGAAGATCCTCGTCTCCGACCCCAAGGCGCTCGACGAGGAGCCCGGCGCCAGGCAGGAGGTGCGGCGGCTCTTCCGCGAGACCAAGGAGCCGGAGATGCGGCAGTACCTGGCCCTCGTCCTCGGCAGGACGCACGACCGCGAGGCGGTGCCGCTGCTGCTCGAGGCGCTCCAGGATGCCGACGACAAGACCCGCATCTACGCGCTCTGGGCGCTGGGGACGCTGGGCGACCGGCGGGCGCGCGGCGCCCTCGAGGCCGCGCTCGCGGACCCGGACCCGGGGCTCCGCAAGACCGCCGCCTTCGCCCTCGGCGAGTTGGGGGACCGCGCCGCCGTGCCGCGCCTGACGGCGGCGCTCGACGACGCCACCGCCGACGTGCGCTGGAACGCCGCCCTCTCGCTCGCCCGCCTGGGGAGCGCCGCCGGCCTGCCGGTGCTGGAGACCATGGTGGACCGCCGGCTGCTGGCGCAGGTGCCGGACATCACCCGCGAGCAACAGGAAGAGGCGATGACCAGTGCCCTGCCGGCATTGGCCGCGGTGGGCGGCGCGCGCTACGTGCCGACGTTCGACCGGCTCGCCAGCGAGGATCCCAGTCTCAAGGTGCGCCAGGCCGCCATCGAGGCCCGCAAGGCGGTCGCCAGATGACGGCGCTCTTGACACCTCCCGGCGTTTCGCTTAGAAAAACGCAGCCCGCAAAGAGTCGCAAGCAGATGTATCCCGAGGTAGCAGCAACGTCGTAACGAAAGGGACCCCATGGCTGAAGAACCCGAAGGCAGCCCTCCGCCTCAACCGCCCGCTCCGGCGCCCGCCGCCAAGCCCGCCGCCAAGCCGGCGGCCAAGGAGGACTTGACCCGCCGCGGCTTCTTCTCCTGGGCCGCCGTCGCCTGGGTGGGTTTCACGGTGGCGATCGGCGGCTGCGTGACGGCGATGGGCCGCTTCATGTTCCCCAACGTGCTCTTCGAGCCGCCGACCACCTTCAAGGTCGGCAAGCCGGAGGACTTCCCGCCCGGCGTGGTGGACACCCGCTTCGTCGACAAGTACGGCGTCTGGATCGTCCACGACCAGGGGCGGATCTACGCCCTGATCGCCATCTGCACCCATCTCGGCTGCCCGCCCGCCTGGCTGGAGACGCAGAACAAGTTCAAATGCCCCTGCCACGGCAGCGGCTACTACAAGAGCGGCGTCAACTTCGAAGGGCCGACGCCGCGGCCGCTCGAGCGCGCCCGCATCTACGTCAGTCCCGACGACGGCCAGCTCGTCGTCGACAAGTCGCAGAAGTTCCAATGGGAGCTGGGCCAGTGGGAAGACCCCAACGCCTTCGTCCCGGCCGCCTGACCACGAAAGAGAGCCCATGATCGGCAACCTGAACAAGAGCATCACCAAGTCACAGGTCTGGAAGTCCATCTTCCGGGTGGGCATCCCGACGGACAACCGCAAGCGCGCCCTCGCCATGCTCGGCAACGTGGTGCTCCACCTGCACCCGATCAAGGTGAAGAAGTCCGGCATCCGGATGAGCTACACCTGGTGCATGGGCGGCACGGCGTTCTTCCTCTTCCTGGTGGAGACGATCACCGGCCTGCTGCTGATGTTCTACTACCGGCCGTCCGTGGAGTACGCCTTCGTGGACATCGTCGACCTGCGCGAGGCCGCCGCCTTCGGCATCATGCGCGAGCTGCACCGCTGGGGCGCCCACGCCATGGTCATCGCCGTGTGGCTGCACATGTTCCGCGTCTTCATGACCGGCTCGTACAAGCCGCCCCGCGAGTTCAACTGGAACGTCGGCGTCATCCTGCTGGTGCTGACGCTGCTGCTCTCCTTCACCGGCTACCTGCTGCCCTGGGACCAGCTCGCCATCTGGGCCATCACCGTGGGCTCCAACATGGCGCGCGCGACGCCGCTGTTAGGCAACGAGGGACCGGGCGCCGCCCTCCTGAAACTGGGAGGGCAACGGCTGATCCACGCCGGCAGCGACGCCCGCTTCGCGCTGATCGGCGGGCGGACGATCGGCAACGCGACGCTCATCCGCTTCTACGTGCTGCACTGCGTGGGCATTCCGCTGGCGGCGGCGTTCCTCATCGCCGTCCACTTCTGGCGCGTCCGCAAGGACGGCGGCATCTCGGGGCCGATGTAGACCGCACAGCGGAGACAGCCATGGACTTCATCAGACACGCCATCAACGTCATCGCCCTGCCGCAGTTCTCGTTCACCCTGTCGGTGGTCCTCTTCGTCCTCATGCTGCGCGCCAAGCGGCTGTGGACGAAGCGCGGCGGCCTGATCCTGCTGGCGGTCGGCGTCGCCTACTTCCTCGTCTCGCTGCTCGATCCGAACTTCCGGCTGATCGTCGCCAAGCCGGACAACGTGCCGATCGTGATGATGGTCTTCCTGGTGGGGTTCTTCGTCTGGTTCGCGATGAGCAAGGCGACCGCCAACGACGACCGGCTGGCCAACGGCGAGCCGCTCTTCGAGACCACGGAGGTGGAGGACCGCATCTTCACCTGGCCGGACCTCGTCTTCTCCGAGTTCATCTGCATGGTGGTGCTGACGGTGGTGATGGTCGTCTGGTCGATCGCCCTGCGGGCGCCGCTGGAGGAGCCGGCGAACCCGGCGCTGGCGCCGAACCCGTCGAAGGCGCCGTGGTACTTCCTCGGCCTGCAGGAGATGCTCGTCTACTTCGATCCCTGGCTCGCCGGCGTCGTGCTGCCGGGGCTCATCATCCTCGGGCTGATGGCGATCCCCTACATCGACAGAAATCCGAAGGGCAACGGCTACTACACCTTCCGCGAGCGCAAGGTGGAGATCACCCTCTTCTTCTTCGGCTGGCTCGTGCTGTGGAGCCAGATGATCGTCATCGGCACCTTCCTGCGCGGCCCCAACTGGAACTTCTTCGGCCCCTATGAGTTCTGGGACCAGAACAAGGTCGAGGCGCTGGTCAACGTCGACCTCTCCGAGTACTTCTGGATCAAGCTGCTGGGCATCGGGCTGCCCGGCAACTGGTTCCTGCGCGAGCTGCCGGGGATCCTGCTGATCGGCTTCTACTTCTTCGCGCTGCCGGTGCTGCTCCGCCGTACGCGCTGGTTCAAGAAGTATTACGAGAAGATGGGCGCGCCCCGCTATTACGTCGGCGTGACGCTGTTCCTGTTCATGATGCTGCTGCCGATCAAGATGTACTGCCGCTGGCTGTTCAACCTGAAGTATTTCATCCACATCCAGGAGTACTTCTTCAATATCTAGCAGAGGAGCTCCACGTTGACACCGCCTATCACGCCTCCCGAGAAGCGTCCCGACCGCCACTACAACTTCGGCCGCATGAACATGTGGTTCGCCGTCAGCTCCCTGGGGCTGCTGGCGGTGACGCTGTGGATGGCCTTCGCGGATTACGCGCAGCCGTGGAAGCGCATCCAGTCGGAGTTCCGCAGCCTGGAGCGCCAGAAGCTGGAGAAGGAGGCCGAGGCGGAGAAGCAGCGGCTGAACCAGAACGAGCTCGCCCAGCTCAAGCGGGAGATCCAGCAGGCCCAGGGAGAGCTCGATCAGCACCGCAAGGATCTCGACAAGCTGGAATCCGAGGTCAAGGACAGGAAGACCCAGTACAACATCGCCGACACGGCGTGGAAGGGCGCCAAGGCGAGGTCGGACGCCCATAAGTTCCAGTACGACACGGCGCTGCAGACGGGCGACAAGGACGCGATCAGCTCGAAGCAGAAGGAGTACGAAGAGGCGCGGAAGACCTTCGCCGACGCGCAGCACCAGAAAGAGGAGGCGCAGGACGCCCTCGACGACGCGAATCGCCGGCTGGCCGACAAGCAGGCGCTGCTCACCGGCGCGGAAAAGAAGCTCAAGGACCTGCAGAGCGGCGTCGACAGCATCGAGACGCGTATCGCCAGCCTCGGCAAGGGAGTCGACTACTTCCTCCTCAACGCGCCGCTGATGGACTTCCTCAAGCCGAGCCTCAAGGTGGAGCAGGTGATCCTGCCGGGGCTCTACCAGAACATCAACTTCACCAACATCGACCGCGTCGACCGTTGCATGACCTGTCACGTGGCGGCGAACCGTCCCGGCTTCGAGGACGACCCGAACACCAAGGAAGTGGAGTGGCCGGAGCCGTTCCGCAGCCATCCGCGGATCGACCTGTTCGTCGGCGACTCCTCGCCTCACCCCTACACCCGCTTCGGCTGCACCATCTGCCACGGCGGCCTCGACCGCGCCACCGATTTCGCCCGCGCCGGCCACAACCTGCCGCTGCTGCCGGCCCACGACGAGGCGGCGAAGAAGGCCTGGGAGGAGAAGAAGGGGGAGTGGGAGCGCAAGTGGGGCTGGGAGCAGCCGCGGTTCCTGGACTACCCGATCCTGCCGGCCAACCTCGCCGAGTCCGGCTGCGTCGGCTGCCACGCCGGCGGAGTGTGGACGCCGAAGTCGGACGAGCAGGAGGTGGGGCGCGAGCTCATCGCGCACATGGGCTGCTACGGCTGCCACACCATCAACCTGCCGGGTTTCACCGGCCTGCGCAAGGCGGGCCCCTCGCTGCTGCGCATCGCCGGCAAGACGAACCCCGGCTGGGCTTACAAGTGGATCGAGGCGCCGCGCAAGTTCCACCCCACCACCTGGATGCCCCACTTCTTCCACCAGGAGAACACCACCTCTCCGGCCAACCAGAGGCGGCAGGCGGTGGAGATCAACGCCATCGTCTCCTACCTGTGGGCGAAATCCGAACGGCCGGTCTACGACGACGTGGCGGTGCCGCCGGGCGATCCGGCGAGCGGCAAGCATCTCTTCGAGACCGTCGGCTGCGGCGGCTGCCACATCCTGGACGCCAGGGCGAAGCGCGACGACTACTTCCCGCTCATCAACCGCCTGCACGGCCCCAACCTGGTCAACACCGGCAGCAAGGTTTCGCGCGGCTGGCTCTACGCCTGGATCAAGAATCCGAAGCAGTACTTCCCGGACACCAACATGCCGAACCTCCGCCTGACCGACCAGGAGGCGGCGGACATCACGGCCTATCTGCTCGACACGCCGAACCACAACCGCGAATACGAGAACGTCGCCCCGCCGGCCGTCGACCGCGGCGTGCGCGACGAGCTGGCGCTCGGCTACCTGCAGAACCTCTACACCATGGACCGCAGCCGGCAGAAGCTCGCCGCCATGCCGGAGGCCGAACGCAACGTCTATCTGGGCGAGCAGACGATCGGCAAGTACGGGTGCTACGGCTGCCACGACATCAAGGGCTTCGAGAGCACCAAGCCCATCGGCACCGAGCTCACGCAGGAAGGCTCGAAGCCGCTCCACCAGCTCGACTTCGGCCACGTCCACGAGGTGCCTCACACGCGGCAGGACTGGGTCTTCAACAAGCTGCTGCGGCCGCGCATGTGGGACGAAGGCAAGGAGGCCGCCAAGGACTACAACGAGCTGCTCAAGATGCCGAACTTCGGCATGTCGCAGCGCGAGGCCACGGCGGTGCTGGCCAACGTCATGGGCTTCACCAAGGAGTCGGCGATCGCCACCCGCCAGGCCGGCGGCAACGCGCGCAACGCGGCGCTCGCCGAGGGGCGCAAGCTGGTGACCCGCTTCAACTGCCAGGGCTGCCATCTGATCGAGGGGCACGGCCGCGCCATCAAGAGCCTGCTCGGCGACAACGAGGCGGTGCTGCCGCCGAACCTCGCGGCCGAGGGCGCGCGCGTGCAGGGCGATTGGCTGTTCAGCTATCTGCACGACCCGAGCCGGGTGAAGATGCGGCCGTGGCTCACCGTGCGCATGCCGACCTTCGGCTTCTCCGACGACCAGGCCAACACGGTGATCTCCTACTTCGAGGCGCGCGACCAGAGCCGGCCGTTCCTCTCCGAGCCCGCGCCGTCAGACCCACGGAGCCTCGCCGTCGGCGGTATCGTGTTCGGTATGCTCGATTGCGCCCGTTGCCATCCGACCGCACCGGTGTCGGCGCAAGCAGCCAAGGGAGACCTGGCTCCATCGTTGCTGCTGGCCCATGATCGGCTGCGTTACGACTGGGTGCCGTTGTGGATCCAGGATCCGCAATCCTGGGTTCCGGGCACACGAATGCCGAACTTCTTCTCGCGCGATCCATCTGGCAAATTGGTTTCACCGGTTCCCTTCCAGCTCGCCGCTCCGCAGTGGGCGGGGCAGAAGCAGCAGCTCCTGCGCTATTTCTCCTCCGAGGCGGAGATGAACGCCTGGCTGTCGGACGCGGGAAATGTGACGACAGCCCTCCGCGACCACATCTGGGCCATCTCCCGCGGCGGCCGGCCGATGGTCGCTCCCGTCAGCCCCGGAGCGGCGGTCACCGCGGGAGGGGCGGGCAGCCCTTGACCTCAAGCTGTTATAGAGTGATGTCCGGCCGCCGCACCTCGGTTTCGATTGCCGCGGCCGGTCGCATCTTGCGAGCCCAATCTAAGCGAGTCATCTAGATCCCTACCAAGGAGGTTCTCGTATGAGCAGGAACAAATGGTGGATTCTGGCGCTCTGCGCGCTGCCGGTGCTGGCGGGTTGCGGGGGCGGAGCCAAGGACGAGTCCACGGAAGCTCCGGCCGCCACCACCGCGCCGGCCGCCGACACGGCCAACTCCGGAAGCGTCAACGGGTCCGTGACCTATGCGGGTCCTGATACCGACACGCCGATCGCCATGGACGCCGATCCGGTGTGCGCGGGTCTGCACCCGACCCCGGTCGACACCAACGAGATCGCCGTCAAGGACGGCAAGCTGGCCAACGTCTTCGTCTACGTCAAGAGCGGCCTGGAGGGCAAGACCTTCCCCGCGCCGGCGGAGAAGAAGGAGATCGATCAGGTAGGCTGCCAGTACACGCCGCGCGTGATGGGCCTGCAGACGGGCCAGCCGCTGTCGATCAAGAACACCGATGCGACGCTGCACAACGTGCACGCGCTGCCGACGGCCAACCAGGAGTTCAACCAGGCGCAGCCGCAGGGGCTGCCGCCGTTCGACAAGACCTTCGACAAGCCGGAGGTGGCGGTCCACGTGAAGTGCGACGTCCACCCCTGGATGACCGCCTGGGTCGGCGTGGTGCCGCACCCGTACTACGCGGTGAGCGGCGAGGACGGCTCCTTCGCGATCGACAAGCTGCCTCCGGGAACCTACACACTCGAGGCCTGGCACGAGAAGCTCGGCACCCAGACCCAGCAGGTGACGATCGCCGCCAACCAGGCGGCGACGGTGAGCTTCGATTTCAAGCCGAAGCCGTAGAAGCCTTTACGAGGGGGCGCAGCAAGGCGTTGCGCCCCCGCGCTCGTTTCTCCGCCAACAGATCTGTAGGAGCTACGATCCCTTGGGCTGCTCGAACCGCAGCTCGGGATCGTGCTGGGCCCGCTTGAGGTAGGTCGCCACTCCCGTCACTAACTCGAGCCCCGCCTTCTCCGCCGTAACCGCCCGGCGCCAGAAGGCGAGCGCTGCGAGAGCTTCGCGGTGGATCTGGCGGGAAGAGAAGATCGGCATCATCTCCTCAGAGAGGCGCTTGAGCTCGGTCATCCGGCCCTGCTCCGCGTAGAGAGAGGCGAGCTCCAGCGAAATGACGGCCATCTCGTACGGGGCCTTCGCAGCGAGGAAGCCGTCCCGTGCCGCCGAAAGCAGGATCTCCGCTTGTCCCTGCTGGCCTAGACCACGTGCGATCTTTCCCTCCACCCATTTCAAGCGGTTCTGTACTCGGGGCTCGGGGAATTGCCGATACAGAGGCTTCGCCTTTAACAGGAGTTTTTGCGCCTCCATGAGTCGACCGGCTTCCAGCAGGTTGTCGATCAGATTGTGCCAGGTGGTGAGCAGAAGTCGTGGATCGCGAACCGAATCAATCAAGACGAGGGCGCGGTAGAGCAGAGGGATTGATTTCTCGGGTTCACCCGCGAAGTCGTGCACCGCGGAAATCGAAACCAATACTCGGCCAGCCTGGTGCCTCTCGCCTAAGTCGAGGAAGATCTTAGCCGCCCGGCGAAGAAGGCTCAGGGCCTTTGGGAATCGGCGCTGGGCTCTCAGAAGCGAGGCTTGAAAGTCGAAGAACACAGCCCTATCCATGGGTTCCAGACTGCCCCGCTTAAGGGACGCGAGAGCAAGGGCAAACGCCTCCTCCGCTCCTCGAAGATCGGCCTTCACGCGGCGGGCATTCGCGACGAATGTCCAGGCACGCGCACGCATGTCCTCAAGAGCCTCGGCTCCATAAACCGCATCGTCGAGGCGGTCTAAAACCTCCAGAGAGAGCAGCGCGAGACCTTCGCCCGTGGCGGCGTTCTGAAAAGTCTGTTCCTCACTCTGCCGCAACAGCAGCTCGCAAAATCCCCAAGTGTGGAACCGCGAGGAGTTATGGACGAGCAACGGTCGCTTCTCTGGGGTGTACTGCACCACTTCCGAGAAAAGCCCAGGGGCTTCTGCCCTTTCTCGCTGGTAAACGGACTGAATTCCTCGAAGGGAGCGGGAGATCCTCTCCAGAGAGGGGTCGTAGTTGGTCGGGACCAACGGGCGACGCTCGAGAGGGACTACCTTCACTGCCAGGTCGCTCGGAAAGCAATGGAGTAACCGCCGAAGCCGGTTCCTGCAATCCGGACACCGGATGAGATGCTCCAAGCACTCCTCGCGCTCCTCGGGAAAGCTGCTGGCAAACTCTTGGAGCACCGAGTCGTGGGGATGGATCTTCACTGGTAGCCCTCCCAAGGACAGGATACGAACTCCACCCTCAATAGAAATGGTTGCTTCAGACCGTCAAAACGGGACAAAAAAGGAGCACCGGAGAACGCCGGTGCTCCTAAAGTTGCCTAGACAGGGCTGGCGGTAGGGTCTAGTGTCCCCCATGAGGGTCTAGAGCGCTTCCATCCTTGGTCGAGGGCGGCGGCTTCAGGACGTCGCTGACCGAACGATCTGGCGCCAGGAGCTCGGCGATCCACTCCACGACCGCGGTCAGGAAATCACCCCTGCCGGTTTCAGCAGGGATCGTGCGGAAGCTTGGAGGCAAGGCACACAGGCTCCCACAGGTTAGTGAGGCGAGGATCAGCAGGGCGGCGGCAAATCGGATCGAACGTGACATGAATCTCCCTCCTCTTGGGGGCAGTCACTCGGTAGCCACCGCGGCTACGCGAGGATCACCTCGTGAGCAGCTTGCTTCCGGCCAGAGGACCGACACCGGCGGGTCCTCGTCTGCACTGTGGGAGGTCCGAGCTTAAGCGAGGCTGACCCTGCCTGCACCTTCTCGCGCCGCAAAGTTATCGGCGCCGATAATAGACTACAGAAACCGTGCTCCACCGACAAGCTGGCACTTAACATTTGCATTCGTCTATATCCTGTCAGACCTGGATCAACCTCCGCCCTTGGAGGAACTCCTCCATGAGTGTCCATAGCCTTGCCTTACGATCCGTCAGCCGGTGATCGCCGTCCGCGAAGAGGTGGAGCTCGATCTCCTTGAAGGTGCAGCGAACGGCGAAATCGGCGACGCTCCGCCAGGAGACGGAGGCATCCTGCCTGCCTTGGAGAAGAAGGCAGGGTGTCCGGTAGCGGGCGAGAAGCGTATCGAGCGGGTGGGCGCGAAGGTCCTCGATGAGGGTCCAGCCGAGCTGGCAGGAGACGAGCTCGTTCTGGAAGTGGATGGAGCCGGTCTCCCGCCACACGCGCTCCCTCTCCGGGCCAGCCCAGGCCAGGAGGCCGCGGTCCATCTCGAGCGCCGGAGCGATGTGGAGGCCGGCCGCGATCTCCTCAGGGTGAAGCGCCGAGTACCAGAGCGCCGTGCCGCCGCCCATCGAGGAGCCCAGAAGGACGAGCCGCTCCTGGCCGCGGGCGCGCAGCCAGTCGTGTACGCGCCGGACATCCTCCAGGTTGCGCGTCAGAGTGATCGAGCCGAGCTCGCCGCCCGATTGGCCGTGACCCTGAAAGTCGAACGAGCAGAAGCCGAAGCCCGCGGCGAGAGCCCGCTGCCGGAAGAACTCCGCCTTTTCTCCCGATTGATCTGAGCCGAAGCCGTGGAGATAGAGGAGGCAGGGCCGGGGCTCGCCGCCGCGCCGCGGCGGGTCGAACCGTACGGCGAGGTGGGACACCTCGCGGCCGTTCTCGACGACGGGGATTCTTTCCATCCGGACCTTCTCTGGGCGGTGGACTGTGACACCAGCGGCTCGGCGAGGCAAGAGGTGGTATCCTCCGGCGCGATTTCGGCCGCGGGCGGACTTCAGGAGATCAGGCCATGGGGTATGGCGATCAGCGCGAGATTGCGGGCTGGCACAGTCCGATTCTGGGGCAACCTATGCCCATCGTGTCCTATGGGCACTGGGGCCACCCGCTGCTGCTCTTCCCGACGGCCGCCGCGGACTTCCTGGAGAACGAGCGCTTCCATCTGATCAGTTCGGTCGACGAGGCCCTCGACGCCGGCCGGGTGCGCGTCTTCTCGATCAACAGCATCAACCAGCAGGCCTGGATGGACAGCAAACTTCCGGTGCCCGAGCAGGCGCGCAGGCAGGCCCTCTACGCCCGCTACATCGAGGAGGAGGTCGTCCCGTACATCCGCCACGTCTGCCAGTCGCCGGACCTCCGCATCGCCACCTGCGGCGCCAGCTTCGGCGCCTTCCACGCCGCCAACACCCTCTTCCGCCGGCCGGACCTCTTCGACGCCGTCATCGCCATGAGCGGCTTCTACGACCTGGGGCCGGACTACCTGCACGGCTACGGCGACGACAACGTCTACTTCAACAATCCCGCTTCGTATTTGCCCAACCTGGAAGGGCAGCCGCTCCACCTGTTGCAGACCGCGTGCAAAATCCACATCCTCACCGGCCAGGGCGCCTACGAGGCGCCCCAGGCCTCGCGGCGGCTCTCGGAGCTCCTCAACCAGAAGGGGGTTCCCCACCAGCTCGAGCTCTGGGGACACGACGTGGATCACGACTGGCCCTGGTGGCGCAAGATGTTGCCGTACTCGATCGACTGGATGGGGTGGTGAGAGACATCGGCGCGATGGCCCAGGATACGCTGCAACGTGAGCTCGCGTCGTCACCGAATCCGCAGACATCGTGGCAGTTTCCCGAGATGTCGTAGGCATGTCTCGGGATACGCCGCAATGTCCGCTCACAGACTGAGAATGCGAGCCGCCGTTCCCATGCTGTCCTGAGACAGCGGAGCAAGGTCTCGGGATACGCGGCAGTGTCCGCTCGCACGCTGAGAAAACGAGCCGACGTTCTCACGATGGCCCGGGACATCGGAGCAACGTCTCGGGATCCGCGGCGATGCCGGCCCGCAATCCCAGAAAGCGAGCTCGCATCGTCACCGATCTCCTGACATTGAGACAACGTCCCGAGACATCGGCAGAACGTCTCGGGATCCACGACGATTTCCGCTCGCACGGTCACGACGTGAGCTCGCATCGTCTCAACATCCGCGGACATTCTGAGAATGTCTAGAGATATTGGCGTAGCGCCTCGGGATCTCCGGCGATGCCGGCCGGCGCGTAAGGAATTCCCCAGATCTCGTCGCCAGGTCTAGGGATACGCCGCGATGTCGGCTCATATCGCGACAATCTCCAGAGATTCGCCGCAATGTCCGTTCGCGTTGCGGCCATGCCTGCTGATCTGCCGTGATGTCCGGAACTCCGGCCTACTGGTTACGGGAAGTGGCTCGGTTCGCAGTTCGCTTCGACCGGACCTCGCGAACAGCGCGATTCACCTCTCTGACGATCACCCGAGGATCCACAGCTCGGGTCTTTCGCTGCAGGTCCTCCGCAACGAGGAGAAGCTCCCGCTCAGGTGTGACCACGAGCCTAAGAAGCTCCAGACGGTCATCCGGTTCCAGAGCTTCGATCTGCTCGGCCAGATCGCGGATCTTGTGTGAATTGCGCGCCATGGCTGTGCCTCAAGGCTAAGAATATCGCGGGCCTTCTTATGCGGGATCCAGGTGCCCCGACCCTGAATCGCCCATCTCGACGTTACCGGCGGGGAAATACTCTTTCCATCGCCGGCTGACCGTCGCGGCCGTCTCCTCGTCCGCGAAGAGCTCTTTGGGGAATCCGGGCTTCAGACGCGCGTCGATGAGGATGGGCGCGCGGTAGGAGAGGTGGTGCCGCAGCACTTCGACGCCGGCGGCGTGGATGTCCGCCGCGGGCTCGAAACGGGTGAAGGTGGTCCACAGGAAGTTGATGGGGCTCGCGGCGGCGCGGCCCGGCTCGTCGGTGAGGACGATCAGCGGCCAGCCCGCGAAGGCGGGATGGGCGGCGAAGCGGGCGGCGGCGCCGGGTTCCTCCCGGTAGGAAGGTCCGCCCACGATCAGGCAGCCGGGACAGAAGACGTGGGCGTCCGTCATGCCCTGCGGCGTCTCGGGCGCCGTAAAGCCGCGCGGCAGATCGCGTACCGGATCTCCCAGGCCGAGCCAGACTCCCTTGGAGCCTTCGTTGACCCGGGGTCCGGTGTAGTCGAGCGTGTCCATGGAGAGGTTGGAGAAGACGTAGAGGTCGGTTTCGGGGTGGGCTCTCTCCAGGATGTGGGCGAGCGTCGCCGGAAAATCCTTGAGGTCCACGGGCTGATCCGTCACCAGGAGGAACTTGGTGAGGGAGAGCTGGCCCTCGCCCAGGATGCGGAAGGCGGAGACCATCGCCTCGCGCGGGTAGCGCTGCTTGACCACCGCCGCGGCCAGCGAGTGATAGCCCGTCTCGCCGTAGGACCACAACCGCTCGACGCCGGGCATCACCAGCGGGAACAGCGGCGAGAGCAGCTCCTGCAGCAGGTCGCCGATGACGAAGTCCTCCTGCCGGGGCTTGCCCACGACGGTCGCCGGATAGATCGCGTCGCGCCGGCGGGCGATCCGCTCCACCTGGAAGATCGGGTAATCGTGCCGCAACGAGTAATACCCATAGTGGTCGCCGAAGGGTCCTTCCGGACGACGGACGCGTGGCGGCACCTTGCCGATCAGCGCGAATTCGGCGCCAGCCACCAGCGGATGCGAGCCGGGGCCGGACGACACGAGCTTGAGCCTTTCGCCGGCGATCAGGGAAGCGAGCATCAGCTCCGGCACGTTCTCCGGCAGCGGCGCGACGGCGGCGAGGATCAACGCCGGCGGACCGCCGAGAAAGACGGTGGCCGGCAGGCTCTCTCCCCGCGCTTCGGCCACCGCGTAGTGGAAGCCGCCGCCCTTGCCGATCTGCCAGTGCATGCCGGTGGTGCGCTCGTCATGGACGTGGAGCCGGTAGATGCCGAGGTTGTGGCCCTTGCCGTCCGGATGCTCGGTGTAGACCAGCGGCAGGGTGATGAAGGGGCCGCCGTCCTCCGGCCAGGTGGTGAGGATGGGCAGGCGGTCGAGCCGTACGTCGGAGGTGACCACTTCGGTGACGGGTCCGGAACGCCGGCGGGAGGAGCCGATCCGCAGCGCTTCGCAGGCGAGATCGCGAGCGTTCCAGAGCTTGCCGGGCGTGGGCGGCAGGAGCGTCTCGGCGAGCTGGACGAGCCGGCGGATCAGCCGCTGCGGCCGTTGGCCGAACGCCATCTCCGCCCGGCGCTGCGTGCCGAACAGATTGGTGACCAGGGGGAAGTCCGCGCCTTTGACGTTGGCGAAGAAGAGGGCCGGTCCGCCGGCCGCGATCACCCGGCGGTGGATCTCCGCGGCCTCGAGGCGGGCATCCACCGGCGCCTCGACGGTGACGAGATCGCCGTCGCGCCGGAGCTGATCGAGAAAGGCGCGGAGGTCCGGGAAGGTGGCGGACATGGCGGGGTGAGTGTATAGCCGCAGAAAGGACAACAGGGACAGCAGAGACAGCAAGGACACCAGCGTAGACTAGAGCGCCCAGCCCAGGAGACGATTATGGCTCAGCCTCTGCCGGTCGCCGAACCAGCCGCACCCGCCGCCCGCCCTCGGCCTCGTCGCGTGCTGCGCCGGGTGGCGTTGTCCCTTGCTGTCCTTGTCGTCCTTTTTGTCCTTGTTGTCCTATCGGGCGGGCTCTGGTTCCACAACCGCATGCAGGCGAGCCTGCCGCAGCTCGACGGTGAACGCTCGCTCGCCGGGCTCAGCGCGCCCGTGGACGTCGAGCGAGACGATCTCGGGGTGCCGACGATCCACGCCGCCAGCCGGAACGACGCCGCGCGGGCCCTGGGGTTTCTCCACGGCCAGGACCGCTTCTTCCAGATGGACCTGCTGCGCCGCCAGGCGGCGGGCGAGCTGGCGGAGGTCTTCGGCCCGGTGGCGGTGGAAACGGACCGCCAGCATCGCGTCCATCGTTTCCGCGCCGTGGCGCGCCAGGTGATGGCGGCCGCCTCCGCGGAGGACCGGGCTCTGCTCGCCGCCTACGCCGCGGGGGTGAACGCGGGGCTCGCGGCGCTGGAGGAGAAGCCCTTCGAGTATCTGGTCCTGCGGCAGGATCCGGCCCTCTGGCGGCCGGAGGACTCGATCCTCGCCGTCCACGCCATGTTCTTCGAGCTGAACGACGAGACCGGCCGGCGCGAGTCGAACCTGGGCGTCCTCCACGACACCCTGCCGCGCGAGATGTTCGAGTTCCTGGCGCCGCCCGGCACGGAGTGGGACGCGCCGCTGGTGGGCGCGGCGTTCGCGCAGCCGCCCATTCCTGGACCCGAAGTGTTCGACCTGCGCAAAGCTCACCGTGTTGCCCGCGCGACCTCACCCCCGGCCCCTCTCCTGAAGGAGAGGGGAGAAAGAGGATTTCCTGGTTGGGGTGAGGTCGCGGGTATCGGCAGCAACAACTGGGCGGTCGCCGGCAGCCGCACGGCGGATGGCCGCGCCTGGCTCGCCAACGACATGCACCTGCCGATCCGGGTGCCGAACGTCTGGTACCGCGTCTCGGTGATCCGCCCGGACGGGGCCGGCGATACGCTGCGCCTGACCGGCGTGACGCTGCCGGGCACGCCCCTGGTGGCCGTGGGGAGCAACGGCCACGTGGCCTGGGGGTTCACCAACAGCTACGGCGACTGGACCGATCTCGTCGTGCTGGAGATGGACCCGAAGAATCCGCAGACCTATCGCACGCCCGCGGGTCCGCGGCGCATGGCGAAGGTGAGCGAGCGAATCCGGGTCAAGGGAGGAGACGACCAGACGCTGGAGGTGAAGGAGACGATCTGGGGTCCCGTCATCGACAAGGACCCTCTCGGCCGTCCTCGCGCCCTCGCCTGGACCGCCCACCATCCGGAGGCGGTGAACCTGGAGAGCGGCAACCTGGAGAGAGCGCGCACGCTGGAGGAGGCGATGGCGGCGGCGAACCGTTCCGGCATCCCGCCGCAGAACTTCGTGGTCGCCGACGAGACGGGCCGCATCGGCTGGACGATCATCGGCCGTATCCCTCGCCGGGTGGGCTTCGACGGCCGGACTCCCACCTCCTGGGCGGACGGCACGCGCCGCTGGGACGGCTGGCTGGCGCCGGACGAGGCGCCGCGCATCGTCGATCCGCCGTCCGGACAGATCTGGACGGCCAATGCCCGCGCGGTGGACGGCGAGATGCTGGCGAAGATCGGCGACGGCGGCTACATGCTCGGCGCCCGCGCCCGGCAGATCCGGGACGACCTGCAGAAGCTGGAGAAGGCGGCGCC
This sequence comes from Acidobacteriota bacterium, assembly GCA_046765915.1. Taxonomy (GTDB): domain Bacteria; phylum Acidobacteriota; class Thermoanaerobaculia; order Multivoradales; family UBA5704; genus DATARR01. The sequence continues at coordinate 50,137 of JBKPTH010000013.1, read as the reverse complement.
GCGCGACCTGCTCGCCATCCAGCTCGACGACCGCGCCGTGTTCCTGGAGCGCTGGCGCGGCCTGCTGCTGCGCGCTTTGACGCCGCAGGCCGTGGCCGCCGATCCGCGCCGCCGCGAGCTGCGGCGGCTGGTGGAGACCACCTGGACCGGTCGCGCCTCGATCGACTCGGTCGCCTACCGCGCCGTGCGCGGGTTCCGCGGCTTCCTGGAGGAACAGGTCTTCACCTCGCTGACCGGACAGGGGAACGTGCCGGAAGAGGAGCGCTTCGGGCCGACCGAGCAGTTCGAGGGGCCGCTCTGGCGGCTGGTCACCGAGCGCCCGGCACATCTGCTCGATCCGAAATTCAACAGCTGGGACGAGCAGCTCCTCGCCGCCGTGGACGCCCTGCTGGACTTCTACGCCAAACAGGGCCCGAACCTGGCCGACCGCACCTGGGGCGAGCGCAACGCCACGCACATCCGGCATCCCTTGAGCCAGGCCCTGCCGTTCGCCGGCCGCTGGCTCGACGTGCCGTCCCGGCAGCTCCCCGGGGACGAGGACATGCCGCGCGTGCAGGGCACGCGGTACAGCGCCTCGGAGCGGCTGGTGGTCTCCCCCGGCCATGAGGAGGCCGGCTTCTTCCACATGCCGGTGGGCCAGAGCGGCCATCCGCTCTCGCCGTATTACCGCAAGGGCCACGAGGCCTGGGAGGAAGGACGGCCGACTCCCTTCCTCCCCGGCCCCGCGGTGCACCGGCTGCGGCTCCTGCCCGCTTCCTAGCACAGCCTGTGTGCTAGCATCCGCCGCGGATTCTTCGAAAGGAGGCCACCTTGGCCGAACCGGCTACCGGACCTCGCCATCAACCCTTCGTTCCCGAAACGGTTTCGATGACGGAGTTCACGCTGCGCGCCCTGATCCCCGGCCTGATCATGACGGTCGTGCTCGGCGCCGCCAACGCTTATCTGGGCCTGCGCGCCGGGATCACCATCGCCGCCACCTACCCGGCGGCGGTGATCAGCATGGCGGTCTTGCGTCTGTGGAAGGGCTCCATCCTCGAAGAGAACATCGCGCGGACGGCCGGCTCGATCGGCGAGTCCGTCGCGGCCGGCGCCATCTTCACCCTGCCGGCCTTCGTCATCGCCGGCGTGTGGCCGTCCTTCGCACCGGAAGACGCGTATTGGAAATCGACGGCCCTGATGCTGGTGGGCAGCGTGCTGGGCGTCCTCTTCGTCTCGCTCGTGCGCCGCGTGATGGTCGAGGACCGCGAGCTTCCCTTTCCCGAGTCGGTGGCCGCCTCGGAGATCCACAAGGCCGGACAGCGCGGCTCCCAGGCGGCCAAGTATCTCTTCTACAACATGGGATTCGGCGCGCTGATCTACATTCTCGGAGTGTTCAAGCTGTTCGCGCCGGACAAGGATCTCCTGCTCCGGATCGGCTCTCTTGGAGGCACGATCCGCTTGGGCGCCGCCGCCGACGCTCCCGCCGTGACCACGGGCGGCGTCACCACCTTCGCGGCGCCCACCGTGAGCCCGGCCTACCTCGGCGTCGGCTACATCATCGGACCCGAGCTCGCCGCGCTCAACTTCTCCGGCGGCGTCATCGCGTGGGGCCTCATGGTGCCGCTCCTCATGTTCCTTCTCGGACCGCAGCTCCAGACCTTCCTGCCGCCGGGCGCGGCGGCCGAAGACTGGGCCGGCACGGTTGGCCTCGTCTGGCGCTTCATCGTGCGGCCGATCGCCGTCGGCGGCATGCTGGTCGGCGCGGCCTACACGCTGTACCGCATGCGCAAGAACCTCTTCGGCGGGCTGGCGCGGGCCTTCGCCGAGATCAAGGGCAAGACGGATCGCGAGGCCGCGGTCGGGCGTACCGAGCGCTACATGAGCTCGCGCACGGTGTTCGCCCTCATCGCCCTCGTCTTCGTCCTCATGATCTTCCTCTACGTCTACATGTCCGGCCTGGTGATGGGAGCCATCGTGGCGGCCATCGTGATGCTGCTGGCCGGTTTCTTCTTCGCCACCGTCTCCGGCTATCTCGTCGGCCTGATCGGCTCTTCGAACAACCCGATCTCCGGCCTCACGCTCTCGACCCTGATCATCGCGGCGCTGCTGATGATTTCGCTCGGCGTTTCCGGAGCGAGCGGCGTGGTGGCGGTGCTCGGCGTTGCCGCCGTGGTCTGCGTCTCGTCGGCGGTGGCCGGCGAGCTGCTCCAGGACTTCAAGGTCGGCTACATCCTCGGCGGCACGCCGCGGACGATCCAGATCGTCGAGCTGATCGCGGTGGTGTGCGCCAGCCTCGTCATGTACTTCCCGCTGATGATCCTCCATTTCGGAGATATCAAGGCGGGCGGTATCGGGTTTGGCTCCAAAGCGCTCCCCGCGCCCCAGGCCGGCCTGATGGCGTCCCTCGCCCAGGGTATCGTGGGCGGGAACATGCCGTGGGCCCTCGTCGTGGTCGGCGTCTTCATGGGCATCGCGATGATCCTGCTCAAGGTGCGCAGCCCCATGCTCGTGGCCGTCGGCATGTACCTGCCGCTCGCCACGACTTTCGCCATCTTCGTCGGCGGCATGATCCGCTGGCTGACCGATTCCATGCGGGAGCGCAAGGGCTTCAACGAAGCCCAGAAGGCGCGGGTGGAGAACGTCGGCGTGCTCGTCGCCTCGGGCCTCATCGCCGGCGAGGCGCTCATGGGATTGGCGACCGCGGCCTTCAACTTCTTCGGCTGGCCGCTGCCCGAGATCTTCAAGAATCCGTCCTACATCTTCGGGCTCGTGGTGATGGCGGTCATCGCTTACCTGCTGGTGCGCATCCCGCTGGCGAACGCGGGCAGTCCGGATGAGCCGGCGCCGCCGGTGGCTATGATGTAGAGGGAAGCACCTGCTCGAAGGTGCATTCCCTGGGCTTCTTGTCCGGACGCCAGCGCAGGAACTTGGTGCCGTGGCGGAAACGGCCGCCGGAGAAGTGGTCGTAGCGGACCTCGCAGACGAGCACGGGCCGCACCGGTTCCCACTCGGTGGAACGTCCTTGCGCCCAGCGGCTGGGACCGCCCGGCGCCTTGCCGGTGAAGCCGGGCGGCTGGCGCAGCGGCAGGAGGATCGGCGCGAGCTCCTCCCGCTCCTCCGCGGTGAAGCTGGAGGAGAAACCGACGTGGTCGAGCAGCCCCGCCTCGTCGTAGAGGCCGAGCAGCAGCGAGCCGATCTTGCCGCCGATCTTTCCCCCCTTCTGAGCCCAGCGGAAACCGCCCACCACGCAGTCCGCCGTGCGCAGCCGCTTGACCTTGACCATGGCGCTGCGATCGCCTGAGAGATAGGGTGAATCGGCGCGTTTGGCCACGACTCCGTCGAGCCCTCGGGTTCCCTGCTCCCTCATCCAGCGCTCGGCGGCCTTGCGGTCCGGCGTGGCGGGCGAAGGGATGATGGAGGCTGATTTCCCCAGCTTCCCGAAGAGCTCCTCCAATCGCCGCCGCCGCTCCTCCAAGGGAAGCTGGACCAGCGATTTCCGCTTGTCGTCCACCAGGAAATCGAAGGCATAGTAGCTCGCCGGGGTCTCGCGGGCGAGCTTGCGGATGCGGCTCTCGGCGGGATGGATGCGCTGCAGGAGGGCGTCGAAGTCGAGGCCGGTTTTCCCCCGGATGACGATCTCGCCGTCGAGGACGAACGCGGCGACCGGCAAGCCGAGCAAGGCTTCGACCAGCTCCGGGAAGTAGCGGTCCAGAGGCTGGCCGCTCTTGGATTGGAGCGCCACGGTCTTGCCCCGGCGGAAGGCGAGGCAGCGGAAGCCGTCCCACTTCGGCTCGTAGAGCCAGCCCTCGCCGTCGGGAATGCGCTCCGCCGACCGCGCCTCCATCGGTGGATAGGGAGGGCGGATGGGCAGCGCGACGGCGGGGAATTCCGCCTCCAGGGCCTCGGCCGGAACGGCGGCGGCTGCGATGCGATCGGGCTTCGTCCTCGCCATGCACGGCGAGAAGCTGCAAATGGCGGGCCTCAGTTCACCGCGTGCGGCACCGCCAGCGAGAAAGGGGCGATCTCCGCGTCGAAGTGCTCGCCGTTCTCGAGCACCATGCGGTAGGAGCCGTGCATGGAGCCGACCGGAGTCGGTAGGGGGCAGAAGCTGGTGTACTCGAAGGCCTCGCCCGGCGCGAGCACCGGCTGCTCGCCGACGACGCCGCTCCCCCGCACCTGCTGCGTGTCGCCGTTGCCGTCCGTGATGATCCATTCGCGGCTGACGAGCTGGACCGTCTCGCCGCCGAGGTTCGAGACCCGCACCTGGTAGGCGAAGAAGTAGTAGCTCTCCTCGGGAGAGCTGCGTTCCTCGTCGTAGAAGCTCTGGACCTGGATTCGGATGCCACGGGTCGTGGTATCGCTCATCGTTCCTTTCATTATGTCATGGGCTCGGAAGAGGCCTGAGGATACAATCCGCCCGCCGGAAGGTCAGGAGGGATCGTCATGGAATGGTTGACACAGCCCGAGAGCTGGATCGCGCTGCTCACGCTGACGGTGCTGGAGGTCGTGCTCGGCATCGACAACGTGATCTTCATCTCGATCCTCGTCGGCAAGCTGCCCAAGGGCCAGCAGCCCAAGGCGCGGCGTCTCGGGCTCGGGCTTGCCATGTTCCTGCGCATCGGCCTGCTCGCCTCGCTGGCCTGGATGGTGAAGCTGACCTCGCCGCTGTTCACCGTGCTGGGACAGGGGATCTCGGGCCGGGATCTCATCCTCATCGTCGGCGGCCTGTTCCTCCTTTTCAAAGCGACCCGCGAGATCCACGAGCGGCTGGAGGGCGAGGAGGGACATGCGAGCGCGCGAGTGGCCGCCTCGTTCGCCTCCGTCATCGTCCAGGTCCTGCTGCTCGACATCGTCTTCTCCCTCGACTCCGTGATCACCGCCGTCGGCATGGCGAACGAGCTCGCGGTCATGATCACCGCCGTCGTGGTGGCGGTCGGCATCATGATGCTCGCCGCGGGCCCCATCGGGGACTTCGTGGCCGTGCATCCCACGATCAAGATGCTGGCCCTCTCCTTCCTCCTCCTCATCGGCATGTCGCTGATCGCCGAGGGCCTCGACTTCCACATCCCCAAGGGCTACGTCTACTTCGCCATGGGCTTCTCGGTCTTCGTCGAGATGCTCAACCTGAAGCTGCGCAAGAAGACCGTCAAGCCGGTGGATCTGCGCGAGCCGTACGTGTAGGGGCCGCTGGGCTCAAAGGACCTAAGGAATCTCTGATCAAGTCTGACGGTTTTTTGGTCTGTACTCAACGGCTTGCTCTGACCGAGGAGGAGATGGATGCGCGACCAGAAGACTTTGGCTCTGGCGGCGGGTTTCGAGACGTACTCCAAGACGACTCGCCGGTCGCGGTTTCTTGAGGAGATGGAGCGGGTGGTTCCGTGGCTGGTTCTCTGCCAACAAGTGGAAGCGTATTACCCGAAGGCCGGCAAGGGCCGCCATCCGGTGGGTCTGGAGCGAATGCTGCGGATCTACTTTCTCCAGCAGTGGTTCGACCTCTCGGATCCAGGCGTCGAGGAGGCGCTGTACGACTCGTTGTCGATGCGTTCTTTCGTCGGCATCGACCTGGGCCGGGAGCCCGTTCCCGACGAGACGACAGTGTGCAAGTTTCGCCATCTGCTGGAGAGGAACGACCTTGGCAAGAAGCTGTTCGAGGCGGTCAACGAGCATTTGGCATCCCTCGGCTTGAAGGTGAGTCGCGGCACGATCGTGGATGCGACGATTCTGGCAGCTCCCTCCTCGACGAAGAACGCGAAGAAGGAGCGCGACCCGGAGATGCACCAGACCAAGAAGGGTAACGCCTGGCACTTCGGGATGAAGATGCACATTGGAGTCGACAGCAAGTTGAAGCTGATCCACTCGGTGGAGACGACGGCTGCCAACGTGCACGACAGCCAAGTGGTCGACAAGTTGCTTCACGGCGCCGAAACCAAAGTCTGGGGAGACTCGGCCTACAGCGGGCAGAAAGCGAAGATCCGGGCGGTTGCGAAGCGGGCGCGTTGCTTGATCCAGGCCAAGGCGGGGCGCAATCGTCCGCTGACCGAAGAACAGAAGGCCACCAACCGCAACAAGTCGAGAGTGCGCGCCAAGGGAGAACATCCGTTCCACGTCATCAAGCGGGTCTTCGGCTTCGCCAAGGTCCGATACCGCGGGTTGGCGAAGAACACGCATCGCGTGCTGGTGACTTGCGCGCTGGCGAACCTCTTCATGATGCGCGGCCGCGTGCTGAGACTCCAGGGGGCGTAAATGCGCCTACTCGGCCAAATACGCGCCGCCAGAGCGCCGAACGAAGCCAGCCGAGGCCTCGTAAGCCCGCGACCAAACCCTTCGAACGGCTGACGGGACCGGACTATCGAGAGAGTGGCCGCGTTCGCATCTTGATCAGACCTTCCCTAAAGGATGACAAGGATCTAAAGGACCTGAGGGTTCGCCCTGCCCTTGTCATCCTTGGTATCCTTTTTGTCCTTTCTCGGCCTGAGCGCCGCCGCGCCCGCCGTCAGCCCCACCGCCGCGAGAAGGCAGCCCCAGAGGAAGGCCCGCGGACGATACAGCAGATCCACGCGCCAGCGCCCGGCGGGGAGGGGCGCGGCGAGAAAGGCGCCTTCGGATCTTGCTGGATGAGAGCGACCATCGAGAAGGAGCCTCCAGCCGCCGTCCTGGTAGAGGCTGGAGCTGAGCGGCAACGCGCCCGGCACCTCCCAGATCGAACCGTCCGGGTCCGCGTAAACGCGCCGCAGCGGAGGCGGGAGCGCCGCTCCGGGCGCGGCCAGCAGATAGCGCACGCCGAGCCGCGGATAGAGAGGATGGCCGGGATTGCCGAGCACCGGCAGCTCTCCCCACCAGGCCACGGTGATCGGCGCCAGGGCCTCCATGTAGGCCTGGGGCGCCATCGGGTTGTAGATGCGCGCATCGGTCAAGCCATAGAGGGACGGCAGGTTGGGCGGAAAAGCGCGGCCGAGCGCGGCCATGCGATAGCGGGGTCCGAGATTCACCTGCAGGAAGCGGATCGGTCCCGTGAGCGGCAAGACCAGCCGGCGCGGCATCGGCGGGTTGGCGGGCCGGTGGATCAGCAGCAGCTCGGCACCCACGGCGATGGCCAGCACCCCCACAGCCAAAGACCTGCCACGCCGCCGCCAGGAGGCCGCCACAAGAAGAAGGACGGTCGCGAAGACGAGGAACCGGAGCTGCCAGCGCAGCCAGCCGAAGCGGAACACCTCCAACCGGCGCGGATCCGAGGGATCGGCATGCGCGAGATAACCCCAGACGAGGATGAGGCCGAGCCCCAGCGCCGCGATGAGCACGGACCGGCGGCGGATCTCACCCATGCGGAAGCGCTCGAGCGTGCAGGCTGCGAGATAGCAGAGGCAGAGGGAGAGCGGCAGCAGGAGCCGCGAGGATAGTCCTACCGGGGCGAGCAGAACCAAACAGAGCGCCGCGATCCCGAGCGCCAGCCGTTCTTGCGGGAATCGTCGTCTCGCGCCGACTGCCAGCAGGGCGGCGAGCAACGTGGCTGTCCCTACGAAGCCGCTCGCGTCCTCATTGGTGTTCGAGAGGCCCCAGTAGTAGATGAACCGGCTGTTGCCGTAGGCATTGGGTGCGGCGATCGGCAGCCAGCGGAGGGCGAGACGCGCCGAAGGCGTCGCCCCTTCGGGGCTTTGGGAAACTTTGTTCGACTCGTTCCTGGGGCTCGCGCCCCAGGCTACATGCCGTCGCGCCTCCGGCGCTAGGCGCGCCACCCGCAGCGTCTTCGGCATGTATTCGATCGCCGGCAGCAGGGCGGGAGCCGCGATCATGCCGGCGATCGCGAGGGCTCCGCCCGTTCTCGCGAGGAGCGCTCTTCGCGATCCCCTGGGCCGCCGGCGTACCTTGTCGAGGAGAAAGGCAAGGCTGAGCGCGACGGCGTAGAGGATCGTCTCGGGATGGCCGCCGAGGAGCAGGGCGAGCGCCCCCACGGCGAGCAGCACCGCGTCCCGGCGGCCGCCGGGCTCGTCGCACCGCGCTACGGCGTAGAGCACGAGCGGTAGGAGCGCCGCGGAGTTGGCGATCGGCCAGCCCAACCAGAGGAGGAGGAAACCGCCGAGCCCGTAGGCGAGCGAGCCCGCGAAGGCGGGCGCTTCCGTCAATCCCTGCCGCCGCAGCCAGAGGAAACAGAAGATCAGCGCCGTCAGTACGCGCAGCGCTGCGGTCACCCCGGCGGCGCGCGGCAGCGAAAAGGGAGTGCCGAGGAGCACCAGAGGCTGCAGCGCCTGCGCCTGTGGATCGGCGAGGAGCGGCATGCCCGCCCCCACCTGCGCGTTCCACAGCGGCCAGCGGCCCGCCGACCACGCAGCGCGCACGGCGGCCAGCGAGGGCGTGACGAGCTGGATCAGATCTCCCTGCAGGAAGTTGCCCGGCGGCTCCGCCGGGGTCAATCGCTGGAAGGGGACCTGCCCGCGCAGGTTGTCGAGCGGCAGCAGTACCTTGCCGCCGAGGAGCACCGGAGCGAAGAGCAGCAGCAGGACGATGGAGAAGGCGAGGAGGATTCGGCCCGGCACCGGATCGAACCATCGCCGCAGCGCCGCGGCGAGCGACGCCCCAAGCAGCCCGACCCACAGGCCGGGCAGCAGGTCCAGCAGACTCCAATCGGCCACGGGCCGGCAGTCTAGCAAGCGGCAATGATAGTTTTCCCTCCACCTATGTTCCGGGTCGCCTTTCAGCTCTTCCGCTTCCGCGGGCTTCTCATGACCCTCACCTCCCGGGAGCTCAAGGCGCGCTACCGCGGCTCGGTGCTCGGTTTTCTCTGGTCGCTGGTCAATCCGCTGCTGCTGCTCTCGGTCTACACCTTCGTCTTCAGCGTCGTGTTCAAGCCGGGAGCGCGCGGCGGCATGAGCCCCTACGCGCTCTTCCTGGTGAGCGGTCTGTTCCCCTGGATCTGGATCTCGGCCTCCGCGCTGGAGGGCTCGATGTCGCTGCTCGCCAACTCGGGTCTGATCCGCAAGGCGGTGTTCCCGGCCGAGCTGCTGCCCATGGTCTCCGTGCTTTCCAACCTGGTGCACCTGCTGTTCGCGCTGCCGATCGTCATCGTGGCCCTGGTGGCGGGGAGGATCCTCGGCTTTCCGGTAGGCGGGCTCTCGATGCTCGCGCTGCCCGGAATCCTGCTGCTTCACCTGCCCATGGTAGCGGGCTTGGCGCTCGGCGCGTCGGCCCTGACGGTCCATTTCAAGGACGTGCGCGACCTGCTGGCGAATCTGTTGACCCTGATGTTCTTCCTCACGCCCATCCTCTACTCGCTGGAGACGATCCAGAGTCTCGGCCCGTTGAAATGGGTGGTGTGGCTCAACCCGTTCACGCCGTTCATCCTGGCCTACCAGGCGGTGCTGTTCCGCGGCGAGATCCCCGGTCCTCCGCTGTGGATCCAGATGGCCCTGGTGAGCATCTTTGCCTGGGCCATGGGCGCGGGGCTCTTTGAACGGCTGCGGGAGACTCTGGTGGAGGCGGCGTGAGCGAGCCCCTGCCGCAAGCCGCGGCCGCAGAGGCCATCCGCGTCGAGCAGGTCCGCAAGCTCTTCCGCCGGACGCTGCCGGGCGACCGGCTCCGCACCTTGAAGAGCGTCCTCGTCGGGCGCAGCCTGACGCGCGACCTCAAACCCGAGGAGGCGATCACCGCCATCGAGGAGGTCACCTTCACGGTGGCCCGCGGCGAGGCCTTCGGCGTGATCGGCGGCAACGGCTCCGGCAAGTCCACCCTGCTCAAGCTGGTGGCGGGCATGCTCAAGCCCACCGCCGGACGCATCACGGTGGCCGGCCGCGTGGCGGCGCTGATCGAGCTGGGCGCGGGATTCCACCCCGAGATCTCGGGACGGGAGAACGTCTTCATCAACGGCGCCGTGCTCGGCCTCTCGCGCAAGCAGATCGAGCGCCGCTATGCCGACATCGTCGAGTTCTCCGGCCTGGGCGATTTCATGGAGGAGCCGGTCAAGAACTACTCCTCCGGCATGTACGTGCGGCTGGGCTTCGCCGTGGCGGTCCACACCGATCCGGAGGTCCTGCTGGTGGACGAGGTGCTGGCGGTGGGGGACGAGGCTTTCGCCCACCGCTGCCTGCGCCGCATCGAGGAGTTCCTCGCCGCGGGCGGGACGCTGCTCCTCGTCAGCCACTCGCTCGACCTGGTGGAGGGGGTTTGCGACCGCGTGCTGTGGCTCGAAGGCGGCCGCCAGCGCCTGGTGGGCGAGCCCCGCCGGGTGATCGACGCCTACCGGCAGGAGGTGGCGGAGCAGGAGGGCGAGGAGCATCTCGCCGCCAAGCGGGAGCGCGAGCGGGCGGGCGGCGAGGTCTCGGAGGAGCTGCGCTGGGGATCGCGCGAAGCCGAGATCGTCTCCATCCGCCTCCTCGCCGGGTCCGAGGAGCGCTATCACGTCGACAGCGCGGAGGACGTGGTCTTCGAGATCCGCGCCCGCGCCGATCAGCCGCTCGACGACTTCGTCTTCGGCGTCGCCATCGCGACGCCGCGCGGTTTCGAGGTGTGGGGCACCAACACGGATCTAGACGGCTACGTTCCCGGCCGACTGGAGGGCGAGGTCACCGTGCGGCTCGCCTGTCCGGCGCTGCGCCTCGGTCCCGGCGAGTACGTGGTGGACGTCGCGGTGCACTCCAAGGCCGGCGCTCCCTACGACTATCAGCGGCGCGCGCTCGCGTTCACGGTGACGGCGGCCAAGGGGGGAGTAGGGGTGTATTTTCCGGAGCACCGGTGGGAGTTCGGGGAGGGGATTCGCTGGGAGGAGAAGACTGGCGCTCCGCAAGAAGGACAACAGGGACAGCAAGGACAACAGGGACAGGAAGGCTGAGTCCCTGTAGTCCCTGCAGTCCTTTGGGTCCTTTTCTTCCGCAGGATCGAAACCCGGCCGGAATCGGCGCTATCCTTAAGCCTTCTCCATGGACCTTCACGATCTTGCCCGGCGGATGATCGCCGCCGCCTTCGCGGCTGTGGATCCGGAGCGGCTGGCGCGCGAGGAGCTGGCCCGGCGCGGCGAGCGCTTCGCGGCGGTGCTCTCCCTGGGCAAAGCCGGCGCGGCCCTCGGCCGCGGGGTGCGCGAGGCGCTGGAACCGGGCGCACGGCGGCTGCTCATCCGCCCGCTACGCGCGTCGTCGCTCCTCGACCCCGGCTGGGAGCAGCGGACCGGCGGCCATCCTCTCCCCGACCGGCAGAGCCTCGCCGCCGGCGAGCGCCTCGAGCGATGGCTCGCCGAGATCCCGCCCCGCCCGTTCCTCGCCATGATCTCGGGCGGCGCCTCGGCGTGCGTCGAGGCGCCGGCCGCCGGGCTCACGCTGGACGATCTCGCCGCCACTCAGAGCGCCCTGCTGGCCTCGGGCCTGCCGATCCAGACGGTCAACGCCGTGCGCAAGCATCTCTCGCGCCTCAAGGGCGGCGGCGCGCTGCGGGCCACAGGCGGCCGGCTGCCGCGCCTCCTCGTCCTGCTGCTCTCCGACGTGCCGGGGGACGATCCGGCGGCCATCGCCTCCGGTCCCTTCGCCGCCGATCCGACGACTTTCGCGGAGGCGCTCGCGGCTGTCGAGGGTCTGGAAGTGCCGGAGAGCGTGCGGCGGCATCTCGCCGCCGGCGCCCGGGGCGAGCAGCCGGAGACGCTGAAGTCGGGAGACCCCGCGTTGGAGAGGGTCGAGAGCGTCCTGCTCGCCGGCGCGCGCACGGCCGGCGCGGCCGCGGCCGGCGAGGCGCGGCGAGGAGACTTCCAGGTCGAAGAGGGAGATCTGCGGGGAGAGGCGGCGCGGGCGGCGCGCGATCTCGTCGAGCGTGGCCGGGCCCTCGCCCGCGCGGCGGGCGAAGGCGGAGCAGCGCTCGTCCTCGACGGCGAGACCACCGTCACCCTGCGCGGCGAGGCCGGCAGCGGCGGGCGGAATCAGGAGCTGGCCCTCGCCGCGGCGCGCGAGCTCTCCGGCGGTGCGGGCGAGCTCGTCTTCACCGTGGCCACCGATGGCGAGGACGGGCCGACCCGCTACGCCGGCGCGCGGGTGGACGGCGGCACGTGGGAAGCGGTGCGGCGGGCGGGGATCGATCCTGGCGCGGCTCTCGCGCGTCACGACTCGCGGCCGGCCCTCGCCGCCGTGCCGGGAGCGTTGCTGGAGACCGGTGCCACGGGGACCAACGTCGGCGATCTCGCGGTCTATCTCCGCGCTCCTCAGGCCGGCTTGTGACCGCTCCGTCCGCATTGGGATAGCATCGAGACACTCTTTACCAGGAGACCTCATGGACGAGCCCGAAGCGGGCCTCAACGTCAAGATCAGCGACGAGGAGCTGAAAGGCCGCTACTCCAACCTGCTCCGCATCACCCACACGCGCGAGGAGTTCATCCTCGACTTCATCAACCTGGCTCCTCCGCAGGGCATCGTGACCTCCCGGATCGTCACCAGTCCGGGCCACTTCAAGCGCATCATCCGCGCTCTCGCCGCCAATCTGGAGCGTTACGAGGAGACGTTCGGCACGATTCAGGAAGCGCCCGAACCGGTCGGCGGCGACAGCGTGCACTGAGGACCGGAGCTCCCGGTCCCCGATTGCGGTTTGATCTGGAGGGAGGAGGCGGTCGGACCGACTATGGCTGGAGGCATCCGCCCGCGCTGGCGCCTCGCCAGCGTGGCCCTGCTCTCGTCGCTCGCCTGCGGTTGCGGGTCGGCTCCAGCCCGCCCGGCCGGTGGCGTCGGGCTCGCCGAAGGCCCCACCCGCTGGCTGATGCTGCCGGAGGAGGAGCGCCAGCTCCGCCGCCTCCATACCACGCGGGAAGCGGTCGATTTCATCGAGGCTTTCTGGCGCCGGCGGGATCCGGACCCGACGACGCCTGGCAACGAGTTCTCCCGCACGTTCTATGAACGCGTCGAAGCGGCCGACCGGCTGTACTCCGAACGCGGCACCCGCGGCAGCCTCACGGACCGCGGCCGGGCCCTCATCCTCCTCGGTCCGCCGCCGGTGCTGCGCTACAGCCAGAAAAAGGTCCCGGCCTGGGACCCGGGACGCTCGGGCGCGCCGCCCGTCGTCCAGACCCATCTCCTCTCCCTGGAGTCCTGGGCCTACAAGGTCGAGGAGCTCGAGCCGGCGATCCGGCAGCTCGTCGAGGAGGAGGAGCCGGGGCCGGAGATCGTCCTCGCCTTCGTCATCGATCCCAAACGCACGTACCTGATCGATGGCGAGGAGTATCTGAAGCTGGCGGTGAAGGCCTCCGTGCGGCAGTGATCGAGCCCTGGTGAAAGGAGATACGGATGATGATCTCGGATCCCACCCTCACTCCGGCCGCGGCGCCGCCGCGCAATTGGTGGCAGCGAAACTGGAAGTGGTTCGTACCCGTCGGCTGCGGCTCGCTGATCGTTCTCTTCGCGGTGTTCGTCGCCTCCATCATGCTTCTGGTGTTTTCGGTGGTCCGCTCGACGGATGTCTTCCGCGACGCCCTCGAGCGGGCGAAGGCGGATCCCCAGGTGCGGGCCGAGCTGGGCGAGCCCATCAAGGAAGGCTGGTGGCTGAGCGGCAACGTGGAGACGACCGGCCCCTCCGGCACGGCGGACATCTCCATCCCGCTGAAAGGCTCGCGGCAGAGCGGCACCCTCTACGCCGTCGCCCGCAAGTCGGCGGGACGCTGGACCTACCAGACGCTGGAGGTCGAGGTCAAAGGACGCGAGGGACGCATCAACCTGCTGGTGAACGCGGGTTCGTTCTGAGCGGGTGACCCGCCGCAGGAAGGGCATACGGCTTGATGAATTCGTGCACCGGTTCACGAGCTGGCGAAGGCGTAGCGGTTGCGGTTGACGGTCTTCGGAGCAGCGTCTATGCTAAGACAAACAAATGGAGGTGCCCAATGGCTCTGCTGCGTTCTCGGTACCTGTGGATCGTAGTCGCCTTGCTCCTCTGTTGGCCAGGAACGGCTGCTGCCGGCTGCCACACTGACTGCTCACTGCGGGATCCTTTCGGCCCTTGCCTGAATTGCGGCTATAGAGTCTTCAGCGATGTCATGTGCTACAGATCGAGTTGCGATGCTTGCGACACGATTGACTGCGGCGTTGCTCTACCTTCCCGGCAGGATCAATGGGCCTCTGGGGCTACCGGCTCGGAGTCCTGCTTGATGGCTGTGGCACCGGCCTCACGGGTGAAGATCGTCAAGGTGCAGCGCCTGGCCGCCCGAAGCTGAGGTCAAGGATCTCGATGACTGCCGATAACCGGCGCCTGAAGATCGCCGTCCGTGGGGTCGGGTTGGTGCTGGTTGCAGCAACGGTAACGGCTCTCACCTCCATTTCCGCTGCGGCGGAGCGTGAGCTCCTGAGATTTGTCGACGACCGCGGTCAGACCATCGCCGGCGAACTGGAGGTCTGCTTTCAAGTTGGTACCCATAGCCAATGTGTCTCGGCTGCGCCGATCCAGGTGCCGCTGGAGCTTGTCTCGGTTCGGGTCGAAGGCCCGGATCACGGGCCGATCTCCGTGCAGCGGCAGGAGCTGAAGAGGGATTCCAGGGGCGATCTGGTCCTCGCGGTGCCGCGAAAAGCCCTTCTGCGCATCGGCGCGAGGCCTTCGGAGCGGCTAATTCTTTCGCTCTACGGCCAGGACGATCCGAGCTTTCGGATTCCGGCGTTCCGGACCGAAGTGTCAGGGGGTTCCTCCATCAAGGTGCCCGCGGGTGACCACCTGGTTTCGCTGACGGCTCCTGGACGCGCTCCGGACCTCCATCTTTTGAGTCTCAAACCCGGTGCTACCGAGAGGCTCGCCTACCGTGCTCGTCCCGGATGGTCGCTCGTCGTACGCTGCCGGGCCGTGCAAGAGGGGACTCCGATACAGGGCGCGCAGGTCGAGGTTGGAGGTATGGAAGGGTTTTCGCCGCCGGGGACGGAGGAGCGGCAGCTCTCAGGACAGAGAGGCTTGGCGCTGTTCTCGGGTCTTTCCTACCTCTTGGCTTCGGCTCGTGTCAGCCATACTCGTTTCGTGGCTCACCGAGAGGAGGGGATCTCCGCCTCGCCCGGAACATTCGCTTTCCGCGAGGCTCTGCTGGAAGAGGGCGGCAGCCTGCGAGCCGTGGTCGTCACAGCGGAAGGCAAGCCCTTTCCAGGGGTGGACTGCCGACTGCTGGAGTATGACTCCAATCCCCGAGGACCGGCTCCGGAGCCCAAGGTTCACTTCCATGGAACGACGAATGAAGCGGGTATCTGCCGTTCCGGGAAGCTCGCGGCCGGCCCTTTTACTCTGCGGCTGGCGGTGCCCGGCGGTCGGACCTTCCTGGATCGCTCTGTTGTCCTCATCAACGGTGTGGAGACGGCCGTGGAGGTGCCCATGGTCCCGATCCGTGTTTTCGGCACCGTCCTCCGCGGCCTGCAGCCGGCCTCCGCGTACGTGGTCACCTTCTCCGATGAGAACGAGATCAAGCCGAACGCCACCCGCCGAGACGCCCAGGCGGAAGGGACGACCGACGAAAAGGGCGAGTACGAAACGCTTCTCTGGTCACCCACAGGCTACGACTGCATGGTGCGAACGCCGGAGGGCACGCCGGCCGCGCACAAGCGCCTCTGGCTGGAGAGCCGAGAGGAGCGCGTCGACTTCTTCCTGGAGGATCACGACGTCGCCGGGGTCGTGCTGGACGAACACGACCGCCCCGTGGCGGATGCCGTGGTCGTGCTGGATTGGAACCGCAGCTCTCAACGGCTCGCCCGCACGACTGAGCAAGGGTCCTTCTCCTTCCCGTTGGCCGAGGATGGCCGTGGCACGGTGCGTGTGATGAAGGCCGGCTACATCGAGCCGCCGCTCATGGAGTTGGAGGCGCATCCAGACGCGTATCCGCCGCCCCTGACGATCCACCTGAAACGGACGGGGCTGCTGTCGGGAAGGATCCTCAACTCTATTGGACCGGCCGCCGGCGCGAGCCTGATCAGTTATCGGCTGGAGCCAGCAGGTACGACGACCCCTCTAGGGCTCGCCACGGCCGACCGAGAGGGACGGTTTGAGCTGTCCGCTGCCGAAGGAAATTTGACGCGGATCTTCGTCACCGGTGCCGGCTGCCCACTAAGCTCCTTCGACTTGGTGCCATCGACCGAAGAGGCGGTGCTCCGCTGTAGCGACGTGCCGGCCTCTCTCGAGCTGCACTTCGCCGATCCTCAAGGGAAGCCTCTGTCAGGGAAGAGCGTCTTCGTCCGCAAGGATGGGATTCTTATTCCGGGTGAGGTCCTCGATCTGCACCTGCGAGGCCTGCATCTCTCCTCAGCCACGGATGGCGGAGGACGGCTGTTTCTGGTCGGGCTGACTCCCGCCAACTATGAAATCTATCTGCCGGAGGCCACCGATCCTACTCTCATCGCCTCCGGACAGACAAACGGGCTGCTGGCCACATCGAATCTCGCGCCGCTCACCACGATGGAGCTGGAGATAACTCTGGAAGCCTTGCCATAGGGTGTTTCTACCCGTCGAGGCTTACCCCACGCGCTGACGAGTTGGTGAGCTGTTCCCCAAGCGCAGCCGCCGCTCCGGCGTGATGCGCCATGCGTCGCGCCAGGGGCACCCAGCGCTGCAGCCAGACGAGGAGGAAGAAGAAACGCACCAGCAGCCGGCGCGAGAAAGACGGCCACCACCGGCCGGCCACCGTCGTGACCACGGCGGCGAAGAGATGTCTGCCGCCGCCGGGCTGGAAGAAGAGATCGCGGAAATTGGGCGTGTAGAAGCCCACCACGAAGCGGCGGAACATGCGGTAGCGCCGGCGCTGTATGCGTTGAAAAGCGGCGAAAGAGCGGGCTGAGAGATCGCCTTTGGCGAGCGCCGCGTCGAGGGTGCGGCCCGCTTCGATGCCGGACTCGAGGGCGATCGTCACGCCGGTGGAAAACACTGGATCGAGAAAGGAGCCGGCATCGCCGGCGAGCAGCCAGCGGTCGCCGGCATAGGCGCGGACGGTATAGGAGAAATCCTTCTCGATCCGCACCGGCCATTCGCGCCTGGCGTTGCGCATCAGCGCCGCCGCGGCCGGCGTGTCGGCGATGGCGCGCTGCAGGAGCTCCTCGTGGGAGAGCCGCGGCCAGGTGTCGAAGACCCGGCGCTGCAGCACGACGCCCACGCTCATCAGCGTCTCCGAGATGGGGATGAACCAGAACCAGCCCATGTCGTCGCGCCCGACGATGCGGATGTCGCCGGAGCGCCGCCCCTCCGGCCGCGGCACGCCGCTGAAGTGGGCGTAGATCGCGATGTTGGCGAGCCTGGGCTCCTCCACTCGCAACCGCAGCTTGCGCGCGAGGAGGCCCAGCCGGCCCGAGGCATCGACCACCGCCTGGACGCGCACCGTCCGCCGGACCTCCGCCGGACCGGCCACGTCCAGGGTTACACCTTCGGCGTCGAAGGCGATGTCCATCACCCGGTGCTCCTGGCAGACCTCGGCGCCGTGCTCCGCGGCATGATCGAGCAGCAGCTCGTCGAGGCGTTCGCGCGGCACCTGCCAGGTCTGCGGGTAGGGGATCTCGGGCGAGACGCTGAAGTCCGCGTAGCTCTCGGCGCTGCCGTCCGCCGGGCCGAAGCTCGCTCCCCACTTGCGGGTGAACCCCGCGGCCGCCACCTTGTCGCGCAGCCCGAGCTTCTCGAACGCCTCGTTGCTGGTGGCGAGGAGCGATTCGCCGATGTGGAAGCGCGGGAAGCGGTCCTTTTCGAACAGCACCACGCGGCGTCCCTGGCGGGCGAGCGTCGTGGCGGCGCTCGACCCGGCGGGACCGCCGCCGATGACCGCGGCGTCGTAATCGTAGCTGGGATGGGACACGTGAGGACGGCTCCGGAGAGGTCGAATTCCCGGGCAGTATAGTACGTCGCCAGATGCTCCCTTCCCCCCGCCGAGCGCCGATCTTAGCCGTCATCCTTCTCGCCCTCGGCTCGACCGCGGCTTCGTCCGCCGATCCTCCCCCGAGACCCGTCCACGACCGCGCCTTCTGGCGGCGGATCGTGGAGAAGGAGTATGTGGTGCCGGAGGGCGAGTCGGCGGGCGCCCTGGTGCGCGAGCTGAGCGGATACCTCGGATCGCCGGACCCCGAGCTGCGGGACGAATTCGGCTACGGGATCCCGGCGGCCTGGATCGGCGAGCAGCAGCGGCTGGCGCCGGCGGAGCTCCGCGATCTGATTCGCCAGTGGACGCCGAATCTGCAAGCAGGGATCGGCGAGAGCGGGACGGACACCGTCCTTCTCCGCTCCTTCTCCGCCCTCAACCTCGCGACCATCGCGGCGTACGACAATGAACATCCTTTCCTTGACGCCGGCGAGGTGCGATCCCTGCTCGACGCGGCTATCGTCTATCTCACGGCCGAGAAGGATCTCCGCGGCTACGATCCCGAAAAGGGTTGGATGCACGCCGTCGCCCACGCGGCGGACCTCGTCGCCGCCCTGGCCGCCAGCCGGCATCTCGGCAAGGACGACCATCGCCGCATCCTCGACGCGGTCGCCGCCCGCCTGGGCTTGGCGGGCGCGGTCTTCACCTGGGGAGAGCAGGAGCGGCTCGCCGAGGTGATCGCCGCCCTGGTGCGTCGGTCGGACTTCCAGCCCACGGAGCTGGACCCCTGGCTCGCGCGCCTGGCGGCGGACGACGAGAAGCTCTGGCAGGAAGGCGCGCGCATCGACCCGGCGCGTTTCGCCGCGGTGCAGAACGGCAAGGACGTCCTCAGGTACCTCTTCACGTCACTGGCGAAAGAGGAGGTCTCAAGCGCAGCCGCAGCCCGCGCGAAGATCCTGAAAGTTCTCCAGGACCTCTAGACGGCCCCGATTCCACCCTGAGCAACGCGAAGGTTGACCCCTTCCAGCGTTCTCGGCGCACCTATATTGTCAAGGGGATTCACCAACTCCTACATCTACATCTGCGAATGGCCGCGGATCGCAGCCTGGATCGCCTGTAGATTTCGATTTCCCTGCGGATTCGAGCTTCCGCGCGCTGTGGAGCGGTTTCACGGCGCGAGCTGTCAACCAATGTCCTGATGAGGAGGAAAGCCTTGCGCAAGATACAACTGTGCCCCACCCTGGTCCTGGGGTTGCTGCTGGTGCTCCTGGCGCCTGCCGGGCGGCTGTTCGCCGCCGAGGTGGTCAAGGGAGAGTTCCGGCAGGAAATGGTCGACCTCTACCAGCGCGTCGTCCAGGATCCCCAGTACCATGCCCTTATCGCGCGGCTGCAGGGAAATCTGAACAACCGCGCCGTGGTCGACCAGTACCTGGCGTTCCTGCCGATCTCGCCGCTGGACATGCTGAAGATCGACATGCAGGTGAAACGGTACGAATTCAGCATCCCGAAAATCACCTTCCAGTTCCACGAGCGCTGGAAAGAGCTCCATCCCGAGGCTGCCAAGCGGTATTACCCGAACGAGCCGGCCGCCGCGGAGATCGATCCGGGCGCCGAGATGGCCAAGTCTCTGCAGGCGGTCACCGCCGCAGCCACCGTCGGGACCAACCGCAACTCGGCGTACAACTTCGCCCTCTCGCCCACCGACTATCAGGGGGAGATCCAGGTGGGCGTCAATCCCAACAATCCCAATCAGATCGTGTCCGCGGCCAACACCTGGGACGACATGGGCGGCGCCTGCGGCACTTACGGCCTGCAGGCCATCTTCTATTCCAGCGACGGCGGCGCCACCTGGGGCTACACCTGCCCGCCCGACGGCCCGGCCTACGGCCTGAACTGCGCCGCCCTCGGCGGCGGTACGTTCGGCAGCGATCCGGCCGTGGCCTGGAACAGCAACAACGAGGTGTTCCTGAACTACATGCTGCTCTGCTACAACGGCAGCTACTTCTACTCCATGGTGGTAGCTCGCTCGGTGGACGGCGGCGCCACCTGGGGCGCGCAGGGCATCGTCAAGAACGCCTGGTCCACGGGCACCCTCGAGGACAAGAACTTCTACGCCGTCGACAACAACGCCGCCAGCCCCTTCTTCGGCCGCCACTACACCTGCTGGGACCGCAGCAACAACGAGAAGTTCGCCTACTCCAGCAACAACGGCGCGAGCTGGACCGAGGTCGACCTGCCGACGGCGCCTGCCGGCGGCGTGGATCTCGGCTGCGACATCGCGGTGCAGAAGAACGGCACCGTCCACGTCATCTGGGACAGCCTGGCCTGCGGCGTTATGACCTGCAGCAACGAGCGGACTTACTACACCCGGTCGACGAACGGCGGCGTGAGCTGGTCGACGCCGGTGCTGGTCTCGGACCCCAACCTGGTCGGCTTCAGCAACGCCAACTGCCCATCGGCGCAGGACGATCGCTGCATCGGCATCCTGGGCTCGATCGACGTCGACAACTCGGGCGGCGCCTGCGACGGCACGCTCTACGTGACCTACAACGACTTCCCGAGCGGCGGCAACGTCAACAACACGGATATCTTCGTCCGCCGCTCCACCAACAACGGCGCTACCTGGAGCTCGGCGGTGCGCGTCAACGACGACGGCTCCGGCGGCCGGGTCCAGTTCCATCCCTTCCTGGTGGTGGACCAGTCGAACGGCACGCCGGTGGTGGCCTGGCACGACGCCCGCAACGATTCGAACAACCGCGCGGTGGACTTCTACGTCACCCGGTCCGCCAATTGCGGCGTCGGCTTCGAGCCCAACACCAAGGCGAGCCAGGCGAGCGCGGAGTTCAACAACAGCGGGATCTCCAGCTCGAACATGAACTCGACCGCGAACGTGAACTACAACCCGAACCAGAACGGCGAGTACATGGGCCTGGACGCGCAGGGCGCCAAGGCCTATCTCGCCTGGTCGGACACGCGCCACTACTTCCCGAGCTTCACCACCGAGCCGCAGAAGGACAACGTCGGCTTCGTCGTCGTGGACCTCGGTCCGGTGCCGCCTCCCGATACGACGCCACCAGCGGCCCCGACAGGCCTCACGGCCATCCCGGGCAACAGGCAGGTGGCCCTCGACTGGGACAACAACACCGAGCCCGACCTCGCGAGCTACAACGTCTACCGCGCGACGGCGAGCGGTGGTCCGTTCTCACTCATCACCACCGTCACCGTGAGCAACTACACCAACACGGGCCTCAAGCACAACACCACGTATTTCTACTACGTGACCGCGGTGGATACCTCCGGTAACGAGAGCGCCCAAAGCGCCCACGTGTCGGCGACGCCGTAAAGCTCAGAGGATTGCGTAGGGGGGGCGGGGCTTGTCCCCGCCCCAGCCTACGCGACGGCCGGGTTCTTGCTTCCCGGGAGAGCCGGGAGGCGGACCATGGACGACGACGGAGGAGACGCCAGGAGCTTCGCCGAGCTGGGACTTTCGGCGCCCTTGCTCAAAGCCATCGCCGAGGTCGGTTACGAGGCGCCGACGCCGATCCAGGAGAGGACGATCCCGCCGATGCTGGCCGGGCGCGACCTGCTCGGCCAGGCGCAGACGGGTACGGGCAAGACAGCGGCGTTCGCCCTCCCCATCCTGGAGAAGCTCGATCCAACCCTTTCCGAAGTGCAGGCCCTGGTGCTCGCTCCCACCCGCGAGCTGGCCATCCAGGTGGCGGAGGCGATCCATACCTATGCGAAGCACGCCGGCCGCGTGAGCGTGCTGCCGGTCTACGGCGGCCAGCCCATCCAGCTCCAGTTGAAGCGGCTCGAGCGCGGCGTCCACGTCGTGGTCGGCACACCGGGGCGCGTCATGGACCATCTGCGCCGGGGATCGCTGCGCCTCGACGCCGTTCGCGTCGTGGTGCTCGACGAAGCGGACGAGATGCTGCGCATGGGCTTCTTCGAGGACGTCGAGTGGATCCTCTCGCAGGCTCCCGCGGAACGGCAGACGGCGCTGTTCTCGGCCACGCTGCCGCGGGAGGTGCGGCGCATCGCCGAGCGGCACCTCAAGGATCCGGTGCCGATCGAGATCGAGCACCGCACGCTGACGGTGCCCGCCACCGAGCAGCGCTACCTGAACGTCTCGCCGCAGCAGAAGCTGGAGGCGTTGGCGCGCCTGCTGGAGACCGAGCCCACGGAGGCCGTGCTGGTCTTCACCCGCACCAAGACCGGCGCCGCCGAGCTCGCCGAGCGGCTGCAGGGGCGGGGCTACGAGGCCGAGGCGATGCACGGCGACATGAACCAGGCGCAGCGCGAGAGCGTCATCCGCCGCCTGCGCGCCGGACAGGTGGAGATCGTCGTAGCGACCGACGTGGCGGCGCGCGGCCTGGACGTCGAGCGCATCAGCCACGTCGTCAACTACGACGTGCCGAACGATGTGGAGGCGTACGTCCACCGCATCGGCCGTACCGGCCGCGCCGGGCGGTCCGGCGTCGCCGTGCTCTTCATCTCCCCCCGCGAGCGCCGGATGATGACGGAGATCGAACGCTTCACCGGCCAGCGCATCGCGCCGATGAAGATGCCCACCCAGGCTGACGTGGCGGCGCGGCGCACGGCCCTCTTCAAGGACAACATCCGCCGCACTGTGGAGGAGGGAGACCTCGACCTCTATCTCACCCTCGTCGAGGAGCTGGTGGAGGAAGGGATGGATCTCGCCGAGATCGCCGCCGGAGCGGCCCGGCTCGCGCGCGGCGAGAAGCCTCTCGAGGTCGAGGTGGAGCCGGAGGCGGCGAACGTGCCGCAGGCCGAAGACGGCATGGTGCGGCTGTTCATCGCCGCCGGCAGCCGCGCCGGCGTGCGGCCGGGAGACATCGTCGGCGCCATCGCCAACGAGGCGGATGTCCCCGGCAAGGCGATCGGCTCGATCGACATCTACGATCGCTTCACCTTCGTCGAGCTGCCGGCCCAGTACCGCGACCGCGTGCTGCAGAGGATGGCCCGCACCACGATCCGCGGCCGGCCGGTGGAGATCCGGCTGGCGACGCCGGAATCTAAACCTCGAAAGTCGCCAGGACCGGGGCGTGATCGCTCGTCCCCACGTCCTTGAGGACCTTGCAGGACGAGGCTTTGGCCGCCAGGGGCGCGCTCGCCAGGATGAAGTCGATGCGCCAGCCGATGTTGCGCTGGCGCATGTTCCGCCAGGGCGCCCACCAGGTGAAGAGGCCGTCGTTCTCCGGGTCGAGGGCGCGGCAGACGTCCACGAGCCCATGGGAGAGGATGCCTTCGAAGACCTCCCGCTCCTCGGGCCGCTGGCCGATGACGAACGGCTTGCGCTCCTTGGGATGGACGTCCTGGTCGGTGCGGGTGACGTTCATGTCGCCGCAGAGGACGAGCCGCCGGCCGGCGCCCGCCATCTCGGCGGCGTATTGCCGCAGGCCGCGCAGGAAGTCCATCTTGGCCGCGAAGTCCTTGCCGCCGTTGGGCACGTAGACCGAGGCGAACACCACGTCCCCCGCGCCGGCGGTGACGATGCGGGTCTCGTAATCGAAGGCGGGATGCTCGAACCGCGGCTCGGCGGGGAACTTCTCATGCCTCAGATGCAGGCTGACGCCGGAGTAGGCGCCGGCGCCGTGCCAGAAGCACCAGTAGCCGCTCAGGTTGCAGAGCTCCTCCGCAAGCTGGTTGGGCGTCGCCTTGATCTCCTGCAGGCAGACGACGTCGGGCCGGTCGCGCTCCAGCCACTCGAGGAATTGCGCCTGCCGGGCGCGGATGCCGTTGACGTTCCAGGTGGCGATGGTCAGGGCCATGCCCGAATGATATCCGACGGAGATTTTTCGCGTCGGGGCGGAACCGGAGATCTCCTCGCAGCCCTGGACTCCCCGCGCGTCTCATCCGTAATACCAGCAGACGGTGAAACTCTCTGGAGGTTCGCGCGATGAACAGACGGTACGGTCACGCCCGGCTCTGCCTCTCGGCTCTCTTCCTGTTCTCACTCGCCGGCCCCGCTCGCGCAGCCGAGCAGCGGCAGCCCCTGATCCAACTGCAGGGCAACGAATTCAATTGCGCGCGCAGCGAGCCCATCCCGTTCGGCGGCATTACCTGCGTCGAAGGGACCTTCCGCGAGCGGACGGTCTCGATCTTCCGCAACGCCCGGGCGATCGCGACGCAGACCGAGGGCGCTTTCGACAAGGACCTCCCCTTTGGCTCGGCGCCAGCCCTCTCGACGGTCCGCGACGGCATCCTGACGGGTGGGCAACTCCAGCAGCTCAACGCTTTTCTGGGGGAGATCCGCATCGCGAATCGCACCGGGCGGTGCAATCCATTCGACGTTACGCCGGGGCTCGCCGGCCCGCCGGCTGCCGCGCGCTACGCGATCTTCTGGTACAGCCCGGACGGCCGGCGCAGCACCGTCGTCTTCGGGACGGATTTCGCCCGCCGCTGCCCGCCGGAGATCCTGGAGCTGTTCAACACCGTGGTAGGGTTCGGCGAGTCGATCCGCTAAGATAGAATCGATGCCCTTCACCGCCGCCGACTGCGAGCGCTGCCGCCGGGATTTTCCGTCCCTGGAACGCACCCTCGACGGAGTCCCCCTCGCCTTCTTCGACGGCCCGGCGGGCACCCAGGTACCGGACGCCGTCATCGACGCCGTCGCGGGTTATTACCGCACCTCGAATGCCAATACCCACGGCTTCTTCCCGGCCACCCGGGAAACCGACCGCCTGCTGCACGAGACCCGCGAGACCGTAGCCGCCTTCCTCGGCGCCGCCGACTGGCGATCGGTTTCCTTCGGCCAGAACATGACGACGCTCACCTACTCGCTGAGCTACGCTCTGGCGCGGCAGATGAAGCCCGGGGAGGAGATCGTCATCACGCAGCTCGAGCACGAGGCGAACCGGGGTCCCTGGCTGAACCTTCAGGAGCGGGGGATCGTCGTGCGCGAGGCGGCCATGCGGCCCGACGGCCGCCTCGACGCGGACGACCTGGCGCGGCAGATCAACGGGCGGACGCGGCTGGTGGCATTCAACATGGCCTCGAACTCGCTCGGCACGGTGAGCGACGCCGCGCTCGCCCGGCAGCTCTCCCGAGACGTGGGAGCGTGGCTGCTCCTCGACGCCGTCCACTACGCCGCCCACTTCCCGCTCGACGTGACGGCCCTGGATACGGACTTCCTGCTCTGCTCGGCCTACAAGTTCTACGGCCCGCACGTGGGGATCCTCTACGCCCGGCCCGGCCTGCTCGAGACGTTGGATACGGACCGCCTGCGCACCCAGGACCAGGAGGCGCCCTACCGCATCGAGATGGGCACGCTGAACCACGCCGCGCTGGCGGGAGTGAAGGCGGCGGTCGAGTACATCGCTTCCTGGGGAACGGGGGCCTCTCCGCGCGAGCGGATCGTCTCGGCCATGCGGGAGATCTCCGCCTACGAGCACGGCCTGGGGACCTGCTACTACGAGAACGTCCGCGGCATTCCCGGCGTGACGGCCCACGGGCCCGACTTCTCCGGCCTGCGGGCGCCGACCGTCTCGATCACGGTCGACGGCGTACCTCCCGCCGAGGTGGCGCGGGCCCTGGCGGAGAAGGGCCTCCAGGTCTGGAACGGCCATTTCTACGGCCTGCGGCCGCTCGAGATCCTGGGAGTGGCGGAGAGCGGCGGCGTGGTGCGCGCCGGCATCGTCATGTACAACACCCGCGAAGAGGTCGATCGGTTGCTGACGGGGGTGGAGGACGTGGCGCGCCAGCGGGGCTAGCGCGGCAGATCCACGCCCTGCGCGCTCGGGGAGAGGGCGATCGCTTGCGGCAAGTGGCGCCCTTCGAGCCAGACGATCCGCTGGGATTCCAGCTCGGCGCGCAGCCGCGCCACCGCCGCGCTCAGCTTGTAAACCGAGGAGATGTCCTCGGCTTCGCCCCACCGCTTCGCCGCGGACGTGTTCGGCCCGTAGAGGCTCCACACGAAGAGCGGCACGTGGATGGACTCGAGGTACTTCCGCACGACGTCCGGCTCGTAGTGGCTGGCGTCCTCGCCGTCGCGCCCCAGCACCAGGACGACGGCCCGGCGGTAGTTCTCCGCCGCGGCCTGCAGCCCGGCGACCGCCACGGCGTCGGCGACGCGCCGCTTCTCAACCGCGGAGCCGGCGAGCAGGCGGCCGTTCGTCAGGTGCCAGAACACCCCGCCCTCCTCATAGCCGATCTCGCGCGACATGTCGAACAGCTCGGCCGGCACCCGGGAATTCCGAAAAGGATTGCTGGAGAGCGAGAGGAAGCGGACTTTGTCCTCCTTGCCGAGCCGCATCTCGTTGCGGAAGCCGCGCGCGCGGTCCTCGCTGCCGGACTGAATGCCGCTGCGCGAGTTGAACACGCTCGGCCGCCGGCTGCCGGGGAGCAGCTTGTCGAGGATCTCGGTCCCGCTCGGCAGACGCACGAAGACGACCTTGCCCGGTCCGTCCTCGACGGCCGCCACCGGCAGCGGCTGTCCGGCGGAAGCGAACCAGCCCTCCAGCCTCTCGATCGGCGGCAGGGAGGCTCCCTGGCGCACGCGGACCGGCACCGCGGTCAGCTCGGTGGAGACCTCGCTGCCGTACTCGCCGCCGAAGACCACGTCCTTGCGCGCCAGCAGGCCGGGAGGGAACCACAGCTCGGCGGTGAGGACGTGCAGGATTTTCAGGTTGCTCGGCGGCAGCGGCGCATAGCCCTTTTCGTCCACCACCAGCGGTCGGCCGTCCAGAGTGAGGCCGATCGAAGCGGGCTTGACGCCGCTGACGCTCTGCCAGGTGAGGACGGCGGCCTTCGGCGCGCCGTTCGCGCCGTTCTCCAGCACGATCTCCACCTCGGCCGGCGGCCGCGGCAGGTTCAACCACTGGGTGACGCGGGCCACCTCCCGTCCTTCGGCATCGAGGCCGCGGGCCGTCATCTCGCGCGGCCGCAGGTCCGATCCCAGATCGATCCGCGCCACCCAGGGCGGGCCTTCCAGACGTCCGGCCGGCGCGCCGTCGAGCGTGATCTCGACGGCGGTCACGGCGCCGCCGACGGTGACCTCGATGGGATAGACGCCCGAGATGAGTCCGAGGAGCAGGGTGGCGAAGGCGATCATGGGAGCGGCTCCGGTCCGCATGGACCCGCGCTCATTATGCACCTGTTTGGAGCGGGAGGCCGAGGCGGGACCCGTCCTGCTCTTCAGAGGACGAGCGAGACCGCCAGGTAGGCCAGCGCGGCGATCGCCGCCGAGATCGGGATCGTCAGGATCCAGGCCCAGAGGATGCGGCCGGCCACTCCCCACTTCACCGCCGAGATCCGGCGCGTCGAGCCGACGCCGATGATGGCTCCCGTAATCGTGTGCGTAGTGGAGACCGGGATGCCGCCCAGGGTGGCGCCGACGAGGGTGATGGCGCCGGCGGTCTCGGCGCAGAAACCGCCGATCGGCTGCAGCTTGGTGATCTTGGTGCCCATGGTCTTGACGATGCGCCAGCCGCCGAACAGGGTGCCGAAGGCGATGGCCGCATGGCTGAGCAGGATCACCCACAGCGGCACCTTGAACTCGGCGAGCAGGCCCGAGGCGACCAGCAGGCCGGTGATGATGCCCATCGTCTTCTGGGCATCGTTGCCGCCGTGGCCGAGGCTGTAGGCGGCGGCCGAGAGGAGCTGCAGGCCGCGGAACCGGCGATCCACCTTGGCGGGCCGCCAGCCGCGGACGATCCAGGTCACTCCCACCATCAGCGCGAAGGCGACGATCATGCCGATCAGCGGCGCGAGGACGATGAAGGTCAGCGTCTTGGTCCAGCCCGCCGGGAGGATGGCGCCGAAGCCCGCCTTGGCCACCGCCGCGCCGGCGTAGCCGCCGATCAGCGCGTGCGAGGAGGAGACCGGCAGGCCGTAATACCAGGTGATGAGATTCCAGGCGATCGCCCCGACGAGACCGGCGAGGACCACCTCGTGAGTGACCACCGCCAGGTCGATCATCCCCTTGCCGATGGTCTTGGCGACGCTGGTGCCGAGGACGAAAGCGGCGACGAAGTTGAAGAACGCCGCCCAGGCCACGGCCTTGTGGGGAGAGAGGACCCGCGTCGAAACGACGGTGGCGATGGAGTTCGCCGCGTCGTGGAAGCCGTTCAGAAAATCGAACGTGAGAGCGACGAGGATGATGAAGACGACGAGCGCGATGGCGGCGGTCAAGGGCGCCTCCTCAGGCGTACTTGACGAGGACGTTGCCGACGATGTGGGTGTAGTCCTTGCACTGGTCGCAGGCGTTCTCCAGCCCCTCGTAGATCTCCTTCCACTTCAGGATCTCCAGGGGATCGCGCCCGTTCGCCTTGAACAGCTCGGTGATGACCGAGTTGTAGAGCTCGTCGGCGCGGTTCTCCAGGTCGGAAATGCGCACGATGGCCTCGTGGATCTGCCGCTGCTGGGAGAGATTCCAGATCAGCTCGGTGATGCGCTCGATCTCGGTCGCCATCTCCACCAGGATCCCGGCGAACTGGCGCAGACCTTCCGGGGACTCGCCGAGCTCGAAGTTGAGCAGGTGCTGGGCGACACCCTCGACGTAGTCCAGCACGTCGTCGAGGTCGGTGGCGAGAGAGCGGATGTCCTCGCGGTCGAAGGGGGTGATGAAGCTGGAGTTCAGCGCGTCGAAGATCTGCCGGGTGATGGTGTCGCCCTCATGCTCGCAGGCGCGGAGCTGGGCCATCTTGACCCGCCGCGTCTCGAGGTCCGCCAGATCGGCGAACTCGGCGAAATGGCGGGTGGCGCGGACGAGATTGGCCGTGTCCTTGTCGAACAGCTCATGGAACCGCTCTTCCTTCGGCATGAACCAGCGGATGAGCGCATCGACCTTCGCCATTCAGCTCCCCCCTGAAGATGCGATAGAGACGTGACGTTCCTGCGACAGCGCCGGGCAGGACGGATCGTAGCACTGAGGATGGGAATCCAGAAGGCCGCCAGGCGGCTCACCCCCGGAGGGCTCTGGCTTACCGCGCTCGGGCCTTCTTCGCCGCTCGTGCCCGCGCGGGCTTGGCGGCAGGCTGCGTCTTGCCGCCTTGCCCTTCCACGATGGCACGGACGTCCCGGCGGAGCTGCTCCATCATCTTCTCGACGTCCTCGCGCTGGAGGGTGGACGCCTCGGGTGCCGGCGCCGCCGCGGGCGCGTCGAACATGCCGCCCGGACGGATCGGACCGAGGATCCTCTCGATTTTCAGGCGGGCGGCGCTGGGGCCTTTGGGCGGCGGATAGGCCAGCTCGAAGAACTCCCGTGGCTCCAGGCCGAGGGCCTTGAGGACGGCGAGGAGGAACTCGAGCTTGGGCTCGCCTTCGCCTCGGAAGTAGCGCACCAGGCTGGCCAGGGGCACGCCGCCGGCCCGCGCCAGAGCCGAATTGTTGAAACCCAACGTACGAGCCAGAGCACGGACGAGCTCCATAAGCCGCCGGACTTCATCGTCGACAGGATTGTGGGCTTTCACCTCGGAAGTTTATCCTTCCGGAGCTTCCGAGGTCAAGGAATCAAGATCTGAATCAGGATGGGTCAATCCGGGGGAATCCGAGGCGCTCGGTACGGAGGAAGAAAGAGATGGACATCTACCGGCCTGAACTGGTCAGCTTGATCGGACCGGCCGGGCAGGCGAGGCCCAGCGTCAGGCTCGGCGCCGTGCCGCTGCGGACGGTTGCGCCGAGCCGCAGCTCCGCCACCAGCTTGCCCAGGCGCTCGACGTCGGGAGCGACGATCTCCATGGACTTGAGGGTGCAGCCCGCCGGCGAGGTCGAAGCGGGATGAGGGGTCTGCGCACTCCACTCGATGAGAAACGGCGTGAGATCGCCGGGGATGTCCTCGAGCGCCGCGGTGCGCCACTGCAGGACCTGGCCGTCAGGACGCACCCGCGAGCCCGGCCGCGGAGCCGAAACCCGAAACCCGGCGCCTTCGAGGCGGTTCTTCGTCGCGTCGAGATCCTTGGTGCCGATCGCCCAGCCGATCGGAGTGAGCTGTTTCAGCTCGGAGAGGAACTTCATCTCCGGCGGCGGACCGCTCACCGGAGTGATCAGCTCCAGATAGGTGCGCGGCCCGAGGCTCGCCAGGGCGTTCTGTGTCCCGCGCCCTGGATGCTGGCCGCCACGCTCGGGAGCCACGCCTGTCAGCTCGTTGAACTGGCGAATCCCCTCCTCCAGGTCCGCCGTGCCGACGATGACGTGGTCGATAGTGATGTCTGACATCTGGGTTTTCTCCGGCGGGCGCGTGGGCGCGGCGGCGCATGCAAGCGTGCAAAGACACCCGACAAGGCTCAGCTTCTTCATCAGGTCCACGGCTGTCCCTCCACCCTAAGGTAGTCACATGAGGCCCATGAGAAGGACAATACCAAGCTCCCTGGCTGGTGAGATCCCTTGCGCGGTATGACCGCTGGTGTTACCTTAGCTCTATGAGGAGCGCCAAGATTGCAATTTCCCTTGACGCAGAGTCTCTCAAAGAGGTCGACCAGTTGGTACACCGCGGCCATTTCCCCAGTCGCAGCAAGCTCATTCAAGATGCCGTCGAGGAGAAGCTCCGGCGGTTTCGGCGACTGCGCCTGGCACAGGAATGCGCCAAGCTGCAGCCGGAGAGCGAGAAGGCGGAGGCCGAGGAGCTCCTTGCCGGCGAGGCTGAATGGCCCGAATACTGAGAGGCGATATCTTCTGGGCGGATCTCGACCCTGTCCGCGGCCGTGAGCAAGCTGGCAGACGACCTATCCTGATCCTGAGTCAGGATGTCTTCAACGATCGCTCAGAAACCGTCATCGCGGTAGCGATCACCGGCAGGGAACCTACGGCTGGCTTTCCTCTCACCCTCGAGATCCACTCCGTCCAGCTACCGAAACGGTCTTGGGTCAAGATCAGTCAGATCCGCACGCTGTCGACCGAGCGCCTCGGAAGCCGCATTGGAAGGCTTTCTCCAGAAGAGCTCGAGATGGTCGTTGAGGGATTGAATGAGATCGTCGGAACCTAGACGAGGAAGACCATCCTTATGGCGAGATTCGGCGCATTTTTAGTCTGCCTTTCTTTGTGCTTCCTTGCGGCTACTTCGGGCGCGAAGGGTCAGCCCGCCGACCTGCACGCACCCGCTGTCGCGAACGCCCTGCAGCAGATCCGCCCCGCGGCGATCCGGGCGCACATGGCGTTCCTCGCCGACGACCTCCTCGAGGGCCGCGGCACGGGCACGCGCGGCTATGAGATCGCGGCCCGATACGTGGCGGCGCAGTTCGACGCGATGGGCCTCGAGCCCGGAGTAAACGGCGGCTGGTTCCAGCCGGTGCCGCTGCAGCGCAGCGAGCCGATCCGGGACGGCAGCGGCGTCGAGATCATCGGAGCCGACGGCGAGAGGCGGGCTCTCACCTACGGAGCGGACTTCGTGATGGCCGGTGGCGGCGGACCCGTTTCCCGGTCCTGGCTCGCGGAGCCTGTCTCTAAGCACCTATATACGTAGACGCTTAGTGACTGCCGTCTCTTTCAAAGGAGGCTCCCATGAAGCGCACACTGTTGCTCGCCGCCGTCCTGCTGCTCACCTGTAGCCTGGCTTGGGCCGAGGAGGCGCCGCCGGCCGATGCCCTCTTCGCCGACTCCGGAGGTGGCTGCATGCTGCCGGATCTCGCCGGCCTGTCGCCGGAACAGGCCGCGGCCGCGGCTCTGCAAGCGGGACTTCAGACGTCTTTCCACGAGGTCCAGGTGCCGGCCTGTCCGGTGAAGTTCGACTGCGGCAGCATCTTCAATTGCGGCATCGGACCGCTTTGCTCGCTGACCGACATCGGCGCGTGCTGCCAGACGTCGGGGGGCCCCATCCTCTGCTGCACCAACGGCACCATCAAGGTGCGGCAATGCCCGTGCCAGTGCACCGGCAACCCGTGCGCGATTTCGTGCCCCAACAGCACCGACGTCAAGTGGCGCTGCTCCTGAGCCGGTAACGCCCGGCCGCACCGCCGGGCCTCGGTATCGCGTTCTAAGACTGCGACCAGCGCGCGATCACGTAGGCGATGCCGAGGCCCGCGAAGAGCAGCGCCAGCGTCAGGATCCTGCGCAGCCCGCGCAGCATCGCGGAATCCGGATCGGACGACGCCTTCTCGAGCGCCAGCCCGCGGTTGGCCGTCCAGGCCGCCAGCAGGGCGAGCGGCCAGGAGTCGACTCCCATCAGGAGCTGAGCGCGCGCCCTTCGGCGCAGCCGGAACGCCTGCATCGCCCCGGGCGGATCGGGCCTGCCGGCGGGGTCACAGAACGGGCACGGCTCGGTGGGCTCGGCGAGCGGCCGCCCGCAGTTGGCGCAGGGAAGGGGCTCCGGTTCGTGATCGGACATATTGAGCGAATTCTAGCTTACCCCCGCGCCAGCGCGTAGCGCGCGTAGAACTCCGCCGCCAGGGTCTGCGGATTCCCGTGGATCACCTCCGGCCAGGAGAGTTCCTGGCTGAACCAGCGCGGCGGCTCGCCATCCTGCGAGAGCTTGGCGCGCAGGGTGAGGCTCGGACGGTCGTCCTCCACCACGGCCGCGGGATCGAGGCCCTGCTTCTTGAACTCGGCGCGCACGCGCTGGGCAATCTTCACCCACCGCTCGTCGATCCTGGGCGCGCAGAAGCGCTCCCAGTGCGGCCGCTCGCCGTCGACGTCGGTGAAGCCGTACTCGTCGGCAAGATTCCACGAGGTCAGCACCTTGCCGGTCTTGAGGATGAGCTTGGGATCGGCGGCGAGCGCGGCCACCGCGCGGCCGACGTAGAACGGCGTCTCGGAGCCGCCGAAGTAGGGATCGGTCTTCACCGCGTCCCGCCAGTTCGTCTCGGTGACGCCGAAGCGCTCGAGCATCGCCTCCGAGCGCAGGAACCCGGGCGCCACCGCCACCGCGGCGATGCCGTGCGGGCGCAGCTCCGCCGCCAGCAACTCGGCCATCGCCATCACCGACTTCTTCTCGAAGCCGTAGTAGAAGGTGGGGAAGCCGAGATCGGTGATGCCGGCGATCAGCCGGCCGCCGCTCCGCAGCATGAGCGGCAGGGCGGCATGGGTGGTGATGAGATGGGAGTACACGCCGCGCTCGAGCATGCGGAAGCCGGTATCGAGCGACTCCTGCCAGAACGATTTGCCCCAATGCGTCAGGTCGTCGCCGTTGACGTTGTTCACCAGCACGTCGAGGCGCCCCTGCTCGGCGGCGACGCGCTCGAAGAGACGTTGCACCTGGTCGCTCTGCGTATGGTCCGCCTGCACGGCGATCCCGGTGCCGCCACGCGCGGTGACCCTCTCCGCCGTCTCGTCCGTCGTCTCCGGGCGTCCCTTGGTGGAGGGCCTGCCGCGGACGCTGCGGCCGGTGCAGTAGACCGTGGCTCCCGCCTCGCCCAGCATGCACGCGATGCCGCGCCCGGCGCCGCGCGTGGCGCCGGCGACGACGGCGACTTTTCCTGCCAGTGGTTGCATGGCGTCCTCCACGGCTATGCTAGACAAAGGACAGCAAGGACTCCAGGGACTTCAAGGACGCGCCCTCCTTGGTCCTTGGTGTCTTTGTTGTCCCTGTTGTCCTTTCACAAAACAGGGCGCCCACACAGGGGCGCCCCTACATCGGCAGGCTTGGCTCAATTACCCGCCCAGGTACCGCTTCAGCCCCTCCAACGCCGCGCGGCATTGGGCGCGCCGCTCTTCCACCTGCTCGGCGCCGGCGAGCTTCGTGCTGTCCATCGCGATGCTCGCGCCCTTGGGCTTGCCGGTGACGCGGATCTCGACCTGGCTGCTATCCCAGGGGAAGCGGAACCAGGCGTAGTCGCTGCCCTTGGTCTTCACCTCCCGCGGCTTGGGACCGTGGAAGGCCGCGTCGAGCGCGGCGGCGAGACCGGCGTCGGCGCCTTGCAGCCAGACGGCCCGGCGCTTGCCGCTCCTGAACGCCTCGACGACCTCGGCGACGGTGGCGGGAACCGTCTTCGAAACCGATACCTGAAAGTCGCCGGCGCACGACTGGTGCACGTCCCGCAGTCCCCGGGCGCGCTCGTAGGCCACGGTGATCCCCTGGGAGTACCAGCCGGGGACGCCATGATCGTTGTACAGGTGTGCGGCGGCCGCGGTGTGGCCTTTGGCGACCGCGCCGAAGGCGTCCAGCACGGCGAACCAGTGGTCGAGGCCGTGGCCGGTCTTCTTGCGCGCCGACTCGTCGCTGACCTGGCCCCGAGGAGAGCGAGCGGGTACGGGAGGAGGCGCCGGTGCCGGCGGCGGTTCAACGCGGGATTCGGGAACGACGGACGGCTTCGCGGGCTCCGCCTTCCTGGCGCGGGCTAGGAGGATCTGACGGCGGGCGGCGGTATAGCTTTCGCCGGTCTTTTCGGACCGGGCGCGGACGGCTTTCTTGAGTTTCTTTTGCAGGGTCATGTGTTCGTCTCCTGGTCACACGACGCCAGCCCCCGCCTGACCTCGCGCACCAGAGAAACGAATCACACGACCCGAGGCTTGAGAACCCCTTTGCCCCGGTCGAGGGTCTCGCGGGGGGAGACCGAACGGGGTTGGGCGACAGGTCATCGCCGATAAAAATTATACCACGTTCAGCCTCTCTTCCGCCATACCAGAAGCCAGAGGAAGAACGGCCCGCCGAGCAGCGCCGTGAGGATGCCCACCGGCAGCTCGGCGGGCGCCATCAGCGTGCGGGCCGCGGCGTCGCAGAGGGCGAGGAAGGCGCCGCCGGCGAAGAAGCAGGCCGGCGCTAGGAAGAGATGGTCGTGCCCCACCAGGCGGCGCAGCATGTGCGGCACGATCAGCCCGACGAAACCGATCGGCCCGGCGATGGCCACCAGCGCGCCGATCATCAGCGAGGTGGCGAGGAGCACCTTGAGGCGCAGGCGGGCGAGGTCCACGCCGCGGCTGGCGGCCAGCTCCTCGCCCGTCAGCAGAAGGTTCAATTCCCAGCGCAGCGCCAGCAGGGTGGCGGCCCCGCCCAGGACCCAAGGCAGCAGCCAGAGGACCTCTTTGTAGCCGACGACGGAGAGCCCGCCCATCATCCAGCGCACCATGCGGAAGGTCTGCGTGGAGTCGGCCAGATATTGGAGGAAGAGGATGATCGCCGAGCAGGAGAGCGAAACGGCGACGCCGGCGAGGAGCAGCGTGGCGGTCTCGACTCCCTCGCGGCGCAGCGCCAGGCCGACGATGAGCGAGACCGCGGCGAGCGCGCCGGCGAAGCTGGCGAGGGCCACCAGCGGCAGCCCGAGCATCTCGCCGCCCTGGAGACGCAGGGCCAGCACCGCTCCCAGCGCCGCGCCGCTGGAGATGCCGAGCGTATAGGGCTCGGCGATGGGATTGCGGAACAGGGTCTGGAACCCCAGCCCGGAGACGGCGAGCGCGGCGCCGCCGAGGAGAGCGAGCAGCACCCGCGGCAACCGGATCTGCCAGAAGATCGACGCCGCCGAGGGCTCGCCGCGCGCCACGTCGGCGAGCGACACCGGCTGGCTGCCCACGAGCGGCGCCACGATCAGCGTCGCCAGCCAGAGGGCGAAGAGCAGCAGCAAAGCGAGGCGCGGCCGCGCCGGCGACGGGCTCATGCGCCGAGGTCCAGGACGGTGACCGGCCGCTCGCCGCCGCGGACGATCTCGAAGCGGGCCTGATAGAGGCGGTCGAGCACGTCCGGCCGCACGATCTCCGCCGGCGGGCCGAGAGCGAGCGCCCGGCCTGCCGAGAGCGCGAGCAGGCGATCTCCCAACAGGGAGGAGAGGTTGAGGTCGTGCGTGGCGAGGACGATCGTGCGCTCGGCGGTCTCCTTGAGGCGGAGGAGGAGCGCGGCGAGGTCGTGTTGATGGCGGGCGTCGAGATGGATCGTCGGCTCGTCGAGCACCATCACCTCGGATTCCTGGGCCAGCGCGGCGGCGATGAAGACCGCCTGCCGCTCGCCGCCGGAAAGCTCGTCGGCCGGACGCTTCCGCAGCGCCTCGATGCCGACCACGGCGAGCGCCTCGTCGACCGCCGCGAAATCCCGCGCCCGCGGCGCGAGCTGCAACGGCGAGAGGTGCGGATAGCGCCCCAGCATCACCATCTCCTCGACCGTAAGCGGCACGCGGGAGGGCCGGATCTGCGGCACGTAGGCGATGCGCCGCGCCAGCTCCCGCCGTGAGAGCGTCGCGAAGGCGCGGCCACCGAAGAGCAGCTCGCCGCGCGTCGGCCGCAGCAGCCCGGTGAGGCAGCGCAGCAGCGTCGTCTTGCCCGCGCCGTTCGGCCCCACCACGGCGAGGCATTCACCCCGGATCACGTCGAGATCGAGCGGGCCGAGGATGGTGCGGCCGCCGGCGTGCCATTCGAGGTGGCGGGCGGAGAGGAGGATCAAGGGGCCATCGCCTCCCGCATCTCCCGATACAGCCGCGGCAGGCGCGGCCCGGGGAGCATCGTGTAGTCGCCGGCGATCACCTTGACCCGGCCGTTGCGCACGGCCGGGATCTGGGGCAGCGCCGACCAGTCCTGGACGACGGCGGCCTTCCTCTCCGGCGTCAGGGGATCGGGGCGCAGCTCGAGGATCAGGTCCGGCTTGCGCGCCACGATCTCCTCCAGGCCGACCTGCGGATAACGGGTCGGCGCGTCGGCGAAGACGTTGACCGCTCCGAGCCGGGTCAGCAGCTCGTCGTAGAAGGTCCTCCGCCCCGCCGCCGTAACCTCGCCGAGCTGTCCCGCGGACCGGCCGACGGAGATCATCACCTTGAGCGGTGGACCGGGCAGCGGCTGGGGCGCGAGATCGGTCCGCCATTGCGCGGCCAGCCGCTCGCCGGCCTCGGGCACGCCGCAGCGGCGCGCGATGGTGAGGTAGGAGCCCTCGACCTCGGCCAGCGTCTCGTCCGGCACAACGAGGACGTCCACCCCCAGAGGATTGAGCCGGATCGCCAGGTCCCGCTCGCTGGGCAGCAGGACGGCGAGGTCCGGCTTCAACGAGACGATGCGTTCCAGGTTGGGATTGAACAGACCGCCGATCTTCGGCTTGCGCGCGGCCTCGGACGGCCAGAAGACGTAATCGCCCACGCCGACCACCCGGTTGCCTAAGCCCAGGGCGAAGAGGGTCTCCACCAGGCTGGGGGTTAGGGCGATGACGCGGCGGGGGGTGGAAGGAGAAGGGGTTGCTACGGTCGGGCGGTCTTCACGGCAAGAGGAAAGGAGGAGGAGTACAAGGGGGAGGAGGAACAGGGGGCGTGCCCTTCGAGACCTCACCCCCTGGCCCCCTCTCCAGCGGAGCTGGAGAGGGGGAAAGAAAAGGTTAGAACTCAAACGCCACGCCTCCGATGAACGTCCTGCCCGGTGTGGGGTACCGCAGCACCTCCTCGTACTCCTCGTCGGCGGCGTTTTCGACGCGGGCGTAGGGGGCGACCCAGGGGCGCACCTGCCAGCGCGCCGCGAGGTCCACGCGCGTGTAGCTCGGATTGTCGCGGATGGTGAAGGTCACCTCGTCGAGCTGCGGGCGGGCTCCCACGTAGCGGCCTTCGAGATTGAGGGTCCAGTCGCCCGGCCGCGCCGTGAGGAGGAGGCCCGCGCTGTGCTTCGGCCGCCGCTGCAGGGGCGTCCCGGCGTCCAGGTCTTCGGCGTCGAGATACGTGCCGCTCAGGCGCGCCGCGTAGATGCCGTGCCGGAAGCCTGCCTCCCCTTCCACGCCGCGCATCCTGGCCCGGCCGACGTTGACGCTGACGAAGGTGACGGGATCGAAGTCGATCAGGTTGCGCTGGCGGCTCTCGAAGCCGGTGACGGCGAAGCGCCAGCCTCCCGCCTCGCGCTCGACTCCCAGCTCGTAGCTCTTCGAGCGCTCCGGCTGCAGCTCCGGATTGCCGAAGAAGGGGAAGAACAGGTCGCCCAGCGAAGGCGCGCGGAACGCCTCGCCGTAGCTCGCCCGCAGCCGCGTGCCCGGAGCGAGCGCGAAGACGGCCCCCGTGCGCAGGCTGGTCTGGGCGCCGAAGACGTCGTTGTCGTCCCGCCGCAGCCCGAGGTCGAAGCGCAGCGGGCCGCGGCCATAGCTCGTCTGGCCGAAGGCCGCCCAGGTGCGCTGGCGAGCGGCGTCGACCTGGGTGAGGGATCCCGAGCGATTCGTGGCCTCCAGGCGCTCCCAGTCGCCGCCGAAGGCGATCCAGAGGTCGCGGCCGGCCGTCCAGGTGGCCACGGCGCGGCCGCGGTGGGCTTCGGACCGGGTGCCCGAATCGATGGCGCCGAACGGATCGTCCGGATCGGTGAAGTCGTTGTGAAACCGGGTCTGCGAGAGCTGGCTCTCGATCTCCCACGCTCCGCGCTGGAAGCGGAAGGGCACCGCCACCTCGTGCTCCAGCCAGTTGATCTCGCGGTGCGGCGTCGGCTGGCCGCCGGAGAGCGGGATGCCCGTCCGCGATTCGTTCGCCCGCCCGAGCACGCCGAGGCTCACGCCGGGCGCCAGGGTCCACAGCGCCCGCACGGTTCCCTCGTCGTAGTAGAAGAAATCGTTGTCGAGCTCGAAGTGGCCGCGCCGCAAGCTGCCCGTCCCGTCCAGGCGCAGGCGGCCGTGATCCTTCCCGGCGGCGAACCCGCCGCGCCCGTAGCCGTTGCCGCCGCGTTCGAGGTGCAGGGTCCCTCCCTGGCGCGTACCGGTGAACACCTGCACCACGCCGCCCACGGCGTTGCTGCCGTAAAGGGCGCTGAACGGTCCGCGCACCACCTCCACCCGCTCGACGCCGTCGAGGGGCAAGAACTGCCAGTTGATGGCGCCGAAGAAGGGATCGTTGAGCGGGATGCCGTTCCACAGCAGCAGCGTCTGGTCGGACTCGGCGCCGCGCGTGAAGACCGACGTCTGCTGGCCGGCGGAGCCCGTCTGGACCGGCAGCACGCCGGGAAGGGTCGCCAGTAGATCCGGCAGCTCGACCGCCTGCCGGGCTTCGATTTCCTCGTGATCGATGACGGTGACGGCGGCGGGGACGTCCTTCCGCTCCTCGGACTCCAGCGAGGCGCTGACGACGACGGTGTCCTGGAAGACGGGGACCGGATCCGGATCCTGCGCCGGTTCCTGCGCCAGGACCGGCAGTCCGCCCCCGAGGACGCCGGCGAGAAGGATGGGAAGAAACCGCTGCATTCGCATGCTCCTTTCAAAAAGCGAACGCCCCACCGCGAGGGGTGGGGCGGAAGGAGCACGGAGCACCGGGCGGCCTTCGCCCGCACCCCGCGGGAGGCGTTCGGACGGTGCGGCAGGTCTCCTGGCTTCCGGATCGTCCTACTCCCGGGCCTTCCCACGCGGGCAACCTCCCGATTCGGGAGATCGCGCCCGCGCAGTGGCGCTTCCGGTTTCGTACCCGGTTACAGTGGCGGGGGCCGCGCCGGCTTCGTACCGGCTTCCCTCTCGAGACGCGAGGACCTCCTGTCTGGGAGTCCCGGCGTCACCGCACCGTCTGGGTTGTCAAAGAGGGTCCCCCACGGCGGGGGACGCCAAAGGCCGTTGCTACGCCGCGACTACGGCGGAGGGAGGCGATCCTGCTGTTCGAGGGGGGCCTGGTTCAGGGGAAGACCGCTGAACCCCGCGGTGGTCCCGCCGGCGTAGCCCCCGAAGCTCGCCGGAATGCCCTGCGACCCCTCCGGCTGTACGAACTGCTGGATCGAGTAGTTCTGCTGCCTCTCCGCGGCCTCGAGCATCCGTTCGGCGATGCTGGCGAAGCGGTCGTTGACGTCGGGCGCCTTCCCATCGGCCCCCGGCAGGTCGTTCGGCGACCAGCCGAGCGCGATGACGTTGTCGCTGATGCGCACGCCGTAACCGTCCGTCGGATCCTCGGCGCGGATGCTGTCGATCTCGTCCTTCGCGAAGCCCACCCAGTTGCCCACCTCGGTCAGCAGGAGGACCATGTTCGGATCGAAGCTCGCCTGCTGCGGCTGGGTCGTCGTCAGCACCTCCGAGCCGTTCTTGAGGATCACGTGGAAGACGTCCGCCGCCGCCGGCAGGGCCAGCAGCGCCAGGGAAAGGAGCAGGATCCCAACGCGAGAGCGCATGGCGAAACCTCCTGCGGCTGGCGGGCCGCATCGAGAAGCTCCTATAAGCTTAACACCGAAAGAGGTTTATGGGAACAGTGCGAGTCTGCTACTTCATCCAGAACCACCTCGGGCCGTCCCAGGTGAGCCGGCTGGTGGCGACGCTCCAGCGCTCTTGCCCCGCGAGCTTCATCCTGATCGGCCACGACGGATTCGCCGGCCATGCCTCGGCGGACGAGCTGCGCCAGGCGCTCGGCGTCGACGTCTTCGCGTTTCGCGAGCCGGCGAAGCGCGGCTACTTCTCGCTCATCGAGCCGTACTTCGACGCCGTGGACTGGCTGGCCGGGCATGGCATCGACTACGACTGGCTCGTCTATCTCTCGGCGCAGGACTATCCGACCCGGCCGCTACGGACCTTCGAGGATCTCCTCGCCGCCACCGAGCATGACGGCTTCCTCCGCTTCTGGGATGCGGCCGATCCGTTGAACCCCTGGGGGCGCCGCCGCCAGGGCGTCGTGCGCTACTACTACCAGTACTCCGACGCTCCGGGATGGGTGCGCCCCGCGCTGCGCGTGCTCCAGGCGGGCAACCGCTTGCAGTCAATCGTCCACTGTCACCTGACGTACGGCCCTCGCATCGGCGTGCGCCGCCGCCGGCGGCAGCCGTTCGACGAGAGCGTCCGGTGCTACGCCGGCACCCAGTGGACGGTCCTCCGCCGGACCTGTACCGACTATCTGGCCGAGCGCCTCCGCAGCGGCGACGGCTTGATCGAATGGCTCCGCCGCACCATCTGTCCCGACGAGGCGGTCGTGCAGACCCTGCTCGTCAACAGCGGGCGGTTTCAACTGGCGAACGACGATCTGCGCTATGTAGACATGTTCGGGAGTAGGGATGGCCGGCCGCGCGTCCTGACCGTGGAGGATCTCCCTATCCTCACCAGCGGCCCCTACTACTTCGCGCGCAAGTTCGACGCCAAAGCGGACTCCGAGGTGCTGGATTTGCTCGACGCGCGCATCGGCTGACGGGTCCAATCCCGCAACTGCCGGCGAAAGACCTCCGCCCCGCCATGCGCCGGGTGCCGCAGCGCCGGAGCTTCGACGCCGAGCGCCGCCAGCGCACCCTGGGCCGTGCGGCCGACGGCGAGCACGCGGGCGCCGTCGATCTCCGCCAGCAGCCGCTCCAGGACGTGCAGGTTCGAGGTCACCAGGCCGCGCTCCGGCGTGCGGTTGCTGAGCGGCCCCCGGGCGCCATAGGGATGCCACGGGAAGACGTTCCACACCAGCGCTCCCCGCACCTCGCCGCCCAGGGAGCCCCAGACGATGCTGCCGGAGGGCTCCAGCCAGAGGGCCGGATTGCGGCTGGTGGCGCGGAACGGCGAGCCGCCCCACGGCAGCCGCCGCTCCGCCGGCCCGGCGAGCTGGCGCTCGCTGGTGAAGGCGATGCCCGAGAACCGCCCGCCGCGGAATCCCAACGCCTCGCCCAGAAGCACCAGCCGGGGCACTCCCACGCGATCGAGATAGGCCTCCAGGTTCTCCCGCCGGCCCCGCGCCGCCGCCGGGCCGTCCAGCTCCGGGAAGGCCTCGCGATACGGATTCACCACACCGGGCGCGGCGCCGCGCGGTCCGCGATAGAGCAGGCGGAGGACGGGGGAGAGATTCATGGGGTTGGACTGTAGACGAATTCAGCGCCGAGTCCCGGGACCGGCTCAGCGCTGCCGCAAAGCGCGGCCGAGCACGCGGTCCAGCGCCGCCGCGAAGGCCTGCCGGTCCTTCGGGCCGTAAGGCCGCGGGCCGCCGGTGAGCATGCCCGCTCCTCTCAACCCGTCCATGAGATCGCGCACGGCGAGCCGCTCGCCGACGTTCTCCGCCATGTATTCCTCGCCGCGCGGATCGATCACGGTGACTCCCTTCTCGACCAGCCGTGCGGCGAGAGGAATGTCGGCCGTGACGGCGACGTCACCCGGCGCGGCATGGTCGGCGATGTGGCGGTCGGCTACGTCCGGGCCGCCCTCCACGCGCACGGTGGAGACGAAGGGATGATCGAACGGCGCCGAGAGCCGTTGATTGGCCACCAGCACGGTCTCCAGCTCGAGCCGCCGGGCCGCCCGATAGGCGATCTCTTTGACGTCGCGCGGAGCGGCATCGGCGTCGATCCAGAGCTTCATGAGTCCGAGCGGCGGCTCTACCAGCTCCGCCGGCGGGGACCGGGAGAGGCGGCGCGAGCCGCCGGCCGGCTCGCCTCGGAGCCGCGGCGCCGGGAGTCGTGGGGGCGTGCGGCGCCGTGGTCCGTTCTGCCGCGCGCCGGGCCGCGGGACCTCTGCGCGCGCATCGCCGCCAGACGTTCGGCGACGGGGATTTCCAGGCGCTCCGCCGGCCGGGCCTGGTAATCGAAGCCCTCCAGCGTGCGCCGCGGCAGCACCTTGGCGACCGTGCGCTCGATGGCCCGCAGCTCGTTGACCTCCTCGGGCGAGACGAAGGTGAGCGCCTCGCCGGTGGCGCCGGCGCGGGCCGTGCGTCCCACGCGGTGGATGTAGTCCTCGGGCACGTGGGGCACGTCGAAGTTGACGACGTGCGAGAGGCCCTCGACGTCGATGCCGCGCGCGGCGACGTCAGTGGCGACCAGGACCCGGAAGCGGCCGCCCTTGAAGCCGGCCAGCGCTTCCGTGCGTTGCGCCTGGCTGCGGTTGCCGTGCACGCGCTCGCAGGCGACGCCGTTGCGGTGCAGGAACTGGGCGAGCCGGTTGGCGCGGTGCTTGGTGCGCGTGAAGACGAGCGCGTTGGCGATCGCGTCCTCCCGCCGCAGCAGCTCGAGCAGCAGGGCGGATTTGACCTCCTGCCGCACCGCATAGACCGCGTGCCGGACGCCGGTGGCGGGCGCCGCGGGACGCTCGACGTTGATCGCCACGGGGTTGCGCAGCATCTCGCGCGACAGCTCGCGGATCGGCGGCGGCAGAGTGGCGGAGAAAAAGAGCGTTTGGGAGACGGGCGGCAGATGCTTGAGGATGCGCCGGATGTCGGGCAGGAAGCCCATGTCCAGCATGCGGTCGGCTTCGTCCAGCACCAGGACTTCGAGGCCGGCCAGCTTGGCGTACGAGTGCCGGAAGTGATCCAGCAGACGGCCCGGACAGGCGACGATGATGTCCACGCCGCTGCGCAAGGCGCGTTCCTGCGGCTGCATGCCGACGCCGCCGTAGACCGCGGCGGCCTTGAGGCCGGAATGCCGGCCGAGGGCGTTGAAGTGCTCGACGATCTGGGCCGCCAGCTCGCGCGTGGGCGCCAGGACGAGGGCCCGCGTGGTGCCGCGCGGCTTGCCCATCAGCCGCTGCAGGATCGGCAGGGCGAAGGCGGCGGTCTTGCCGCTACCCGTCATGGCGCATGCCAGGAGGTCGCGCCCTTCGAGGGCGGGCGGAATGCCGTCGCGCTGAATGGGAGTCGGTTCGGTGAAGCCGAGGGCGGCGACGCCGCGCAGCAGGCTGGGATCAAGCTTGAAACTGGAAAAACTCATCTGGATGACACGTGTACTTTCTGAGGGCGCGGGCCATGCTCCTGGAGCAGGGTCTCGACGCCGCTCGAACGATCCGGCAGGATTTGAACGGAGGACTAAGCCGGCGAGGCCGCCGTTGGGCGATGAAGCCCGATGAAAACCGCTTCAGCCTTCCTTGGCTGTCACGGCCGGCGCGCAGCATGTCACATCGCGCGCCGTCTGCCAAGGGGGGCCCTCTACGGGCTCGAAGTCTGTAATCTCCCGGAGCGGGAGGAAATTCCCGCGGCTGATCTTCGTGCGTGGCGTGCGGGATCGCGCCGCCGGAGGTGCGCCCAGATCGGAACGGCCTTGCCGCTTCGGTCCTCCACGACCTCCAGCGTCGCGATCCCAGCAACGATTGCCATCCCTTCGCGCGGTCGGCTATAAGACACAATGTCCTCCTGATCCGCGGCCAGGACGTCCCGCGATGAAAACCCTCGAAGGTTGTACACCGAACGGAGACAACCATGCGCAAACCAACTCACCTTTTTTTCTTCGTTCAGGCCGCAGCTTTCGTCGCGGCGTTCGCTCCCGAACGCTCCCTGGCCGTCGAGGTATGCGGCGACGGCGTCTGCAAGAGCAGTGCTATTCCCCCCGAGACGTGCGCCAGCTGCCCTCGCGACTGTGGTCCATGCCGGAGGGATTTCTTCTGTTCTTATCCCGAGCTGCAGAGCGCAAGCATCAGCGACTGTCACGAAGGCCCGCTGAACCCGCCCTCGTACATGTACATGACGGAATCCGGAGGAGCGAAGGCCGGCGACGTGCCGGCCGCGCTCGGCACGGGCGAAGAGGCCCAACCGGGAGCTCCGACGCTGGAGCGCACATCGTACGACACGGACGTGTGGGCATCAAACTTCCAGGGTCTCGAGAGGGTTACGGGGGAGACTGCTCGCCCGCAATGGGAGTGGCGGTGCATCCTCGGGGAAGCCGACTCGCCCCGGCGCTACCCGCTCAAGCAGGCTGCCGTGTGCCGGTCACTGCCGCCGGGAACCCCGCCGACCTCACTGGGCTCGAGCTCCGTGCGCGTCAAGGAAGCCGACGAGTGCTTCATCTTCTGCAACCCGGACGACCCCGTCGGCTCGTTCGAGGTGAATCACGACGCCTGTGTCGAGCAGGTGTTCTCGCGCGGATTCAATCGCGGTTGGACTGCACCGATCGAGCAGCGACCGAGGCCAGGACCCACCCCTCAGTGCCCGCT
Source organism: Acidobacteriota bacterium (assembly GCA_046765915.1). Classification (GTDB taxonomy): domain Bacteria; phylum Acidobacteriota; class Thermoanaerobaculia; order Multivoradales; family UBA5704; genus DATARR01. The sequence goes on along the minus strand of JBKPTH010000013.1, from coordinate 5,807 downwards.
CTGCTTCCGCAACGACATCGTAGTCGTCCGCTACCGGAACTGGTGCTACCGCTGTCTCAACGCGTTCGATTGCCCGCAGACCCCCGACAATGGCGTGTGGACGCAGTCGCTGACCTTCAGACCGAAGGTCATCAACTTTGGGTCCGTTTCGGGCTCGGTCCAGACGCGGACGCTGACCATTCAGAACTCTGCCGGAACGGCGGTTGATTTTTCCTTTCCGGCATCGCTGCCGGAATCCGTCTTTCAGTGGACGGCCTTCAGCGGGACCTTGGCGCCCGGCGCGCAGCGAAGCGTCGAAGTGACCTTTAAGCCCACCAGCAACGCCATCATGCGGGCGACGCTGATTGTGACAAGCACCGCCCCTGGGAGCCCGCACTCGATCGGAGTCGTCGGCAAGGGCCCTGGAGGCTTTGAGCCCGGTCCGGCGGGGACACTGGACTTCCGGCCTGACGTGATCACGTTTGGCTCTGTGCGGCTGGGAACCCTCGCGACCCGGACACTGACGATCGAGAATCAGACCGGAGTCACCGTCAGTATCTCGTTCCAGGCCTCTCCGCCAAGCTCCGCGTTCCAGTGGCCTGCCTTCAGCGGGACTCTGGCGCACGGCGCGCAGCGAAGCTTCCAGCTGACCTTCCGGCCCGCCAGCAGCGCCATTGTGCGGGCGACTCTGACCGTGACAAGCACCGCCGCTGGGAGCCCGCATTCGATCGGCCTCATCGGGAAGGGATCCGGAGGGTTTTGAACCTTTTTTTGAGGCCACGATAACCTCGGGGAAATAGGGGATATTGAGGCGGTTCACGGCTCCACGCCACGGGAGCCAAGGACCTTGCGCACGAGCTGATCGAACTCGGTAACCCGCTCCGGCGCGCCGAGGATTTGGGCGAACTCACGAACGAAAGCTCGCACCTTGTCTAGATCGATATGGTCTACATGCAACGTGAGGAGTTGCTCGATATCGTATCGGTCTCGATCCCTCCAAGCGAGCGCCTTGTAAATTACCAGGTCTTCAGGAACGGCGACAGAGATTCTGATCCCCGCGAAATCAGCCTCGACGGCTCTCTCCAGAGCTTCCTGTTCGAAGGGGGAGAAGGCAAGGCTGACTTCGAGAGTGACTTGCGTCTCTTCGTGCACGAGCAACAGGACTTGGCTCCTCTCGGCAAAGTCTGAGACGTCGGCGATCCTTGGGCGAATCGAGTAGCCTGCCAGAACCTTGAGGAGTTGAGAAGCATCGAGCCGAGTGGCGAGAATCGTGGCATCGATATCGACGGTCTGGCGAGCCACTCCATGAGCGATGACTGCGATCCCCCCGATCACCATACTGGGGGAGTCGATTCGCTGGAGAGCCTTCGTCAGATCGGAAAGAGCCTTACGGATCTTCCGGCTTGGCCGTTTTGCCATGGGCTCGATAGTAGTTGCGGACGCGGACCCAGCGCTCGCGTGCCAGCTCGTCGTCACGGCGGCGAGCTTCGTTTTCGGGGGGAGGCCAGCCGTGCATCTCGCCGAACAGATCCATGAGCTCCAGGGCTCCTTGTACGGCCGCGGCAGGGTCAGGCCCCGCCTTGCGGCGCTCTTCCCGCTCTCGCTCCTCAACCATCTGCCAGCCCGCCACCATGCGCCGAATGTGTTCCGGGTCCATGAGGCAAGACTATATCGGGAAGGCGTGAGATAACATCCGCGCAGTCACGCCTCGACTTCTCCCGGAGGACCACGGATGCGCCGATTTGCTTTTGCCGTTCTGCTGTCGATGATTGGAGGGGTAGCTCCTCTTTCCGCCCAGACCCGCATCCCCGTTGAGCTCAAGCCCGATCTTTCGCAGCCGATGGATGCCGAGGCCACGGCGAAGATCCGCAAGTACACCACGGCGCCGGAGTTCAACTCGCCGCTCACGGACTACCTACCGGCGTCCGCGACAGTGCCGAGCCCGAGCGCGGTGCTCGGCGACGTCGCCGGGGCGCCGGGCATCCTGCCGTACACGGAGGAAGTCCATCGCTACTTCCGCATGCTCGCGGCGGCGAGCCCCCGGGTGCGGGTGATCTCGATCGGCACCAGCGAGGAGGGGAGGGAGCGGATCGCGGTGGCGGTCAGCTCGGAGGCGAATCTCCAGCGTCAGCAGGAGAACGACGCGCGGCTGGCGCAACTGGCGGACCCACGGCTGCTGAAGCTCGACGACGCGCGCGCCGAGAGCCTGATCACCGCGAGCGTGCCGGTCTACTATATTACGGGCACCATCCATTCTCCGGAGACCGGCGCGCCCACCGCGCTGATGGAGCTCGCCTATCGGCTGGCGGTGGACGAGAGCCCTTACATCCGCGCCATCCGCGACAACGTCATCACGCTCATCACGCCGGTCGTCGAGGTGGACGGTCGCGACCGCATGGTGGACGTGTATCGCTGGCATCTCGCTCATCCCCAGGCGAACACCCCCATGCTGACGTACTGGGGCCACTACGTGGCGCACGACAACAACCGCGATGCCATGGGGCTGACGCTCTCGCTCTCCCGCCAAGTGCTGGATACGTATCTCGGTTGGCACGCCCAGGTGCTGCACGATCTGCATGAGTCGGTGCCGTTCCTCTATGACAACACGATCGGCGACGGCCCTTACAACGCCTGGGTCGATCCCATCCTCACCAACGAATGGCAGCTCTTCGGATGGACGAACGTGGCGCAGATGAACAAGCTCGGCATGCCGGGGGTCTTCGCCCACGGGGATTTCGACACCTGGAGCCCGGGCTACCTGATGTTCATGGCGGCGATGCACAATGGCGTGTCGCGGCTCTACGAGACGTTCGGCAATCGCGGCGCCGACACGGAGACGCGCGAGCTCGATGCGGGCGAGGCGTCCCGCACCTGGTACCGCCAGGACCCGCCGTACCGCACGGTCTCGTGGTCGCAGCGCAACAACAACAATTATGAGCAAACCGGCCTGCTGGTCTCGCTGGCGTTCGTGGCGGAGAACCGCGAGCAGTTGCTGAGGAATTTCTGGGCCAAGAGCAAGCGCTCGGTCGCGAAGCCGGAACGCGAGGGACCAGCGGCGTACGTCCTGCCCGCCGACGACCGGCGCCCGGGCGCCCAGGCCGAGCTGCTGCGGGTCCTGCAACTGCAGCACGTCGAGATCTCGCGCGCCGACCGGCCATTCACGGTGACCGTGGAGAGCGCCGAGACGTCCGAGAAGAAGGACCAGAAAGGCCCGAAGACCAAGGACGGCGCGGATGCGGACAAGAACGCCAAAGATTCTTCCAAGAAAAAGGCGCCCGAAAAGCGGACGTTCCCCGCGGGCAGCTACGTCGTGCGCATGGATCAGCCCTACAGCCGCATCGCCGACGCTCTGCTCGACCGCCAGTACTGGAGCCCGGACGATCCGCAGAAGAATCCGTACGACGACACCGGCTGGAGCTTCCCGGCGCTGTTCGATACCGAGGCCGTCCGCATCACGGATCGCCAGGCGTTGGCGGCGCCGATGAGCCGCGTCGAGGCGCCGGTGCGGCTGCGCGGCGGCGTCACGGGTGGCGGCCCCGTCTTCGTCGTGCCCCAGCGCGGCGATGACGCGATGTTCAGTCTCCGCTACGCGCTCGGGGACGCCACGGTGGAGGCCGCGGCCGAGCCGTTCCGGACCCCGGACAGCGCCTATCCGCGCGGCACCTGGCTGGTCCGCGGCATCGCGAAGGACGCTCTGGAGAGCGCCGCCGCGGGGGCCGGCGTCGGGGTGGACGCGATCGCGGCCGCGCCGAAGGTCGCGGCGCGAGCGGTGGCGAAGCCGCGCATCGCGCTCTTGCACACCTGGCTCGACACGCAGACCGAGGGCTGGTGGCGCCAGCGTCTCGATCTGCTGAAGATCCCCTACGACTACATCAGCACTCAGGACGTGGCGGCCGATGCGAGCCTCGTGACGCGCTACGACGTCATCCTCTTTCCGCCCGTGGGCTACCGGGATCCGCTGCGCATCGTCACCGGTCTGCCGATGTGGGGCGAGCCGATGCCCTGGAAGACGACGCCCGAGACGCCGAACCTCGGGCGCATCGACTCGACCGACGATCAGCGGCCGGGCCTGGGATGGACCGGGCTCCAGAACCTGCGCCGGTTCGTGGAGCAGGGAGGCCTGCTCGTCGCCGTCGAGGATACGGCGCGATTGCTGATCACCGCCGGCATGGCTCCCGGCGTGCGCGTCGCGAGCCCCGGCAGCCTGCGGGTGGTCGGCAGCGTGCTCGACGCGCGTTTCCCCGACGCCAAGTCACCGATCGCCGACGGGCTGGGCGACCGCCTGCCGGTCTACAGCGCCGAGGGGCTGAGCTTCGAGCTGAGCCAGGCGGCGATGGGCGGCTGGCCGGAAGAGGAAGGCGACCGTCCGACGGGGCGCGGCGGTCCCCAGGACACAGACGTGCCGCAAGGGCGGCCACCCCAGCCGGCGCGGCCCGCGCCGCCGAAGGTCGAGCGCTGGGAGGCGCGGCCGCTCGGGGTCGAAGAGCTGCGCCGCAACCCGTGGGTGATTCCCGAGGCGCTCCGCCCGCGGACGCTGCTGCGTTTCGGCGACGCCGACGATCTGCTCATCTCGGGCCTGCTGGAGCATGGAGGCGAGTTGGCGCAGCGCGCCGCGGTGGTCGAGGTGCCGCTCGGCAAGGGACACCTGCTGCTCTTCGCCGTCAACCCGCTCTGGCGCGGCGCGACGATCGGCAGTCATCCCCTGGTGTGGAACGCGATCCTGCAGAGCCATCCCTGAAATTCCACCAGCGGCCGGTGGATTTTCAGGGTAAATGCGCGTCGTGGTCGCCCGCCTGCGCCATCTCGAACGGCTTGCCTGGCTCTTTCAGACGTTTCCCATCGTTGCGATCCTTGGCGCCCGGCCCGGGTGCGATGAGAGCGACGAATCGCCGCCAGATCGCATCCGCGTCGAGGTCCCGGATCACCCGAAGATGCCGGCCACCGCGGCCGAATTCGAGCCACAGGTTGGAGTGGAGCCGGGCGCTGGTTTCCTCCACGGTGACCAGGGAAGGATCGATCACGTAGGCCGCGGCGGCGAGGTCGAACAGGGGAAAGCGGCGCGATCCTCGAACCAGGAGGGACCGCCGAGACCGGCGCGCGGAGCAGCGGCGGAGGAAGCTCCCCAGGTCTCCTTGCAGCGTCTCCAACTCTTCAGGACCGGCCCGCAGTCGATGGGCGACGTCCAGCGGCACCAGCGTCAACGGCAGGTCCGAGGCGAAGACGGCGCGCGTCGCCTCGCGGTCGTGCGTCAGGTTGAATTCGTGCGGCCACCAGGGAGGGAACCGTCCGCGAGAGGTGAGATTGCCGCCGACGAGGACGGCCTCGGAGATCGCCACCATCTCTAGAACCGCCGCGAGATTGGTGAGCGGTCCCAGAGCCATGTAGCGCAGCGGACCGGCTGATTGGAGAGCGCCGGCACGATCGATACGCTCCGGAACGTCCTCCGCTTCAACGCCTCGCAGATACGGTCCGGTATACCCGCAAAGCTCGCCCAGGATGCGGTTATTGCGGTCCGCCTGAACCTCGCTGGTGTTGCCGCCCACGCTGGCCAGGGCCGCGACGGGCAGGCCGCTCCTGAGGAGGGCCGCGACGGCGAAGGCATCGTCCACGTCTCCTGAAGGAGAACCCGCCGCGTTGTCGGTGTCGATCAGGATCATGGGAGGCCTGCTGGAGGAGACCAGAAGGAACTAGAGTCCTTGGTCCCGCGAATTCGATGTAATTGAGTCAAGTTTCATGCGGCCAGCCTCGCTTGCTCGCAGAGATGGATGATGGCGCTTTCGACTTTGGCAAACGCAGGGTGCAGAGGTGAGGTGCTGCAGGGCGCTCGG
>JBKPTH010000012.1:0-95583 GCA_046765915.1 Acidobacteriota bacterium | reverse complement strand
GCCCGGCTTCGCCAGCACCTGACCCCGCTCCACGTCGTCCTTCTTCGTACCCCGCAGCAGCACGCCGATGTTGTCCCCCGCCTGGCCCTGGTCGAGCAGCTTCTTGAACATCTCGACCCCGGTCACGATCGTCTTCGCCGTATCCCGGATGCCGACGATCTCTACCTCGTCCCCAACCTTGACGATGCCGCGCTCCACCCGCCCCGTCACCACCGTGCCACGGCCCGAGATCGAGAAGATGTCCTCGATCGGCATCAGGAAGTCCTTGTCGATCGCCCGCTCCGGCACCGGGATGTAGCTGTCCACCGCGTCCATCAGCTCCATGATCTGCTGGCCCGACTCGCTGTTCGGGTCCCCGCTCTCCAGGGCCTTTAAGGCCGAGCCGCGGATGATCGGGATGTCGTCGCCCGGGAAGTCGTAGGAGGACAGCAGCTCGCGCAGCTCCAGCTCGACCAGATCCAGAAGCTCCGGATCGTCGACCATGTCCACCTTGTTCATGAACACGACGATGTACGGCACTCCCACCTGGCGCGACAGCAGGATGTGCTCGCGCGTCTGCGGCATCGGGCCGTCGGCGGCCGACACCACCAGGATCGCGCCGTCCATCTGCGCCGCCCCGGTGATCATGTTCTTCACGTAGTCGGCGTGGCCCGGGCAGTCGACGTGCGCGTAGTGGCGCTTGTCCGTCTGGTACTCGACGTGCGCGGTGGCGATGGTGATGCCCCGCTCGCGCTCCTCCGGCGCCTTGTCGATCTGATCGAAGGCCACGAAGTCCGCCAGGCCCTTGCTCGCCAGAACCTTGGTGATCGCCGCCGTCAGCGTCGTCTTGCCGTGATCGACGTGACCGATGGTACCGATGTTGACGTGCGGCTTGTTGCGCTCGAATTTTGCCTTGCCCATGATCTCTCCCTTTCCTTAACCCGCGGCCTTCGCTACGACCTCTTCGCTGACGTTCTTGGGGGCCTGCTCATAGGAGGCGAACTGCATCGTGTAGGTGGCGCGGCCCTGCGACTGCGAGCGCAGGTCGGTGGCGTAGCCGAACATCTCCGACAGCGGCACCTTGCAGGTGATCACCTGGGCGTTGCCGCGCGCCTCCATGGCCTGTACCCGGCCGCGCCGCGACGTGATGTCGCCGATGACCTCGCCCATGTACTCCTCGGGCGTCACCACCTCGACGGCCATGATCGGCTCCATGAGCACCGGCCGCGCCCGCTTGCAGGCGTCCTGGTAGGCCATCGAGCCGGCGATCTTGAAGGCGATCTCCGAGGAGTCGACGTCGTGGAAGCTGCCGTCGTAGAGGTCCACCTCGACGCCCGTGCACGGGAAACCCGCCAGCGGCCCGGTCTCCAGCGCCTCCTTGATGCCCTGCTCGATCGGCTTGACGAACTCCCGGGGGATGACGCCGCCGACGATCTTGTTGTTGAACACGAAATCCGCCTCGGTGGTCGGCCGCATGTGGATCTTGGCGTGGCCGTACTGGCCGCGGCCGCCGGTCTGGCGCACGTAGCGGCCCTCGCCGTCGGCCTCCGCCGTGATCGTCTCCTTGTAGGCGACCTGCGGCTTGCCGACGTTGGCGCCGACGTTGAACTCGCGCAGCAGGCGGTCGGTGATGATCTCCAGGTGCAGCTCGCCCATGCCGGAGATCAGCGTCTGGCCGGTGTCCTTGTCCGTGTGGACGCGGAACGTCGGGTCCTCCTGCATCAGCTTGGCGAGCGCCATGCCGAGCTTCTCCTGGTCCGCCTTGGTCTTCGGCTCGATCGACACCGCGATCACCGGCTCGGGGAAGCTCATCGCCTCCAGCACCACCGGGTGCTTGGGATCGCAGATGGTGTCGCCCGTGGTGACGTTCTTCAAGCCCACCGCCGCCGCGATGTCGCCCGCCCACACCTCGGAGATCTCCTCGCGCTTGTTGGCGTGCATCTTGAGCAGGCGGCCGATGCGCTCGTTCTGCCCCTTCTTCGAGCCCATCACCGAGGTGCCCGACTCGACGTGCCCCGAGTAGACGCGGAAGAAGACGAGCTGCCCGACGTACGGGTCGCTCATGATCTTGAACACCAGCGCCGAGAACGGCTCGCTGTCGTCCGGCCGGCGGACCACCGTCTGGTCCTTCTGCGGATCGATGCCTTCCATGGGCGGGATGTCGAGGGGCGAGGGGAGGTAATCGACGACGGCGTCGAGCAGCGGCTGCACGCCCTTGTTCTTGAAGGCGCTGCCGCAGATGATGGGTTGCACCTGGTTGCTGATCGTCGCCCGGCGCAGCGCGGCCCGCAGCTCGTCGTTGGTGACCGCCTCGCCGGAGAGGTATTTCTCCAGCAGCTGGTCGTCCGTCTCCGAGATCGCCTCCACCATCGTCTCGCGCATCTTGTGCGCCTGGTCGAGGTACTCCTCGGGGATCTCCACCACCTCGTAGTCGGCGCCCAGGCTCTCGTCCTTGTAGAAGATCCCCTTCATCTCGAGGAGGTCGATGATGCCCTTGAAGTGATCCTCGCGGCCCCAGGGGAGCTGGATGACGACGGGATTGGCGGCGAGGCGCGAGCGCATCATCGACACCGTGCGCTCGAAGTCGGCGCCGACGCGGTCCATCTTGTTGACGAAGGCGATGCGGGGGACGCGGTAGCGGTCCGCCTGGCGCCACACGGTCTCCGACTGCGGCTCGACGCCGGCCACCGAGTCGAACACCGCGACGGCGCCGTCGAGCACGCGCAGCGAGCGCTCCACCTCGGCGGTGAAGTCCACGTGGCCCGGCGTGTCGATGATGTTGATGCGATGGTTGACCCCGCTCTGGGACTTCCAGAAACAGGTGGTGGCGGCGGAGGTGATGGTGATGCCGCGCTCCTGCTCCTGCACCATCCAGTCCATGACGGCGGTCCCCTCGTGCACCTCGCCGAGCTTGTAGCTCACCCCCGTGTAATAGAGGATGCGCTCGGTGGTCGTCGTCTTACCGGCGTCGATGTGCGCCATGATGCCGATGTTGCGCGTGTCTTTGAGGGATACTTGCCGTGCCATGATCTGACTTCTTTCGTCGCTCTTCTCTGTCTATCTCTTTCCTACTACCACCGGTAATGCGCGAAGGCCTTGTTGGCCTCGGCCATGCGGTGCGTGTCTTCCTTCTTCTTGATGGCGCCGCCGCGGTTCTCGGCGGCGTCCAGGAGCTCGCCCGCCAGCCGCGCGCGCATCGTCTTCTCGCCGCGGCTCATCGCCGTGTTGATGATCCAGCGCATCGACAGCGCCAGCTTGCGCGACGGGCGCACCTCGACGGGCACCTGGTAGGTCGAGCCGCCGACGCGGCGCGACTTCACCTCGACCGCCGGCTTGACGTTCTCGATCGCCTTCTTGAACACCTTCATCGGGTCGTCCTGCGTCTTCTCCCGGATGTTCTCCAGCGCGTCGTAGAGGATGCGCTCGGCGACCGACTTCTTGCCGTCCTTCATCACCACGTTGACGAACTTGGTGACGAGCTGCGAGTTGTACAGCGGATCCGGCAGGATCTCGCGCTTCGGGACTTCTCTCCGCCTGGGCATTTTCCGATCGCTCCCTTAGGCCTTCGGCCGCTTGGCTCCGTACTTGGAGCGGCCTTGACGGCGGTTCTGCACGCCGACGGCGTCGAGCGTGCCCCGGATGACGTGATAGCGGACGCCGGGGAGATCCTTGACGCGGCCGCCGCGGATCAGCACGATCGAGTGCTCCTGCAGGTTGTGGCCGACCCCGGGGATGTACGTCGTCACCTCGATGCCGTTGGTCAGCCGCACGCGCGCCACCTTGCGCAGCGCCGAGTTCGGCTTCTTGGGCGTCTGGGTGTAGACGCGCACGCAGACTCCGCGCTTCTGGGGCGACCCCTGCAGCGCCGGGCTCTTCGTCTTCCACTGCACACGCTCGCGGCCTTTGCGCACCAATTGATGAATCGTCGGCATACGTTCCTCGATCTCCCGTCTTGTTTTCCGAGCTCGCTTCGCGGAGCGACGACACGAGTCGGAGCCCATCCCGCGATGGGATCCGACGGCCCACACTCCGGCCCCGAACCGTGTTCAGGGTATGGTCTTCGGCTTGAAGACTGTAACCGCCCCCGTCCCTGGCGGGACCATCGGCGGCGAAACCCGCAGAGTCTACTGGAGAGACCAGCGCGCCGTCAAGGCCAGCGCCGGGAGCCCGGTAGGTCGGCCAGCGGGAAGCGAAGTATACCCGGGGGTGCCCCGCACCGCAAGACCGGCGGTTTGAGCCCTCGATTCCAGGGAAGAGGGCTCACCTGCCGGCCCGAAAAAGCGATGGCACGGAGGGGAGAACCGGCCGGAGGGGCGGTGTATTCCAGGAGGACCTTGCCTGACTCGCGGCGGTCTGCCCTCCGAAGCCTCACCCCCCTGGCCCCCTCTCCCTGACGGGCGAGGGGGAACACCTACGAAGGGCTTTGCCGAAAAAGGCGGCCTCCTATAGCAAGACTGGCCGTGAATCGTCCCCCCTCTACCGTCAGGGAGAGGGGCCAGGGGGTGAGGCTTCGCAGCGCAGGAGTCCTCATCCGGCAAGGACCCTCTGGAGGGGCATGTCAAGTAATCCCCCCTGCAAAAAACCACCCCTTCCCTGCACCCCACCCGCTCTCCGCTGAGCCCACCCTCGCCTTTCCCACCGCCTGCGGTACGCTGCCCCGCGATAGGAGCCCGAACATGAACCGCAACCTCGCCTTCTGCCTAGCCGCGCCGGCGTCGCTTCTCCTCATCGGACCCGCGTCCCTGGCCCAACAACCCGCCCCGAAGCCGCCAGCGCGCCATGCCTCGATGCCGGTCGCCACGCGCGACGGGCAGCGCATCGCCTTCTGGTCCGAGCGCGACGGCCACGCGCAGATCTACACCATGAAGGCCGACGGCACCGACGTGCGCCGCCTCACCGGCTCCCCGCGCACGGACCTCGGCGCGGACTGGAGCCCGGACGGCCAGTGGCTCGTCTTCGCCTCCTACGCCGAAGGCTCCGACCTCGGAGAGATCACGCGCATCCGAGCCGACGGCACTGACCGACGGACGCTCGCCCGCGGCAAGGACGCGCGCTGGCCTCGCGTCTCCAGCGACGGCAAGAAGATCGCCTTCACCCAGGAGGACGAGCACGGCATGGACGGCGTCTACGTTATGGACGCGGACGGCGCGAACCTGAAGGCCTTCCCCACCGGCCTCGAGAAGTCCTGGGAGCCCGCATGGTCACCCGATGGCCGGCACCTCCTCTTCAGCCAGCCCCCGGCAAACTTCAAGGATCTCGCGGCCGCCAAGACCACGATCTACGTCGCCGAAATCTCGGGAAGCCAACCGCCGCCTGGTCGCCGCGGTTCCCGGAGTCCTCCAGATCCCGCGTTGGTCGCCCGACGGCCGCAGGGTGGCTTACCAGGTCTACAAAGGCCCCGATTGGAAAAGACGCGCACATCCTCCTCATCGACGTCGCCTCCGGAGAGGTGAAGACCCTCACGCGGCACGACCGTCCCTATCTCGACGAGACGCCCTCCTGGCTGCCCGACGGCAGCCTGCTCTTCCAGAGTACCCGGGACGGGGCGTTTGAGATCTACCGCATGAAGGGTGACGGGTCGGACCAGCGGCGGGTCTCGCAGTGAGGGGCGGCGAAGGAGATCGTCAAAACATGACTTGACAAGTCGTGACTTGACGAGGAGTCATCGCTCCGTAGGGGCAGAATTTGAACAGCCCGGTTTCAACCCCGGGTACCATGGCCGCCGCCTTCCAAGTCCTGAAGGGCCAGCCTGACCGGCGTTGGCCGCGGCAGATCAGAACCTCTTCGATTGACGCTCAGGCCGGCCCTTCGGGACTTGAAACAGTGGCTGGTTCGCTACCCGGGGTTGAAACCCCGGGCTGTTCAAATCTGGCTCTTCCGGAGCGGTAGGCCACCGAAGAGATGAACGCACGGATCTCGGCGCGGACTGGAGCCCGGATGGCCAGTGGCTGGTCTTCGCCTCCTACGCCGAGGGCTCCGACCTCGGCGAAATCACGCGCATCCGCGCCGACGGCACCGACCGCCGGACGCTCGCCCGCGGCAAGGACGCGCGCTGGCCCCGCGTCTCCAGCGCCGGCAAGAAGATCGCCTTCACCCAGGAGGACGAGAAAGGCGTGGACGGCATCTGCGTCATGGACGCGGACGGCTCGAACCTGAAGGCCTTCCCCACCGGCCTGGAGAAGTCCTGGGAGCCCACCTAGTCACCCGACGGCTGTCACCTCCTCTTCAGCCAGCCCCCGGCAAACTTCAAGGACTTCGCGACCGCCAAGACCACGAACTACGTCGCCGAAGTCGCGGGAGCCAACCGGCGTCTGGTCGCCGCGGTGCTCGGAGTCCTCCAGATCCCCCGCTGGTCTCCCGACGGCCGCGAGGTGGCGTATCAGATCTATAAGGGGCCACGATTGGAAAGACGCGCACATCCTTCTCATAGACGTCGCCTCCGGAGAGGTGAAGACCCTCACCCGACATGACCGTCCTTACCTCGACGAGACGCCCTCCTGGCTGCCCGACGGCAGCCTGCTCTTCCAGAGCACGCGGGATGGCTCGTTCGAGGTCTACCGTATGAACGCCAACGGGTCGGAGCAGCGGCGGGTTTCAGGTTGAGGCGGAAGCGTCCGCGCAGAGCTACCGGCACGCGCTGCACCGATCAAAGACGTTGCGGTGTTTGTCTCGCTTAGTCCCCCATTACGACCGGAGGACAAATAATTATATTGCTTGCCTTGAAGTACTTATACAATATGCGGAGCAATGACGAGTAATCAATCTCCATTCGTAGATCCTGATTTTGTTCGCTTAAAAACACATCTGCGCACTTAAAAGTGACATCGTCACTCTTCACAGGAGGAGGAGGGTCAATGGGCTGCGGGGTAGCGTCGCGTCCTCTATTGGCAATAAATGGATGATATAAATGAAAGTGTTGCCTCTGGACGCAACTGCTCGCCTGAATATTATTCGAGTATAACAATAGGGGGCATTTTCCTCCGATGCAGTCCAACTCTATGTCGGTCGATACCTGAGGCATAGCGCGCGATACCAAGCTTAAAATAGGCCTCGAAGTCGCTACGCTTGATTTAAACATCACTACCTCCGAGACCGCTTGCGCGTGTTGGGAAACATACCCTCCATTGCCCTTGAACGCCATAGCATGAACTCCGTCATCATCGTCGAACCCGCAGTTGTATGCTTTCATCCATCCGAAATCAAACTCGGCATCGCTTTCTTTAGATAGATCGGCGGCCGGCCTCGCTTTCCCCGTACCAGGTTCGACCTTATCCATACGGATAACCCAGCCGAAGCTTCCGCCGTCTGCTTCAGTATTTGTGGTTGGAAGATAAGGGGGGCCGGAGCCAGGAGGAACCTTCGGGAGCGGCGAGACAGAACTTTGCGTGGCCAGCTGAATAACAACGTCAGAGAGATTACAAACAATCATACCCTTCACTACTTCAACGCAAGAAGATCCATTTTTAATAGTCGCACCACCAACAATCGCAAGAGAAGGCACATGATCACACTGCTGCGAGGGCTGGTCCTTGACTAAATAGGCTGTGAGAACGTCGTTGTTCCCATCCTTATGAGGCACAAACACGATAGAACCAGCGAAAAACAGATAAACAATTGGAGCGGCCATGCTTTCCTCCTTATGATCCTAATAATTGAAATGCGGCCCAAGAAGCAGGCTGGGCCGACGGGAGCGCCCGACCGTAAATACTATCAATTTGCGTCTTTTGTAACGCCTTCGCAGGATCGCCTTGCAGGCGAAGGTTTTTATGAAATCTGGACAGAAAGTCGCGTGCACCTAGATCTTCAACAGGCCATAGCGACCCAACGACCCCCGGTACACCGCCGGCCAAAAAAGGACGGGCGAGGCTGGACAGCCCCTCCCTGCCTCCCGAGGCCTCACCTAAAGACGTACAAGCTGCCAACACCACTAACCGCGTGACGGGAAAACGCAGATGGTATAGATCCCGAGAGTAAAGCATCCCTGACTCTCCATCCGACGAACTCAGAAACAACACCGACAAAAGCGGCTGTTCACGGTTTACTACCATATGAGCCGCAAGGTGGAGCACATTGTATCCCTTGCCATATGTCACAAAATTGGAAACCGTCGCATCATGGCCAACCAAGACTTTTGCCCTCGGATAAAGACGCGCCACTTCGACTGCCTCCACACGGGCGCCGTTTAGCGATTTAAGTGATGGCCAAAACCTCCGATCAAAGCTGGGGTCCCCGAGACTTAGTATACTGGCAAACTGTGCCCCCACATGATCACTCTTGACCGAGGCCAAGACATAAACCAATGCACTTGGGGCACTCGCCACTGTATGATCCTCAATTAGGTAACGATTAGTACTCCGGTTCCACAGCGCCGTAAAGGGAAGCCGATGAAGCGGTCCGTCCGGAATGACGACTATTTTCTCGCCCGGCTCTACCAAGGGATAGATCGTCCCTAGGAGCTGTCGCCTGAGCCTCGCCGATTGCCGACCAAGCTCCCCTCGGTCGTCGTTCGAGATTGACTGGTTCAAAGCAGCTACATCCTGCGCGACTGATCCTTTTTTGAAGCCGAGAGTGAAGTGCCGAGTAGAACCCCGACGAATCAACCACGCATGCAGCTCGTCACCTATAAAGATGTAGTCGATCAAGACAACTCTTTCAGGCAGTTCCTCTTTAATGTGCCTGATCAAATTAGTTAGTGGAACATATTCACCGTGATGCGCACCGGTCAACGAACCCGCCCGCAATCGTTCGATGTAGCCCAGAGCCGCCTCGGGACGCCCCAAGCGGAGTTGTAGATCTGCCATGAGCTCGAAGATCTCACGAGCCTGACCCAGGAATTGCTCCTGCAGACTAGCTTCCGGTAGTTGACGGCCTTGCTTTTCGAGAATGCGGATCGACGCACTCAAATCTTTCTCTGCGCGAGCGAAGGAGCGAAGACGCAGGTAGGCCTGTGCTCGCCGGAAGCGAAGAACCGCAAGGGGATAATCATAATCAACCTCGTCGAAGTGCTGCAAGGCTAGGGTTATGAATCCAATTGCTTTAAGAGGGTCAGAAGTAGCGAAAAGTTGACTTTCGATTGGCAGAATGAAGGCAGACAAGGACCTTTTCGCCGACGACTCGGGGAGAGTTTCCAACCGAAGCTTGGCCTCCTTGACCGCGCGGAAAGCTTCCTCGGTCCAGCCGAGCTCATGACACAGGAGCGCCTTGTCCCCGAGGCCGCTCACTACTAGAGCTGTCTGCTTGGCGGCGCCGTTTTCAGTCAGTATTTCATCCTGGATAGGAAGCGCGGCAACCGAATCGCCACTGCGGCGAAGCAGTGCTTGGGCCTCGTCGAGGACGAGGAGCCTTTTACGCGGTTGGCGTACGTAGGGCAGCAGACGCAACGCCTCAAGCTCGTAACGCCAAGCCAGGTAATCGTCACCCAAATCCCGAAATGATGCGGCGATCAGGCTCTTGACCGCAGCAAGGTTCTCTCTCTCGCCGAGTCCGGCGAACAACTCTCCGGCTCCTTGGTAGGCAACGACCGCTTCCGCAGGCCGTGCTTGGACACTGCGGATGAGACCGACACTCCAGAGCGAAACGCCTTGCAAGGACGGGAAATTATTATGTCGTGCCCATAATGCCAGGGCCGTAGTGGTGGCGAGCGCGGTTTCGTAGCGTAACTGTTGAAGGTCGCAAACAGCACCGCGGAGCCGCGCCCAACCTGCAAAGGGGCTCCCTCCCGCGGAGAGAAGTCCGCCCGCTCGCAGAAACAATTCGCTGCATCTCTCGAAATTGAGCCGATCCAGAGATTCAAGACCTCGCCAATAGAAAGAATGACCTTTGGCAAGATTGGCCAAACGCTCACTGGCTCTGCGGCTGGCGGCATAGTCTATCACGGCCACGGAGCGCGCAAGCATCTGGTCACCGTGCCGCGAGCCGAGGAGTTTTCCGATCTCTCGCGCAGAAATGAGCATACGGCTGGAATCGCCCTGCCTGCCCGCCAGCCATGCCTGCCCCCAGCGACCGAGAATCTGCTCTTCACTGTACTCACGTGCCGCTTGGTTATCCTTGAATACCAGTTCTCGCAAGGCTGGAAGGTCGCCGGCCAGCGCAGCACTTTCCAAAGCCTCTCGGTCCTTTTCCTGGCTCCGGGTTTGCAACAGCTCAGGGAGCCTCTGCAAGTGGTGCCTGGCTTCGTCCGCCCATGACGAATCCGGATCGCGATGCAAGTACCGCAGCCACGCTGCACGCGCGCTGCTTACGAGTGACAGCCTCTGGAGACAAAGGGCCTGGTTGTATAGAGCCTCGAGAAAAGCGCCCGACTCTAGTGCGCGAGACGATGCTTTAAGGGCTCGAATGAGGTCATCCCTGCCAGACCGAGCGAGGTAAAGGGCGGAGAGATCGGTTAGGCACTGTGCCTCCAACCGTTCAGCGCGACATGCCTTTTCCAGATTTTCGATCCCGTCATCCACGTTGCCGGTCAGAAACTCAAGAATTGCAAGGTCCGCGGGCGCGATTTCCGACTTGTTCCCGAGTAGGGTTCGTAGCGCGCGCCGAGAAGCATACATCGAGCCCTGGGGGGATCCGGGTTCGTATGGAGCGTAGCCCATGCCGCTCAAGCGTCCCTCGATCGGACGTCTGGCGGCGAGCGAGGCCAGAATCTGAAATCGTGGCTCGTGTTGAATGCGTGCATTTCCCCAAAGAAAATAGAAAAATACACATGTGGTCAGAAGCGAGCCGATTAGGAACAGCAGACGACCGAGGCGCAATTTGCCAACGCTCCGCCATCGTCCTACCGACAAGTTTTGAGAGTCACAGGCCAAGAGTACCTCTAAATGCGGCTCGTCCCCCAAAAATATGATCCGACCGCAGCGGCGACCTACGCGGCCGGCAAGCCGGCGTACCCCCGGAGGGTCGCGCATCGCCGAGTTCACCGCCAGCGGTTCTGTCGATCTTTGCTTCTCGAGCCAGCTACTGACGACAACCATGGCCACCCTCCCCCCGGACGACCTCACCCCGAGCAGCTCTATCTCGGGCACTTGGGGCTCATCGAGAGATCGTTGCCCAGGACGTGCCGGCGGTGCCCCTTCAGCCGGGAAGAGGCAAAGGACTTCGGGCAGCAGGTCCATGACAGTGGTCAGCGTTTCGTTTTCTAGATTAGCAGAATTCCGTCTAAGAAAGTAACAGCCTCGAGCTGAAGCCGACCCGCATGGGTCGGAGTGCAGATATTGCGATAGTCAAATTAGCGAGGAATCTTCATTCCCGGATCAGCCCGGTGTCAGTGGCCTCGACCTATGACACCAGCCTTAAGTAGAACCGGAGGACAGCTTCTGCGTATAGAAGGTGACCTCTTGCGGCTTCCTTCCAAATTGCCTCGCGGCTACGAGCGATCCGTATCCACTGATTGCCAAAGTCCTATAGAATCTCCTCCATTCTTGCTCAATCCGAGGCAGAGACCAGGTACGTCCTCCATGGCCACCCTACCCGCCCCTCCAGGCAACCTAACCCCCGAGCAGCTCTTCCTCGGGCACCTGGAACTCATCAAGGCGGTCATCGCCCATACCTGCCGGCGGACCCGCTTCAAGCCGGAGCACGCCCAGGACTTTGAGAGCTACGTCATGGAGAAGCTCATCGAGGACAACTATGGCCGGCTCCGTAAGTTCAAGGGGGAGAGCAAGATCGCGACTTTTCTCACCGTCACCGTCAAGCACCTGCTCTACGACTTCCGGGATCATCTGTGGGGGAAGTGGCGCACTTCCGCCGAGGCTGCGCGGCTGGGCGAGGTGGCCGAGCAGCTCGAGACGCTGCTCGTCCGGGATGAGCTCACCTTCACCGAGGCCGTCCACATCCTGCGCGACAAGGGGGTGGATCTTCCCGAGGACAGGCTGTGGAATCTGCGGGCCAGCCTCCCTCCGAGGATCGTCCGGCGCTTCGTCGGCGAGGAGGTACTGCAGGCCGAGGCGTCCCGGGAGCTGCGGCCGGACGAGCGGCTCGAGGAGAAGGAGAAGGCGGTAAAGAGCCATAGGATCTACGCGGAGCTCTACCGCGGTCTCGAGGAGCTTCCCAAGGAGGACCGCGTCCTGATCATGATGTGGCTACAGGGGATCAAGGTCGCCGATATTGCCAGGAAACGAAAACTGGACCAGAAGCATCTGTATAGGCGGATCGAGAAGATCAAGCTGAAGCTGAGGAAGGCGCTCGAGCGCCAGGGAATCCGGCGCCCGGATCTCGACGACATCTTCGGCACCAGGAATTCTCGGCACGACGATGAGAAACCGGGGTAATCTTCCATCGATGTCCGTCTAAGTAAGTGGCGGAGATCGGGCGGCTTACGAAAATGCAGGAATTTGCATCCAGGAAAGAGTCCTCACCAGCACCTCCCGCCGGGCATTGGCCTAGCGACGAGGAACTGGCCGCGTACATCGACGGCAACCTCGGGAAGGAGGAGAGCCAGCGCATCACGGAGCATCTTGCCGACTGTGAGGAGTGCTACGCCGTGTATGTGGAGACCCTGCAGTTTCAACTGGAATCCGAGACGCTGGAGGGGGGAAATGTCGTCCCCTTTCCGTCTAAGGAGGGTATGGAGAAGCGATGGTGGTATGGGATTGCCGCTCTTCTGGCGCTCGGAATCGGGGGAGGGTGGGCCTCTTACGCCTTGCTCTCGTCGCCTCCTGCCTTGGTGACCGCCGAGGTGACCGCGCCGATTCAGGGAAAGCCGGACTTAACCGGCAGACTCTGGCTCGGCCCAACATACCGGGGCGGGGGCGGCGAAGGCGAAGAAGCTCCTCTGGATCCGGCGTCCTTCCAGATGGGCGTCCAGCTCGTCAATCTTCAGGTGAGCCTCGAGGCGGGCCAGGGCGAGCGGGCTCAAGACATCATGGCGCGTATCCTCCAGCTCTTGGAGAACCAGTTGTTCGTCGACGACCTGAAGAAGGGCTATACCGAGATCACCACCGCGATCGCGAACGGGACTCCGCCACAGAAGCTCGCCGGACAGGCTTCGCAGTTGGCGCAGCAGACGAGGGAGGCCTTCGACGCTCCTCACCTCGACTTCGGCCAGTGGGCGGAAGCTGGACGGCTGGCCGCCATCGCCGAGCAGCCGTCCTTCTTCCAGCGTGGCGACTCCCGCGCCTTCCTCCGCCGGCTCCTCTGGCGACAGAAGTTTGGGATCGGTGAGATGAAGCTGGATCCCGCCGCCCATCGGAGCCTGCAGGACATCTCCGAGGTCGTCTCGCGGGGAAGTCTCGGCAGGACTGAATACGGCAAGCTGCGCAAGGATCTCGAGACGATCCTCAACGTCTACTATCCCCAGTCTTGAGACGCCGCTGCCTCGGGAGCAGAGAGGGTTTCCCTCGTGAGGGGGCGGCCTTCCGCATCGCGTGAAATCGAGGGAATGAGACGTTCCCCCTCTTGCTGCTGGCGGGAACTTGGCCCGCTGCAGCGTAGGCGCCTGCTATGGCGCGTAAACGCCTGCTATGGCCGCGTAGGCCCCTCTTACGGCGTATAAGCGCCTCTTATGGCCGCGTAGGCGCCTCTTATGGCGCGTAAGAGCCTGCTATGGACGCGTAGGCCCCTCCTACGGCCACGTAGGCGCCTCTTATGACGCGTAAGCGCCTCCTACGGGAGCGTAGCCTCCTCCTACGGGAGCGCGCCGCCGTCTACAACACCTTCCCTGGACTTAAGGCGACGTGCCTCCCGCGACTGGTCGCATCTCAAGCTTCTACGGCTCCCCTTCTCTCACTCTCTCAGGAGACGGGGGAATGAGTCGTTCCCTCACAAGGCCTCAAGCTCCTCCACCTGCCGGAGCACCGCCTCGCGCTTCGCCTTGAGCTCGGCGGCGAGGCGCTTGCGCGTCCTGAGAATGAGATAGGCGCGGGCTTCGCGCCAGAAGATGGTTCGCCGGTCGTGGAAGAGGAGCGCGCCGTAGCCGGTGAACGGGGCGGCGAGGGCCACGGCGGCACCGATCCAGCCTCCGAAGTAGTGGCCGGCGAGCCAGCCTTCGGCGATCCAGGCCAGCGGAAAGAGGAAAAAGGAGCCGATCACCTTGAGGGTGGCCACCTGGTCGGGATCGCGGGTCAAGCGCCGGACGAGCGGTCCCACGATCCGGTAGATGGGATAGCTGAGCAAGGTGCCGACGACCGCGATCGGCAGATGGAAGAGGAGCCGCAACAGAGTTTTGATGACGAAGCGGAGGACCGGCGAGGGCGGATAGGCGGCGGCCACTTGGTCGTCGCGCAGGCCGAAGGCGCGGAGGAGGCGGTCGTACTCGCGCACCGCTGCGGCCGCGGCGGTGACGCGCTCGAGATGGCGCTCGCGCAGCCTCTGGTAGCCCTCCAGGAAAGCCCGCCGGTAGACGAATCCCTCGGAGAGCCTCCCCCGCCCCGGCAGCTCGGGCGCACGGCGGCGGTAGAGGTCGGCGGCGCGCGCGATCAGGCGCGCGTCCTCCCAGGTCTCGTAGTTGAGGGTGACGTCCTGCAGGGCGTCATCGATGCGGGCGGTCAACGCGCGTACGGCCGCCACCGGATCGCGCTCCTGCATCGCGATCTCCGGCGCCGGATCGATCGGCTCCCCCACCTGCACCAGGACGCGCGAGCGGAAGGTCTCCTTGGCGTCGAAGAGCAGGCCCACGGGCACGATACGCACGCCGAGGCCGGGATGCTTCCGCTCCGCCTCCAAGACGATGCGCGCCGCTCCCGTGCGCAGCGGCTGCAGGCCCGGCTGGCTGTGGCTCTTGCCTTCCGGAAACAGGGCGATGGCGCCGCGCTCCGCCAACACCTCGCCGGCGAGGGCGAAGGTCTCGGCGTTGCGCGAGGTGTCTTCCTTGTCCTGCGGCCGGTAGACGGGGATGGAGCCGGCGAGCCGGAGGAAGGGGCGCAGGATCGGGATCTTCCACAGCGTGCTCTTGGCGAGGAACCGCGGCTGCACCGGCAGCGGCGCCATGAGCAGCAGCGGATCGATGAGGCCGTTGACGTGGTTCGCCACCAGGACGAGCGGCCGGTCGGGCGGGATGCGCTCGGCGCCGCAGACCTCGACTTCGCGAAACCAGATCCTGAGGACGAGACGGGCGAGGCCCCTCATACCCGATTCTCCTCAGCGCAGGCGGCCGCGGACGAGGCGGTCCACCTCGTCCGCGCGCGGCCAGCGGGTGAGCATGGCGAAGGCGCTGGCGAGGCAGAGGCAGACGCCGTAGGCGGCGGAGCCGGAGGTGAGGGCCACCAGCACTCCGGAGAGGGCGGCCGTCTCCAGGATCGCGAAGCTGACGAGAGTGGCCCGCGAGTAGGCGGCGAGCACGGACTCGGGGTCGATCGGCAGCGCCGCCGAGCGCGGAAAGGCCCGCCGCAGGATGGACCCGCGGAACCGCGACGAGAGGAGGATGAGGATCGCGGAGAAGAGGGTCAAGGAGAGCGGCAGAGCCGCCGGCGCTCCCGGCACCGCTTCGCCCGCCTGGCGGACGAGGAGCCAGCTCAGCGCCGCGAACAGCGCCACCGCGCCCACCAGGGCCGCGCAGATGCGGCGCAGCGGCCGCAGCCGCCGCGCGTAGCCGGGAACGGGATCGTCCCGCCGCTGGCTCAGGATTTCGAGGTCCACCGGGGGGAATTTACCGCAACAGGGATCGACGTTTTCGCCCCGGCGTTTCGCCCGTTCGCCCGGCGCTTCCGCACCGGGCTACCGAGACGTCGCTTCTCTGAAGCGAATCGCCCTCTGGGCGACGTTTCGCTAGGCCGGTGCGGAAGCGCCGGCCGGGGAACGGGGATTCGCCTCCAGCACCAGGTTCCCCGCCCCATCCACCCGCCCATTCCAGCCGCCGGCGATCCAGGTAGCGCTGTGGCTTTCGAAGACAAGAGAGGGACCGCTGAACGTAGCGCCGGAGCGCAAGGTGGCGCGGTCGTAGAAGGGCACGTCCTGCCAGTGGCCGCCGGTCCAGCAGCGGCGGCGGCCGGCGGGCTCGGCTTCGAAGGGCTCACAGCGTGAGGCCGGCGTGCCGTCCATGGCGGACGCGCTCGAGGAGGCGATGACGCGCACGGACTCCAGCTCGATCGCCCTCCCCTCCGGAGCGTAGCCGTAGATCTCGCGGTAGGCGGCGGCGAAGGCGGGGTCGAGGGCCGCATCGCTCTCGTAGTCCACGGCGAGGGCCGTCTCCTGGCCGGCGAAACGGAGGTTGAGCAGCCGGCGGCGAACGGCGATCTCACTCGTTGCGATGCCTTCGGCGGCCACGGCTGCGGCGGCTTCGCGGCCCAGCTCCTCCAGCCAGCCGGAGACCTGAGCGCGGACGCGCTCCAGCGGCTCGAGCACCTGCCGGTGCGCGAAGCGCTCGACGACGGCGGCGCCGAGGCCGAGGGCGGAGAGGAGGCCGGCGTCCGCGGGCACCACGATGCTCGCGATCCCCAGCAGCTCGGCCACGGCGCGGGCATGCTGGGCGCCGGCGCCGCCGAAGGCCACCAGGGCGTGGCCGGCGGGATCGTAGCCCCGGCGCACGGAGATGGAGCGGATCGCCTCGGCCATGCGCTCGTCGGCGATCTCCAGCAGGCCGGCGAGCACCGCTTCGGCGCCGGGATCGCGCTCCCCCATCGACACGCGCAGCGCCGTGAGAGCGCGCTCGGCCGCGGCGGGATCGAGGGGGATCTCGAAGCGGTCCGCATCGAGCCGGCCGAGGATGAGATTGACGTCGGTCAGCGTCAGGGGACCGCCGGCGCCATAGCAGGCGGGGCCGGGCCAGGCGCCGGCGCTCTCCGGGCCCACCTTGAGCTGCACGCCGTCGAAGCCACAGATCGAGCCGCCGCCGGCCGCGACGCTCTCGATGGCGAGGGCGGGCGCGACGAGGTGCGCGTCGCCGACGCGGTGCTCGAAGAGGTACTCGAAGTCGCCGTCCCAGCGCGCCACGTCCGTGCTGGTGCCCCCCATGTCGAAGGCGATGACCCTGGCGAAGCCGGAGCGCCGGCCGGCGAGCGCCGCGCCCACGACGCCGCCGGCGGGACCGGAGAGCAGGCCGTCCTTGGCGCGGAAGGAGGCGGCGCGCACGAGGCCGCCGGCGGAGGTCATGACGTGCAGCGAGCCGCCCCCGAGCGCGCCGGAGACCCGCGAGAGGTAGCGCTCGAGGAGCGGCGAGAGGTAGGCGTCCGCCACCGCCGTCTCGGTGCGCGGCAGGAGCTTGATCAACGGCGCGAGCTCAGAGGAGAGAGACACGTGCCGGAAACCGGATTCGCGCAGCAGCCCTCCCACCTCCTGCTCATGGACGGGATTGCGGTAGCTGTGCATCAGCGCCACCGCGGCGGACTCGATCCCCTCCGCCAGCAGGCGCCGCGCCGTCTCGCGCACCGCCGGCCCGTCCAGGGGAGCCAGAACCGAGCCGTCCGCCACCAGCCTCTCCGGTACCTCGACCACCTCGCGGTAGAGAGGCTCGGGCTTGACGATGGCGAGCGCGAAGAGGTCCGGCCGCTGCTGCGTGCCGATGCGCGGCAGGTCGGCGAAGCCGCGGGTGATGAAGAGCGCCGTGGCGGCGCCCTTGCGCTCCAGCAGCGCGTTGGTGCCGCGCGTGGTGGCGAGCCGCATGGCGATCTCCGGCAGCTCGCCGTGGAGAGGCGTGCCGGTCACCAGGCGGGCCGCCAGGAGGGGCGCCTCTTCGGGCGAGCGCAGCTCGAAGGTGGCGCCGGCGAGGAGGGAGGACGAACACGGACGGTCGAGGACGAGACGCGGACCGTCAGGATCGTAATCGGTGGCGGTGGCGCTTTCGCCGGTGTCGAGGAGGGTGAAGGTGAAGCCGCGGAAGAAATCCCGCGGCACGGGCCAGCCGGCGGCGAGACGCAGGGCCTCCGCGCCGGTCCGCTCCGCGATACGGCCGCGCACGGCGCTCGTCGACAGCACCTTGGCGCGGTGCAGGTTCCCTTGCGGATCGAGGGCGAGGCAATCCGTGAAGGTGCCGCCGGTGTCGATCCAGATGCGCCAGGGGGTCACCGGCCGGCTTCAGGGCTGGGTCAACTGGCGCTCCCCCTTCATGGGCAGAGTCGCCAGCAATTTTTCCAGGGCGCCGAGGTCCACCGGCTTGACCAGGTGATGGTCGATGCCGGCTTCCCTGGACCGGCGGCGGTCCTCTTCCTGGCCCCAGCCGGTCAGCGCGATCAGCGTCACGTCGCCGCCCTCCGGCTGCTGGCGGGTGCGGCGGGCGACCTCGTAGCCGTCCATCTCCGGCAGGCCGATGTCCAGCAGCACCACGGAGGGCCGGTAGGTCTGGAACGCTTCGAGCGCCGCCGGGCCGTCGTTGGCGGTGCAGACGTCGGCGCCGAGGAACTTGAGCAGCATGCCCAGGCTGTCGGCGGCGTCGCGGTTGTCGTCGACCACCAGGATGCGGCGCGGCGCCACGGCGGCCGGCCGCGCATACCGGTCTCCGTCGGGCGCGGCGAGCTGCGCCGCCGCCAGGGGCAGCCGCACCACGAACTCGCTGCCGCGGCCGGGACCGTCGCTCCTCGCCTCGACGCCGCCGCCGTGCAGGTTCACCAGGCTGCGCACCAGGGTCAGCCCGATCCCCAGGCCTCCCTGGGCGCGGCTGTAGGTGCGCTCCCCCTGCATGAAGAGGTCGAACACCTTGGGCAGCACCTCGGCCGGGATTCCCGCGCCGCTGTCCCGCACCGAGATCTCGACGTTCGCGCCGGCGCGCCGGGCGGTGAGCCAGATCCGGCCTCCCTCCGGCGTGTACTTGGCGGCGTTGTTCAACAGGTTGGCCAGCACCTGCGCGAGACGGACGGGATCGGCGTTCAGGGTCAGCGGCCCGGCCGGCAGATCGATGGCGAGCTGGTGCCGGGCGGTTTCGATGAGCGGCTTGCTGGTCTCGACGGCGCTGTGGACCACGGCGGCCAGCTCCACCGGCTCCTTGCGCAGGTCGATCTTGCCGCGGGTGATGCGCGAGACCTCCATCAGGTCGTCCACCAGCCGCACCATGTGGTTGACCTGCCGCTCCATCATCTCGTACACGCGCTCGGCCACCCCGCGGTCGCCGCCGGCCAGGCGGAGGATGTGCACGGAGTTGCGGATGGGGGCGAGCGGCGTGCGCAGCTCGTGGGCCAGCGTCGCCAGGAACTCGTCCTTCCGGCGGTCGGTCTCCTTGCGCAGCCGCGCCAGCTCCAGTTGCGAGCCGACGCGGGCCAGCAGCTCGCGGGCGCTGAACGGCTTGATCAGATAGTCGTCGGCTCCCGCCGCGAGCCCCTCGATGCGCGACTCCTCGCCGGCCCGGGCCGAGACCAGGATCACCGGCAGCGTCCGCGTGCGCTCGTCGGCGCGGACCGCCGCCACCAGACCGAAGCCGTCCAGGCGCGGCATCATCACGTCGGCCAGGATCAGGTCCGGGAGGTCGTTCCGGATCCGCTCGAGCGCGGCCTGTCCGTCCGCGACCGCCACCACCTCGTAACTCCGTTCGAGCAGGCGGCAAAGGTATTCGCGCATGTCGGCGTTGTCGTCCGCGACGAGGACGCGCGCGGGCGATGCGCCGCGGCCGCGGTTCGGCGTCAGCGGCGCGTCGGCCATCTCCTTCACCAGCTCGCCCTCCGGCCCGCTCCCGGGCTCGTCCGCCGGCAGCCAGCGCAGCGCCTCTTCGATGAACGGCGTGGCGCCCAGGCTGGTCGAGGCGAGCTGCCGCGCGGCGCCGATGCGGTCGGCCGGCAGGTGCGCTTTGCCCGCCGGGATGCTGACGGTGAACGTCGTTCCCTTGCCCTCCTGGCTCTGCACGGAGACGTCGCCGCCGTGGAGCCTCGCCAGCTCCTGGACGAGCGCCAGGCCGATGCCGGAGCCCTCGTGCGTGCGCGAGCGGGCGTTCTTCACCCGGTGGAAGCGCTGGAACATCTTCGGCAGATCGGCTTCCGCGATGCCCACGCCGGTATCGCCGACGCTCAGCTCGATACGCTCGCCACGCGCCTGCAGCGCGACGGTGATCTCGCCCTCGAAGGTGAACTTGAAGGCGTTGGAGAGCAGGTTGAGGACGACCTTCTCCCACATGTCGCGGTCCACGTAGGCCGGCCCGGCGAGCGGCGGACAGTCGACGACCAGACGCAGGCCCGCCTTCTCGATCGCCGAGCGAAAGACGCTGGCGAGCTCGGCGGTCAGCGTGGCGAGATCCGTCGGCTCGTAGCTGGCTTCGACGCGGCCGGCTTCGATGCGCGAAAAATCCAGCAGCGTGTTGACCAGCCGGAGGAGCCGCAGGCTGTTGCGGTGCGCGACGCTCAACGACGCCGCGGCCTCCGGCGGCAGGGCGCCGTGCGCGTTCGCCAGCGCATCTTCCAACGGCCCCAGCATCAAGGTGAGCGGCGTGCGGAACTCGTGGCTGACGTTGGAGAAGAAAGCCGTCTTGGCGCGGTCGATCTCCGCCAGGGCCTCGGCGCGGCGGCGCTCCTCCTCCAGCGCCTGCGCGTCGGCGAGCCCCGAGGCGATCTGCGTGGCGACGAGGCCGAAGAAGGTGCGGTAGTCCTCGTCCAGCGCGCGCATCGGGCTCACGGCGGCGACGAGGATGGCGCGCGGCCGCTCCTGGCCGGGGAGCAGCACGGGGAGCACCAGGGCGGTGTGCGGCAGGGCTTTCCAGGCTCCCGCGGGCAGGCCGTCGAAGTGGCGGGACAGCTCGGTCATCGCCACGGTCTGTCCCGCGTGCGCGACGGTGCTCAGCGACCAGATTCCAGGCTCACCTGCCGAGAGCGTAACCGTCCGCGGGGCGGCTGCGGCGCCGGGCTCGATCCCGGCGGCGGCCGCCAGATGCGCCGCCGCCCGGTCCTCGTTGACGCGGTAGATCATGGCGAAGGGCACGTCGTGCGGATTGGCGGCGAGCACCTGGGCCGCGGAGTCGTAGGCCGCCGCTTCGCTCTCCGCGCCCTGACACCTGGCGGCGAGGTCCCGCAGCGTGCGCAGGCGCCGCTCGCCGATGACTTTCCCGGTCGTCTCGATACAGGGACAGAAGATGCCGCCGACCTTGCCGCTCTCGTCGTAGATCGGGCTGTAGGAAAACGAGAAGTACGCCTCTTCGGGGTATCCCGCGCGCGCGATATGGAGCAGAAGATCGCGCGAACGGGTCGCTTCCGCGCGCTCCATGACCTGCGACAGCATCGGCTCGATGACGTCCCAGATCTCCGCCCAGACCTCGGAGCAGGGCTCCCCCAGCGCCGCCGGATGCTTCGTCGGACCGAGGATTGGGCAGTACTCGTCGTTGTAGAGGATGGCGAGCTCGGCCCCCCACCAGATGACGATGGGGAACGCGCAGTTGAGGCAGTTGCTGACCGAGGTGCGGAGCGATTGCGGCCAGCCCTCGACGGGCCCGAGGGAGGTCGTGGACCAGTCGAGCTCGCGCATGCGCCGCGCCATCTCGCTTTCACCGGGAAAGACGTGTTCGAGCATCGGTCTCCTCGCGTGGCGATGCCGATCGCAAGCAAAGCTCACGCCAGGAGTCTACTCTATGAGGGTCACCGCCCCTCGCCGCGGGGCGGCGTGGCGGGCGGGCCGTCCAGGCGGTCGCCGAGCCGGCGCACGCGCTCGTTGTCGCGGTCGCGGGCCTCGGCCCGGCGCAGCCACTTGCGCGCCTGCCCGGTGTCGCCGGAGGCGAGGGCCACCAGTCCGAGGGCGGCGTAGATCTCGGCGTCCTCGCGGTGCAGCCGCAGGGCCTGGCGATAGAAGCGCTGGGCCTCCTGCAGCCGGCCCTGGGCCATGCTGAGGTCTCCCAGGGCGATGTAGCTGAAGGGATTCCGGTTGTCGGCGCTCGCCGCCAGCGCCAGCAGCGCCGCGGCCTCCGTGTCGTGGCCGCGCAGGCGCAGGATGGAGGCGAGGTTCGAGTACGCGGAGGAGGTCTGAGGATCCGCCTCCAGGGCCTTGCGGTAGGCGGCCTCGGCGCCCGCGGTGTCGCCCTGCCGCCGCAGCGCCACGCCGAGGTTCACCCAGCCGCCGGCGAACTCGGGATCGATCTCCACTGCCTGGCGCAGCCAGCCGAGGGCCTCGACGGCGTTGCCGGCGCGCAACGCTTCCGCGCCGCGGTTGGAGTAGAAGAGGGCGACGGCTCGCAGGTCCGTGACCGGATGCACGTGGCGGTATCCGGGCTCGTCGGAGGGCGTGAAGTCGAGGATCTTCACCCGGCCGCTGCCGATGTCGTAACCGGCGCTGACGTGCCCGGAGACGACCATCAGGTCGCCGTCCTTCTCGAAGCGCTCCACGTCCTCCACGTCAAGGTAGAAGGCGGGGATGCCGAGCTCGCGCGCCAGCCCCACGAACAGGCTGGTGAAGGCCAGGCAGTTCGCGCGCCGCGTCTCGAAGGCCTCGCGCGCCGTGGCCGTGCGGCCGGACTCGTACTTGAGCTGCATGCGGCCGAGCATCTCCGCCAGCAGGCGGTCCAGCCGCTTCTCCTTGGGCGTGTTGTCCGGTACGTGCGCGTGCGCCCAGGCGCCCATCTCCTCGCTGATCTCGAACGGCACGATCACCGCGGCGGGATCGAGCCCCCGCGCGCGCAGGCCGCGTTCCAGGTCCGAGCCGAGCGGTCCGCGCGAAGCGCAGCCGCAGGCCAGCAGGGCGGCGGCCGTGCAGGCGAGAAGCGCGCTTCGACGAGGCATTGCGGTCTCCTGGAGTCAGACCCCGCTCAGGCCGCCCGGGCCGCCGGCCGGCGGAAGAGCAGCTTCTTCACTCCGAAGTAGAGGAGCGACAGCACGAGCAGGAAGGCGAGCACCGGCAGGGTGATGGCGAGCACCGCGAGCAGCGCCGAGCTGCCCGCCTCGGCCGTGGCCACCAGCGGGTTGCCGAGGCCGCCGGTGGTGAACGAGGAGACGTGGCGCACCATGGCGGTGACGCCCTGGAAGACGGCCGTCGTGCCGCCGCCGGCGAGCACGGCGAGCGTCCACTTGAGCATCGGGCTGACGTCCGTCATCGCCGAGGCCGTCACCAGGATGCCGGCGACGATGGCGGTGGGCGTGGCCACGGCGTCGAGCAGGTTGTCCACCCAGGGGATGTAGTAGCCGGCGATCTCCAGCACGGTGGCCACCGAGAAGGCGATGAGCGCCGGGGTCGAGCCGATCCAGGCGAAGTGCTCGCCGAGCACCAGATGGCCCACCTCGGCACGCGAGGCGAGGCTCATGATGAGCAGCGGAACGAAGACCCGGAAGCCGCAGGCGGCGGCGAGACCGAGACCGATCAGGATGCTCAAAACGGTGTCCACCATACCCCGTGACCTCCTTCGAGCCCGTCAGGATGACAGCGTGCCACCTTCGCAGAGGATAACGCAGGCGGGGGCGCTCCGCTTCCCAGGGCGGCCACATAGGGCCGCCCCTACAGATCGTTCTGTGGCCGATTGGGTTTGGTGCGTTGCGGGTGAGAGGTCGATTTACCTCAATGTGGTCTGTAGGGGCGGCCCTATGTGGCCGCCCTGGGGGTGAGGTCTCGAAGGGCAGACCGGCCCTACTTCCACGCCGCCTCCCCACCCCGCCCAGGACCCCACGCCAGCGTCAGGAACCGCACCTCGACGTCGGTCTTCCGCGGCTTGAGGCTCACCGTATCGAGCGCCGCGGCTTGCGGGTCGAAGCGTTGCGCGAGGCCGTCCACCTCCTGCTCCAGGGCGGCGTTGAGATCCGCGAGCTGCTTTTCGAGCGTCTCGATGGTCTCCTCGGCGCGGCTCACGTCCTGCTTCTCCTGGAAGGTGCGGCCCACGCCGCGCATGGCAACGCCGGCCATCGAGAAATTCTTGCGGCGGCCGAAGAGCATGCCCAGCACGGCGGTGCCGGCGGAGACCACGGTCGACAGGGTCTGCTGCTGCGCCTGGCCCGCCTGCCGCTCGCGTTCCTGATGGGCGCGCCGGAGACGCTCCTGGAGCTGCGCGGTCCTGGCGCCGTACTTCTTGCGCAGCGCTTCCACCTGCTCGTCGCGCTTCTCGCGCGCCGCCTCGGCGAGGCGGATGCGGAAGTCGCGCTCGGACTCGCCCGGCCGCGAGGCCTCCCCCAGCTCGTCGCTGCGGAAGATGTCGCTATGGCGGGTGCGGTACAGGCAGTCCTCCAGGGCCTTGCGCCAGGAGTCGTAGCTGCGGGCCTTCACCGCCGCGTCCGGCAGGGCGGCGAAACGGGCGCCCGGCACCGGCTCCCGCTCGAGGTCATCCTTCGCCAGCTCCGCGGCCTCGGCGGCGTACCAGTCCACCCCCTCGTCGGTGAGCGGCGCGAGCAGCGAGAGGTCCTCCGCGTGATCGACGCCGCGCTTGGCGTCCACGTAGTGCACGGCCGCGGCGGCGAAGAGATACGGCTCGTAGACGACGTTCTCCGGCTTCGAACGCACGGGGAGAAAGGCCTGGGGCACCTCCGGCGGCAAGACCGGCGCGGCGCTTCCTCCTTGCGCCTGCGCAGCGGGGGCCGGAGCGCCGGCGCGGGTCGCCGCCGGCTGCGCGGCCTCCACCGCGGGCGGCGCCTGCTTGACGGGGTCCATCAGGCGCTTGATCTCGGGCCGGGTGAGCGGCCCCCGCAGGTAGGAGAGGGTCCAGCGGGTCTGGAAGAGCACCGGCTCCTCCTCGTGCACGTCGTGGAGCAGGAAAACGCGCTTGGCGAGGCCCGAGATGAGCTTCTCCAGGTGGGCGCGGTCGAGCTTGCCGCCGCCGGCTCCCTCCAGGCCGTCCATCAGCCGTTCCTTGTCGCGCTCGGTCTGCAGACGGCCGAGGAACCAGGTGCCGACGTTGGCGAGGCCCTTGTAGTCGACGTCCACCGGATTCTGGGTGGCGAGCACGAGGCCGAGACCGAAGGCGCGCGCCTGCTTGAGCAGGGTGAGGAGCGGCCTCTTCGACGGCGGCTCCGCCACCGGCGGCATGAAGCCGAAGACCTCGTCCATGCAGAGGAGGGCGCGCAGGCTCGTCGTCCCCGGCCGGCCGCGCATCCAGCCCAGGGTCTGGTTGAGCAGCAGCGAGACGAAGAACATCCGCTCGCGGTCCGAGAGATGGGCGATCGAGAAGATGGCCACCCGCGGCTTGCCGGCTGCGGTGTAGAGCAGGCGGTCGACGTCGAGCGGCTCGCCGCGCAGCCACGCCGCGAAGCCGGGCGAGCCGAGCAGGTTGTTGAACGCCATGGCGAGGCCGAAGCGCTCCTTGGAGGGATAGAAGGACTCGAGGTCCATGACGCCCACGCGCTCGATCGGCGGCTTCTGGATCTGCTGGATGAGGCCGGCGAGATCCAGTCCGCGGCCCTCGCGCCAGGCGGCGTCGAAGATGGTGGAGAGCAGGATGTGCTCGCGGCCCTGGATAGGATCGGAGTCGACGCCGAGGAGAGCGAGGAGGCTCGAAACCAGGGTGCCGATGCGCTCGCGCAGCAGGTCGCCGTCGGCGACGATCTCCGGCGGCGGCGCGGCGAGCGAGGAGAGGATGGAGACCTGCAGGCCCGCCTCGCTGCCGGGCGTGTAGATGGCGAATTCCGCGGCGGCGCGCAGGCGGGCGATGCGCTCGCCGCTCTGGTCCCACTTTTCGAGCCCGCCGCGCCAGGTCTCGGCCTCCTTGGCGGCGAACGCCTCGGGAGTCATGCCGGCGCGGGCGGCCGCCTCGGGATCGATCCACGGCGCGAAGTCGGCCGGCCGCAGCTCGGGAAAGGTGAGCAGCAGGTTCGCCAGGTCGCCCTTGGGATCGACCACCAGACACGGGATCTGATCGATCGCCGCCTCTTCGATGACGCCGATGAGCAGCCCCGTCTTGCCGCTGCCGGTCATGCCCACGCAGACGGCGTGGGTCAGCAGGTCCCGCGAGTCGTAGAGCAGCGGCGCCGACGCCGTCTCGCCGCGCTCCGCATCGTAGGGCCTGCCGAGGTAGAAGGCGCCGAGTTTTTCGTAGGCTGCGGTGGTGTCTGGCATGGTGTCTCCTATAAGGAACGCGCCCCCCGCCCGGCCCCTCACTCCCCCTTCCCCCTCTCTCCCGCCTCACACCCGCCCGCCGGGAGAGAGGGGTTGGAAAAAGCAAGAAAAACTAATTCTTGCTTTTATAGTCTCCCTCCTCTCCCCGGGTGGGCGGGCGTGAGGTGGGAGAGGAGGGCCGGGGAGGTGAGGGGCCTCGGCGGCGCGGCACCGATTCGCGTCAAGGCATCGTCGGGATCGGGGTCCCTCACCACGCCCGAGGATCGAGATCGTACGGCAGCGGCGTCAGGGTTTCCAGACCATCGGGGCCGAGGTAGACGAGATCCTCCAGCCGCACGCCCCAGCCGGCGGCGGGATCGTAGAGGCCGGGCTCGAGGGTGAAGACGTCGCCCTCGCGCAGCACGCCCTCGGCGCCGGAGACCTTCTTGAAGATGGGGAGCTCGTGGAGGTCGAAGCCGACGCCGTGGCCGAGGTTGTGGACGTAGCCGCGGGTGTTGCCGGGGTCGGAGATGGGGGTGGGATACCCCGCGGCGCCGAAGAGGTCGCAGACGAGCTCCTGCAGGTCCCAGCCGCGCACGCCGGGCGAGGCCCGCAGGTGGAGCTCCTCCTGCGCGGCGCGGACGGCGGCGTGGGCCCGCGCCAGCGGCTCGCCGGGCTTGCCGGCGCAGAAGGTGCGGGTGCAGTCCGCGAACAGCCGGCCGCGCGGGAAGACGTCCACCACCAGCGATTCGCCGGCGCGCAACACGCGGTCCGGCGTGCCGGCGGAATGCGGCACGCCGCCCTCCTCCGCCGGAGCGATGATGTTGCCGCGCGGCTGTTCGAGACCGCGCTCGGCGAACAGGCGCCCGACCTCGGCGCGCAGGCGGCGGACGCGCAGGCGCTCCCCTTCCAGCCACAGCTCGCCGGTCGAGGCGTCGGGAGCGGCGGCGGCCAGCAGGCGGGCCACGGCGCGCAAGGCCTCGCAGGCCGCCGCGGCGGCCTCGCGGATGCCGTCCACCTCCGCCGGCCGCTTGCGCTTGCGCAGGGCGAGCACCAGGGCGTTGCCCGGCACGAAGGTCCAGCCCTCGGCGCTGAGGAGGGCGCAGGTGCCCTGGATGGCGCCGGCGGGGCCGTGGCCGGCGAGCGCGATACGTCCGGCTTTGAGCCCGCAGAGGTCGAAGGCGCGCGAGATCACCCGCGCGAGGAAGGGCGCCGGCTCCGGATGCTCGCCGGCCCAGCGCAGGACCTCCAGCTCCGCGGGGCTGAGGAGCGCAAGGCCGGTGGTCGCCGCCTCATCCCGCTCCATCGGCGACAGGTAGGCGAGGCGAGGCGCCTCCCCGCGGGGCGCCACCAGCAGGCATTCCCCGAGGTTCGCCGGACCGGCGAGGAAGGGAGCGAGGTCGGAATCCTGGGCCGAGCCGGCGAGGACGAGCAGGGCCTTGCAGCCCAGCTCGTCGAGCCCGGCGGAAAGAGAAGCTAGCCGTTGGGCCATAAACGTAGGGGCGGGGCTTGTCCCCGCCCGCAACGTCCGAGGGCGGGGACAAGCCCCGCCCCTACGAACAACCTCGGCCGAAAACCGAGGGTCAGGCGCCCGCCTCCAGGTTGCGGTCGATGAATTTCTGGAAGTTCGTCTTGGGCATGGCGCCCAGCATGCGGTCGGCCATCTGGCCGCCCTTGAACAGGATGAACGTCGGGATGCTCGATACCTGGTATTGGAAGGCCGTCTGCTGATTCTCGTCGACGTTGAGCTTGGCGAAGCGGACCTTGCCGTCCAGCTCCTCCGCCAGCTCGTCGAGCACCGGCGCCACGGCGCGGCAGGGACCGCACCAGACCGCCCAGAAGTCCACCAGCACCGGCTGGTCCGATTTCAGCACCTCGCCCTCGAAATTCGCGTCCGTGAGCGTCACGATCTTGTCGCTGGCCATGTCTTCCTCTCTCCTGATGAGGCCCCGGCACGTCGGCCGGTGCCCTGATCGTTAATCAAAAGGACCGCCACGGGCGGCCCCCTTCACTCTCGTTCAAACCCCGCCAAGGGTGCGTCTTGTTCCAGTCGGCGGCGGGTGAAGAACTCCCGGGTGGCCTCGACGTCGCGGCCGATCTGCGCCGAGAGGTCCATCACCGTCGGGAAGATCCTCTCCTCCCGCAGTCGCTTATAGAAGTGCAGCTCCACCCGCTGGCCGTAGACATCCGACTTGAAATCCAGGATATGGGCCTCCACCACCCGCTGGTAGTTCTCGTAGACCGTCGGCCGCGTGCCGATGTTGGTCGCGCAGTCGAAGGTGGCGGGATAGCTGGGGAAGAACACCCGGCAGGCGTAGACGCCGTCGCAGGGGACCAGCTTGTTCTCGGGCATGACGTTGATGGTGGGCCAGCCCAGCCGTTTGCCCATGCGGTCACCGCGGGCGATGGTGCCTTCCACCGTGTAGGGCCGCCCCAGCATCTCCGCCGCCTCGGCGACGTTGCCGTCGGCCACGGCGCGGCGGATGCGGGTGCTGGAGATCCGTTCGCCGGCGTGGACCACCTCGTCGACGCCGCCCACGGCGAAGCCGAGATCCTCTCCCATCTGCCGTAACAACTCCAGATTCCCCTCGCGCCGGTGGCCGAAGACGAAGCTCTCGCCGACGTAGATCTCCTTGAGGTCCAGCCGTTCGTGCAGGAAGTCGCGCACGAAGGCGCGGGCCGGCACCCGCGCCAGCTCCGGCGTGAAGCGGAGGATCATCACGGCGGCGATCCCGGCCTCCTCCAGCAGCTTCTCCTTCTGGCGCGGCGTGGTCAGGGGGACCGGCGTCCGCTCCGGCGCCAGCACGGCGAGGGGGTGGGGATCGAAGGTGACGACGACCGGCGGCAGGCCCAGCTCTCCGGCGCGCGCCACCACCCGGTCGAGGATGGCGCGCTGGCCGCGGTGCACGCCGTCGAAGTTGCCGATAGTGCCGACGCCGCCCCGCGGCAGATCGCTGCTGGCGTACGCGTCCTGGACGACGTGCATGGAAGGATTCAGGCGAATAAGGCGGCCGCGGCGGCGGTCACCCGCTCCGCGTCCCGTACGCCGGCGGCGCCGACGATGTGTCCCACCAGGTCATCCGCGAAGGCTTCGGTGATCTCCACCTCGACGAGCGCTCCGGCCGGCGCGGCGCCGTCGTTGATCAGCACGCGGCCGTCGATCTGCGGCGCCTGCCCCGCGTGCCGGCCCTGCAGCAGGTGCTCCGACTCGTCGCAGGCGCCCTCGACGAGCACCGTCATCCGCCGGCCCACCAGCCGCTGCCGTTGCGTGAGGGCGATCGGCCGCTGCGCCTCCAGGAGCTGGCGCAGCCGGCGGCGCTGCGTGTTCTTCGGTACGCGGCCGGGGAGGGCGGCGCCGGGCGTCCCCTCCTCGGGACTGTAGGCGAAGGCGCCGAGATGGTCGAAGCGGGCCCGCTCGACGAAGGTGAGGAGATCCTGGAAATGCTCCTCCGTCTCGCCGGGGAAGCCGACGATGAAGGTGGAGCGCAGGAAGACGTCCGGCGCCAGCTCGCGCGCCCGCTCCAGCAGCCGCAGGTAGCGCCGGGCGTCGCCGCCGCGTCGCATGGCGGCGAGGATCTCGCCGTGGCTGTGCTGGAGCGGCATGTCGAGATAGGAGCAGAAACGCTCCTCGGCGCCCATCAGCCGCAGCAGATCCTCGTCCAGCGTCGTCGGGTAGGCGTAGAGGAAGCGGATCCAGGGGATCGAGGTCTCGCGCAGCAGCGCCTCGACGAGCCGCACGAGGCCGTGGCGGCGCATCCCGAGGTCCTCGCCGTAGCGCGTGGTGTCCTGGGCGATGAGATTCAGCTCGGCGATACCCGCCTCCTCCAGCCGGCGGGCCTCCTCGACCAGGCTCTCGACGGTGCGGCTGCGGAAGCGCCCGCGCCACAGCGGGATCGCGCAGAAGGTGCAGGGATTGTTGCAGCCCTCGGCGACCTTGAGGTAGGCGTGGCCCTGCGTGGTGAGCAGGCGGGGCGCCGTGTGATCGAACACCAGGTGGGACGGCGCCGGCAGCGGCGGACCGCCGCCGATCTGCACCACCTCCCCCACCTCGCGGAGCTGGTCGAGGCCGACGAAGCCGTCGATCTCCGGGATCTCCCGCGCGAGCTGATCGCCGAAGCGGTTCACCATGCAGCCGGCCACCAGCACGCGCTCGACGCCGTCGCCCTTGCGGGCCACGGCTTCCAGGATGGCGTCGATCGATTCCTGCTGCGCCTCCTCGATGAAGGCGCAGGTGTTGACCACCACCGTCTCGGCCGCGCCGAGGTCGTTGACCACCTCATAGCCGCGGCGGGAGAGCTCGCCGAGCATGATCTCGCTGTCGACGAGGTTCTTCGGGCAGCCGAGGCTGATCATGCCCACGCGGGCGCGGCGGAGGGGGTCGGACATAGGGGAGGCAGTTTAACAGATGGTGGGAGAGGCAAATTCCACGCCGGCTTCAGCGGGTGGATCACCGCACGCCCAACTTGTATACCACCGTCTCAGGGTTGTAGCTCCGCCAGTCGAACCAGTAATCCTTCAGCGTGTAGACCCGCGGCAGCCGCTTTCCGGCCAGCGGGCCACCAATCGCTTCGCCCGCAAAGCTCCATTCGCTGCCGGTCTCGGCGTCGAGGAGGCGCAGGGGCGGCGGGCCGGTCTTGGCAAAGAGGTTGAGCTCGCGGCCATCGACGCGCCTCTCGAAGGCGCGCACCGAGCGGCCGTCCTCCCCCACCACCAGCACGATAGGGACGCCGGCAAGGACATCGAGAACCGGGCTCTGGCGTTGCAGCGCGGTGAACGGATAGGCCTTGGCGCTGCCCTGCAGGCGGACGCCCACCACCAGCTCGCGCGGCGGCAGCGGATCGCCGGCCCTCGCCGGAACGACGACCGGCAGCTTCGCCGTATCCGCTTCCCAATCCCGCGAGAATTCGCGCCAGGGGGAGCTATCCTGCGGCCGCAGCACCCGGCCGCGCGGATGCTCGCGCCGCCAGAGACCGAAGGACACCTCGTCGGAGAAGACGAGGTCGAGGCGCTTGCCTCGCAAGGGACCATGGATGGCCTCGCCCGTCACCTGCTGCCACCAGGACCCCGTCTGCTCGTCGTGCATCAGGAAGTTCTGGTTGTTAATGCCCGTGAGGTGGAAGCGCAGCCTCCGCCCGTCGATCTCCGCTCTCCACACCAGACCGGTGTGACAGAGCGTTCAGTAGGTGACGGCCACCGGCACGCCGCCGACCACGTCGTGCACGATGTGGTGATAGGCGACCTGGCGCACGGGATAGGCGGCCGCGTCGCCGTTGAGCTCGACGGCGAGCACCGTGTCCCCCTCGTCCACCCAGCGCGCCTGAGCGGCCGGCACGGACGCGGTCTTCGCCAGGGGCGCGAACATCCCCTCGAACATGAGCTCGTTCTTCGGTGCCCGCCAGGCCGCGGCGGCCAGGACCACGAGCCCGAGCACGGCCAGAGCACGGCTCCACCACCGCGAGCCGCGCCAGAGCGCGACGGCGAGCCCGGGCCCCACCGCCAGGAAGAGGACCGTCACCGCGGGCGCCCACCGCCGCAGCCCATAGGCGACGGCGATCCCGTTTGGCGTCTGCGGCGCGAACGGCCGGATCAGCCAGATCGGCAGGACGACCATGGCCACGGCCGCGACGACCAAGAGGAAGAGGACGCCGTACGATAAGCGACGGCGGGCTGAACTATTCTGCATCGCTATCTCCTTGGTGGATCGGAGCCGGCAACGCCTCCTGAAGCGGCATCCCCTTCCGGCGCCAGCACCAGCCGCTCCGTGGCCGACGCCTCGATCTTCTCGCGGCTGAACAGCAGCGGAAAGTATCGCCCTTCGGCCCACAGCGGCAGCAGGTCACCATAGTGCGGGCTTCCCGGCTGGCCGGACTGGCCCGGCACGCTGGTGCCGACGGAACGATCCCAGTCCGCCACGTCGAGGATCTCGCGGAAGGAGGCTCCGTGAGTGACGTCGAACCCGGGACCGTCCCCGGCGTGGAGGGTATCGCCGTCACCGCCGCGCTCGACGGCGGGAAGACCGAAGAGGGCCTGCCGTTCCTCTCCGCCGGCGAGGACGTGATGGAGCGAGAGCTTGTGGAGCGCCCCCCAACGCCACGTCCCGGGATCGGGCCCGAGCTTGGCCTTGGCCTCCGCCACCGCCTCCGCGAGGCTCTTCAGCATCACGGCGTCCCTGCCGCTGCGCGGATCCTTGCCGAACCAGCGCGGCGAGGGATCGCGCAGCAGCTCGACCGTCCTCTCGCTGCCGCCCGCCACGACGGGCAGCCACTTCTCCGGCACCCATGGCTTGAAGATGGCCGTGGCGAGCTTCGATATCCAGAGCTCATACAGGACCGCGGCGGCGGAGTCGCGGCCGACGGTGCCGTCCCAGTCCGTCAGCCTCTTCACCCAGGGGAGCAGATCCTCGCCCGCCCCGCGGGCCTCCGCGAGCAGGCGCACGAGATCGCGGGCGGGCAGGGAGACCTCGTCATACTGCAGGCGTTGGAAGTCCGCGACGTCGAATCTGTGGCCGCCGGCGCCGCCGAGCACCTCCACCAGGCGCCGGAAGCGGGCCGGCGGCGCCCAGTCGAATCCCAGCTCGTGCGGATAGTCGGCGGGCAGGATGTTGTGGTTGGCGGTCGCGATGTAGTGGCGCGCCGGGTTGAAGGCCATGGGCAGCTCGGCGGCGGGCAGGAAGCCCTGCCACTCGTACTGTCCCTGCGCGCCGGGTACCGGCAGCAGCCCCGACCAGCCCTTGCGCAGCGGCGTGAGCCCGGCCACCTGCCAGCCGATGTTCCCCTCGACGTCGGCGTAGACGAGGTTCTCCGACGGCACCTTCCAGCGCTCCAGGGCGCGCCGGAACTCCGGCCAGCTCCGCGCCCGGTCGAGCGACAGGGAGGCGAGATAGCCGGCCGTGCCGGGCTCGCTGCCCACCCAGCGCAGCACGTAGGCGCGATGGCGCGCGGGGTCCTCATGGATCACCGGGCCGTGCTGGGTGAATTTCAACACGGCCTCGACCGGTGTGCCGCCCTTGACGGCGATCCGCTGGCGCTCGATCCGCATCGGCCGCCAGCGCCCCTGGAAGCGCACCTGGTCCGGATTCCTGGGGTTGGTCTCCTCGATATAGATATCCTGCTGGTCGATGCCGACGATGGTGAAGCCGAAGGCCACGCGGTCGTTGTGGCCGGCAGCCACGCCGGGCAAGGCGGGCTCACCGGCGCCGATGACGTTCCAGCCGGGGCCCACCAGATGGACGAGGTAGCGCAGGCTGGGCACGGTGAGCGCCCGGTGCGGATCGTTGGCGAGGAGCGGCCGGCCGGTCGCGGAGAGGGCGCCGTCCACCACCCAGTTGTTGCTGCCGTCCCGCGCCTTGTCCGCCGCCTTGTCCACGAAGCTGAGCGGCGCGCCGGCGGCGAGAGGGAGCGCCAGGATCTTCTCGTCGACGCCTTCGAGACCGAGGCGCGGCTGGCTCTCCAGCGTGCGTGGCGGATCCGCCGGCAGCAGCTCGTCCGCCAGCTTCCATCCCAGCTCGACGCCGAGCTTCGCCCGCGTGACTTCGCGGAAGGCGTTGCCGGTCATGCCCCAGGCGGCCAGGCGGGAGAGGCAGGCCTCCGGCGTCCACGGCTCGGGCTGGACGCCGGCGAGCTGGAACTCGATCGGCAGCCGGTCGCGGTAGGATTCGATGAAGGCGTTGATGCCGCGGACGAAGGCTTCGAGGATGCTCTTCGCGTCGGGGGCGTAGCTCGCGTATTCGGCCTCCAGATCGCCGCGATAGCGGAGCAGGCGCGCGAAGCGGTCGCGGTTCACCTCCCCAGGTCCGAGCAGCTCGGCGAGCCGACCCTCGCCGGTCCGGCGCCAGATCTCCATCTGCCATAGCCGGTCCTGGGCGGCGACGAATCCCTGGGCGAAGAAGAGGTCGTCCTGGGTCTCGGCGAAGATGTGCGCGATGCCCCAGGGATCGCGCAGCACGGTGACCGGCCGCTGCAGGCCCGGCAGGCGGAGGGTACCCGAGGTCTGCGCGAGGACGGCTTGAGCGCGCGCGTCCAGGCCGAGCTCGGCCGGAGCCGGCGGCGCGGCGAGGAGGCAGAGAAGCGCGAGGACGAGGAGAGGGAGACGGCGGCGGGTCAACACGGCGGGGATTGTAGACGGGTTTGGAGCGGATTTCCCCAATGTAGAGACGCCCCCGGGGCGTCTCCGCAGCGGCGGCATCCTTCCAAAGACCGCAACGTTCCCGCGGAAAATCTTTCGACGAACCTACCGTTTCCTCCGCCGCGGAGACGCCCCGGGGGCGTCTCTACATTGGGGAAATCCTTACGCCGCCATCATCCGTCCGTGGTGGCGTCCACCCGGCCGCGAAGGCGCTTCGAAGCCGAGGACGCGGCTCGTGATGGGATTGCGGATCTCCACCGTCTGCAGCTTGTAGCGCAGGACGACCGGGGAGCCGTCGGCGAGCAGGAACTCGAGGTCCGAATACTTGGTGAGCAGCTCCCGTCCGCGCGGGCTGCGGGCGTCGACGTAGGCGGCCGGCGTCTCCCATTCGAGCCCCCGCTGCACCCAGCCGCTCTCCGTCCAGATGAACTTGCGGCCGGCTACCTCGCTGGTGGTCAGCAGCGTGGGGAGCGGCGCCCCGGCCTCGACCGTCACCACCTCCTGGCCGAGCGCCGGCGGGTGCTGCGGCACGGGATCGGGAGCGAAGATGTAGTTGACGCCGAAGAGGCCGACCACCAGCGCCAATCCCATCGCCGACGCCGTGCGCAGCGCCGGGCCGGGAGGGAAGGCGAGGAGACGGAGCGCCGCCAGCGCGCCGCGAAAGCCGCGCGCCGGCACCTCCTCCATCACCTGGCGGCGGATCTGATGCCGCAACGCCGGCGGCGGCGCCGCGCGCTCGACACGGCCGAGGCCGGCGACGACGCGGCGCATGGAAGCGAGACGCGCGCCGCACTCGGCGCAAGCCGCGCAATGAGCTTCGAGCTGCCGCATTTCGGCCAGCCCGAGCTCCGCGTCGAGATAGGCCGAAAGCTGCTCAGTAGCGATATGACGATTCATAGTTCTCTCTCCAGAAGCAGCCGGAGTTGCTCCCGGCCGCGCGCGATGCGCGAGCGGACGGTTCCCACCCGCACTCCCAGCACTTCAGCAATCTCCTCATAGGATAACCCTTCCAGGTCCCGCAGGACCACCGCTTCGCGAAATACGGATGGCAGCCGGGCGAGGCCCTCCGCGACCCGGCGGCCTTCGTCGGCGGCCACCGCCAGCTCCTCCGGCCCGCGGGAAGGATCGGCGATCGGCACGCCCTCCTCCTCGGCGCCGTCGTCGATCGACTGCATCGGCGGTACGTGGCGCGACAGGCGGTCGCGGCAGTGGTTGACGGCGATGCGGAACACCCAGGTCTTCAGCGTCGAGCGCCCGCCGAAGCTGCCCAGGTGGCGATAGATGCGCAGGAAGATCTCCTGGGTGAGGTCGGCGGCCTCGTCGCGGTTTCCCGACAGGCGGGCGGCGAGGTTGTAGACCATCTCCGCGAAGCGCGCGTAGACCTCGTCGAACGCTTGGAGATCGCCGCAACGATGGCGCTCGACGAGCTCGACGTCGAGCGCTACGTCGTGGTGAACGGCAGGATAGACCGTGGCAACGCCCACCGACTCCTCCCAGGGCGGATCCAACCGCGCCCTGTTGTGATAGACACCGGAAGAGCCGAAAAAGTTCCCGAACCTCTTCAAGGTCTTCAAGGGTAACACCTTTCGTGATCCAGGGAGGCCGGCCTGTGAGATGATGCCGCGGCACCGCCCAAGGAGGTTTTCCATGAGAGATCCGTTGCGCTCCCGCCTCACCGCCCTCAGCCTCCTCGCCTGCCTCTTCGCCGCCGCGGGCGCCGCCGCCCCGCAAGACAAGAAAGCTCCCGCCTCCCCACGGCAGGCGCACCAGTACACCATCGAGCAGTTCCTCGCCAACACCGCCTACGACGGCGCCTCCTTCTCCCCCGACGGCAGCAAGATCCTGGTGAGCAGCAATCAGACCGGGGTCTTCAATGCCTTCGCCGTCCCCGTCGCCGGCGGGTCACCCGTCCAGCTCACCGACTCCAAGGTGAACGCCGTGCGCGCGATCGGCTACTTCCCGCGCGACGAGCGCTTCCTCTACACCAGCGATCAGGGCGGCAACGAGAAGAACCATCTCTACGTGCAGTCGCCGGACGGCGGCGTCCGCGATCTGACGCCGGGCGAGAGCCTCAAGGCCATGTTCCTGGGCTGGGCGCCGGACGACAAGAGCTTCTTCTTCGCCACCAACGAGCGCGACGCGAGCCTGTTCGACATCTACGAGATGACGCTCGACGGCTACGAGCGCAAGCTCCTCTATGCCAACGAGGGCGGCTATCTGCCCGGACCCGTCTCACCCGACCGCCGCTACGTCACCCTCGCCAAGACCCAGACCAGCGCCGATAACGACATCTATCTCCACGACCGCACGACCGGCAAGACCACGCTGCTGACGCCGGACGACCCGCCGGGGAGCGAGGTGAGCAACACCCCGCAGGACTACAGCCCCGACGGCAAGGGCTTCTACTACACGACCGACAAGGGCTCGGAGTTCGCCTACCTGATGCGCTACGACCTGGCGACCGGCCAGCGGCAGGAGGTGCTGCGCACCGACTGGGACGTCCTCGGCGCCGAATTCTCCCACGACGGGCGCTGGTTCACGGTCGCCGTCAACGACGACGCCCGCACCGAGCTTCGCCTCTTCGAGGCGGCGACGATGAAACCCGCCCGGCCGCCCGAGATGCCGGGAGCGAACATCACCGGCGTGACCTTCTCGCCCGCCGGCTCGCTGCTGTCGTTCTACGCGGAAGCGGCCGGTCCCCGGGATCTCTTCGTCGGCGATCTCAAAGGCGGCCCCGCGCGCCAGCTCACCCACGCGCTCAATCCCGACATCGATCCCCAAGACCTGGTGACGCCCACCGTCGTGCGGTTCAAGTCCTACGACGGCGTCGAGATCCCCGGCCTGCTCTACCAGCCGCACGGCGCCTCGCCCGCGCGCAAGGCGCCCGCGCTCGTCTCGGTGCATGGCGGCCCCGGCGGCCAGTCGCGGGTCGGCTACAGCGGCCTGCTCCAGTTCCTGATCAACCATGGCTACGCCGTGTACCAGATCAACAACCGCGGCAGCAGCGGCTACGGCAAGACCTTCTTCGCCATGGACGATCGCAAGCACGGCGAGGCCGACCTGGACGATTGCGTGGCGAGCAAGAAGATGCTGGCCGCCACCGGCTGGGTGGACCCCGGACGCATCGGCATCGCGGGCGGCAGCTACGGCGGCTACATGGTGCTCGCGGCGCTGGCCTTCCGGCCCAAGGAGTTCGCCGTCGGAGTGGACCACTGGGGCGTCGCCAACTGGCTGCGCACGCTGGAGAGCATCCCCGCCTGGTGGGGGCCGGAGCGCGACAGCCTCTACAAGGAGATGGGAGATCCGAAGGCGGACGCCGACTACCTGCGCCGGATCTCGCCGCTGTTCCACGCCGACCAGATCGAACGCCCGCTGCTCGTGATGCAGGGCGAGAACGATCCCCGCGTGCTGAAGGCCGAGTCCGACGAGATCGTGGCGGCCGCCAGGAAGAAGGGCGTCGCCGTCGAGTACCTGCTGTTTCCGAACGAGGGCCACGGCCTCAGCCGCAAGGACAGCCAGGCGAAGGCCTACCAAGCCACGTTGCAGTTCCTCGACAAGTATCTGAAGGGGATATAGCGACCGCCTGCCGCGCCCACCCCCTTCAGTGGGCGCGCAGCGAGCGGGCGATCAGGCCGACGCCGCCGAAGAGCAGCACCAGCATGAGCAGGGTGTTGAACAGGCTCGTCGGGCGGAAGTAGATCTCCAGGTTCATCAGGATGCCTGCGAGCAGGATGGTGGAGCCGCCGATCAGCAGCAGCCAGCCGACTCTGGAGCGGCCGTTGAAGAACAGCAGGGCGACGCCGGCGAGGAGAGGCACGAGGGTCAGCCCGAAGGCGTTGTACCCCCAGAAGTTCCAGAAGCCGCTGGTGACCGTGACCTGCTGGGTCAGCAGGTAGCCCCCGGCACAGGCCATGACGAAGCCGAGGAGGAACTCGCCGAGGCCGCCCGGCGTGCCGCCCGCGCCGCGGAAACGCGTATCGTTTTCCATCCGGCTATCCTACACGCGCCGCAGGAGCAGGTGGCGATAGGAGCCGCCGGCGGGCTCGTCGTGCTCCACCGCGAAAGGCGCCGCCGAGCGGGCGAGGATCTCCCCCATCCGACGGTTCGTGCTGGTGAAGACGAAGTCGAGCAGCGCCAGCCCCGCTCGCCGCAGCAGCCCGGGGCGGGAGCCCTCGGGCAGGAACTTGTCGAAGACCGCCAGCCTTCCTCCCGGGCGGAGGACGCGCGCCGCCTCGCGCAGGCAGCGGACGGGATCCGGGATGACCTCCAGCACCATGTGCAGGATGGCGGCGTCGAAGCAGCCGTCGGGCAGGTCGAGCGCCATGCCGTCCATCACCCGGAACTCGATGCCGGGACGCGCGTGGGCCATGGCCTGGCGCAGCATGGCGGGGGTGAGATCGACCGCCAGCACCTCGACTTCCACGGGGACGTAGGCGAGGTCGGCCCCCGTGCCGCAACCGATGACGAGGAGCCGCTCCCCGGGCTGGAGCCGCAGCAGGCCGACGGAATGCCGGCGCTCGCGGTGGAACTTCGTCACCCGGTCGTAATGGGGGGCCCAGAGCGTGTAGCGGAACCGGTACCAGGCGTTCGAGGGCATGGGAAGGGTGGCGCCGGATCGGCGGCACGAGGATATGGCATCGGGCGGACCCTAGGCAACGCCGCGAGGTCAGGGGAGAAAAAAGGGTGGGTAGAGGCGTCCCGGAGGGGGAACGCCTCTACCCGAGGGGAGATTTTACGAGGAGCCGGAGATGGAATCTCAAAACGGCATCCTCATGGATTCAAAGTCCCCGCGGAGCTCCCGGGCGGGCTCGCGGGTCGAGCTCTCGAAGAACCTGCGGACTTGCAGGGGGTCCGTGTGGGCCAGGCGATGGTAGAAGCGGAGCGCCACTTCGACCTCCACCTTCCACAGCGCGCAGCTAGTCTCCGAGATCTCTCGCGCCTCCTCGCCCTCCACCGCCGAAGCCACGAAGGTGCTGTGGC
Organism: Acidobacteriota bacterium; assembly: GCA_046765915.1. Lineage (GTDB taxonomy): Bacteria > Acidobacteriota > Thermoanaerobaculia > Multivoradales > UBA5704 > DATARR01. The sequence goes on along the minus strand of JBKPTH010000012.1, from coordinate 56,727 downwards.
TGCACACGTGCCGGGCCCAGCACCCCGGGCAGGGAAACTCGAGCTCCGCGGCCTCCGCCGCTCCCCCGAGCTCCACGCCGTCGAGCGAGCGTCCCAGCCAGCGCAGGTCGAAGGTTTCCAGCACCGAGCGGGGATACGAGTCCGCCACCGGCATCAAGCCGGCGTAGCCGCCGCGGCCGCCGCCGGCCTGGTCCAGGCATTCGCTCCGCATCAGCCGGTCGACGATGCGCGTCAGCGGCTTGTAGTCGACCGGCAGCCGCTGGGCGGCGAGCTCGTCGGCCATCTCGTCGCAGACCGCCAGCAGATCGTTGCGCAGCTCGATGCGGCGTCCCGGCTGCGGCGAGCCGTCGCCGATCGCCGCGTCTTCGATGATGGTGGCATCCAGATGGCGGATGCCCGTGCGCTTCGCCCATTCCCACAGATCGAGCAGCCGCCCGCCGTCCAACACGCAGTGAACGGTGAGGCGGCCGCGCAGGCGCTTCAGCAGCAGGTGCACCAGCGGCTCGGCCTTCCAGGAGGGTGCGGCCGTGCCGCCATCCAGGCGGGACGAGACCGGAAAGCCGCCGCAGCGCAGCCGCACCTGGAACGCGGAGGAGGCGAGAAAAGCGGCCCGCGCGGGCGTCACCTCGTCGGCGTCGAGGGTCAGATCGAAGGTGACCTCCTGGTGCAGTGACGCGGCGAGCCGGGAGGCCTCGACGACGATCCGCTCGAGCAGGCCGTTGCCCGGGTACCAGCCGTCCCAGTTCAGGTGCAGCTTGACGCGGCTGATGCCGAAACCGTGGCTGAAGGCGAAACGCACGACGTCGAGCGCCGGTTCCTCCCCCACCTGGTCGATGCGGGCATGAAGCTCGTCCTCGATGCGGTACGCGGCGGTGGGATGCCACCACGCCGCGGCCTCGGGAGGACCGGCGGCGCCGGCGGTTCCGGCGCCCCCCTCGTCGGTGAGCAGGTCCTCGTTGACCAGCCAGGCGAGCAACGCCTCGTCCAGGTCGCCCGTCTCCAGGGCCGCCGCGATGTAGAACTGCAGCTCCTCCGGCACCTCCACCACCGCCGCCCGCTCCAGGTCGTAGACCAGGCTGCACGAGCCGTCACCCTCGATCAGCGGGTGCATGGAGCGCAGCCGCAGAACGCCGGGCATAGGCATGGTGGAGCCGTAAAGCATTCCGTCGATCCCTTCCGAGGGCCGGAGACGGGCCGGCGATTCCCTCTTCTCAAGGTGACCGGACAGGCCCATCCATTTCGGCTCTCTCTACTACCAACGTTACCGCTGGGCCCTTTTTCGGGACAAGATCGGGACAAAAACCCCGAAGTTCCTCCGGCCAGTCCGGTTTTCGCCGCTGCTCGGAATTCTCGCCACAATGCGCAAGCAAAAGAGCATCAAATCAGCGGAAAAACCTACTGATGATTGAGAAAGAACGCTACTGCGAAGAGGCGGGGGCGCCGGGCTTCAGCCAGCGGTCCAGCCAGCCCAGCACGGTCTCGTGCCAGAGGATGCTGTTGGCGGGCTTCAGCACCCAGTGATTCTCGTCCGGGAAGTAGAGGAACTGGCTCGGGATGCCGCGCCGTTGCAGGGCGGTGAAGGTGGCGATCCCCTGCGTGTCGGGGATCCGGTAGTCGAGCCCGCCGTGGACGACCAGCATCGGCGTCTTCCAGCGCTCGACGAACCGCGCCGGATTGTGCTTCTCGTGGGAGTCGGGGGCCTGCCAGTAGGGCCCTCCCTGCTCCCACTCCGGGAACCACAGCTCCTCGGTGCCGTAGTAATTCATCCGCTGATCGAAGGTGCCGTCGTGCGTCACCAGGCACTTGAAGCGGTCGGGCCAGTTGCCGGCGATCCAGTTGGTCATGAAGCCGCCGTAGGAGGCGCCGAGGGCGCAGGCGCGCTCGCCGTCGATCCAGGGGTACTTCTGCAGCGCCGCCTCCAGGCCCTTCTGCAGGTCGACCAGCGGCTTGCCGCCCCAGTCCATGCGGATGGCGTCGGTGAAGGCCTGCCCGTAGCCGGTCGAGCCGTGGAAGTCCACGGTCACCACGGCGTAGCCCGCGCCGGCGTAGACCTGCGGGTTCCACCGGTAGTGGAACTCGTTGTTGAAGGAGCCCTGGGGGCCACCGTGAATGAGGAAGGCGAGCGGATACTTCCGGCCCGGCTGAAAGCCCACCGGGCGGGTCACCCAGCCGTAGACGGTATCGCCATCGGCGCCGGTGAAGTGGAACTGCTCGGAGTCCCCCATCAGCGCCGCCGCGACCTTCTCCTGGTTGACATGGGTGATCTGGGTGAGGCCTGCGCCGTCGCGCCCGGCGGCGTACAGCTCGACCGGCGAGCGCAGCGTATCGCGGCCGAAGACCAGACGATCGCCGGCCAGCTTCGGCTCGCGCACGTGCCCGTCGCCCACCAGCTTCGTCACCTTGCCGGTCGCCACGTCGATGGCGAAGAGGGGATTCTGGCCGACGTCGCCCGCGGTGCCGTAGAGGGTGCTGCCGTCGTTCGAGAAGAGGACCTCGTTGGGAGAGCGGTCCCACTCCTCGGCAATCGTCCGCTCGCGGCCCGTGGTCAGATCGCGCAGCTTGATGCGGAAGCGGTCGGCCTCGAACCCCGGGCGGGACATCGCCAGATAGGCCAGCGTCCTGCCGTCCGGCGAGAAGACGGGCTGGGTATCCCACGCCTTGTTGGCCTCGGTCAGGTTCTCCGGCGGCCGCGAGCCGTCGGCGGAGACCTGGTAGAGGTCGAAATCCGTCGACCAGGGCTCCTCGCGGCCGGCGTCGCGGGCGGCGAACACCACCGAGCGGCCGTCGGGCGAGAAGGTGAATTCCTCGGTGCCGCCGAAGGGACGGGACGGCACGTCGGCGTTCATGCCGCGCGCGAGGTCGACCGGCTCGCCGCCGGCTATCGGCATGGTGAAGAGATGATTGCGCCGCCCGTCCAGCCAGGTATCCCAGTGACGGAAGAAGCCGACGCCGTCCGGGTAGAGCCGTCCGGAGGCCTTCCTCTTCTCCTGCGCGTCCAGGCGCTCCTTGGTGCAGGCGATCGTCGGACAGTCGGGGAAGACCTCGAGGCTGAAGGCGAGGCGCGAGCCGTCGGGCGACACCGTCAGGTTCGCCACGTCGAGGGGCAGTTTCGTCACCTGGACCGCATCGCCGCCGGCGGCGGACAACCGCCAGACCTGGCTCGATCCGGAGCGGCTCGAGAGGAAGTAGAGGCTCTTGCCGTCCGGCGCCCAGCGCGGGTTGGTGTCCGAGGCCGGATCGCTCGTCAGGCGGGTCAAACCGCTGCCGTCGATGTTGACCAGCCACAGATCGGTCCGTCCCCGGTTGGCCTCGAAGTCCGTGGTGCGGACGACGAAGGCCACCCGGTCCCCCTGCGGCGAGGGCTGCGGCTCCGTGATGCGGTCCATCCCCTGAAGGTCGCGGACGGTGAAGGGATGAGGCTGCGCGGCGGCGGGGACGGCGGCGAGGATGAGGACGGCGAGAAGTCTGTGCATGGAGAGGGACTTTACCGCAGGAAATCGGCGGCGCAACGGAGGACCCGCTGGAGTCGCGGTGATTTCTTCGGTATCTTCGGTGCGAACAGAAGGAGGAAATCTGAATGGCACGATTCTCAGGCACTGCGGACAACGGCGACATCAACGTGGCTCTGCGGCTTGCGATCAACGCCGCCAAGGAGGGGCTGGGGGCGGACCTGGTGACCTGGGTCCTGCTCGTCGTCTACGGCGCCAACGGCGGCTTCGCCGGTCAGAACGACTTGACGGTCGAGATCGAGGCGTCGATTCCCTAACAGGACACTTTTACAGCGGGTCGAAGCACGGCCGCCTCTCGTCGCAGCAACCCTCGTCGCACACCTTGCCGTCGGGGCCGAGGCAGGTCATCGTCAGGCTGCACCAGAAGAAGCCGTCGCGCATGTTGGGGATGGAGGGATCGGGCTCGACGTCGACGAACATCCCTTTCCAGCGCAGGCGGGCGCAGCGCGGCGCCGGGGCGGGTCTCGTGGCGGGACTCATCGTTCAGCCCTCCTCTTCCGTAATACCTGCCGCCGCGAGGAGCGCCCGCTTCACGGCGACACGGGCGAGTTGGATCTTGTAGCGGTTGTGGGAGAGGGCCTTGGCCTTCTGCACCGCCGCCTCCCCCGCCTGCGCCGCGACAGCGGCATCGAGCTCCTTGCCGCGCAGCAGCTCCTCGGCCTCGGCGGCCGTCCAGGGGATCGGCGCCATCTGGCCGAGGACGACCCGGGCGCGACCGACCTTGCCGCTGTCCATCTCCAGCGCCACCGCGGCGGTGGCGAGCGACCAGTCGAGGGTCTCGCGCTGGCGCACCTCGTAGCTGGCGATCTTGCGGCCAGCGGCCGGAGGCAGGAGGAGCTCCGCCACGATCTCGCCCGGCTGCAGATCGTGCTCGCGTTCGCCCTCTTTCTGCGGGACGCGATAGAGCTTCTCGAGATCGATGCGGCGCTCCCCCGCCGGACCGAGGAGGCTCACCTGCGCGCCCACGGCCACCAGCAACGGCACCAAGGTCGAGGGCTGCACGAAGTAGGCGGGACCGTCGTTGCCGAGGATGGCGTGATAGCGGTTGTCTCCCTCGGCGACCATGGACCTGCCGTCCTTCATCGCCAACAGACCGAAGCCGTTGCGGAAGTACCAGCAGCGCGGGCGCTGGCAGAGGTTGCCGCCGACGGTGGCGACGTTGCGGATCTGCGGTCCGGCGAGGCGTCCCGCCGCCGCGGCCACGGCCGGATACTCCCAGGCGAGCGCGGCGTCGGCCGCCAGGTCATCGAGCGTGGTCAAGGCACCGATGCGCAGGCTCTTGTCCTTCTCGGCGCGCACGCCGCGCAGGCCTTCGACCGCCTTCAGGTTGACCAGCCGCTTCGGGGTCTCGACATCGTCCTTCATCAGGCCGAGCAGATCGCTGCCGCCGGCGAGGACGGCGGCGCCCGGCGCGGCGAGCAGGCGCACGGCCTGCTCGCGGGTCTTCGGGCTCGCGTACTCGAAGGGCTGCATCAGGCGGTCTCCTTCTTCTGCGCCGCGCTCTCCAGCGCGTCGAGCACCCGGCGCGGCGTCACCGGCAGGTACGGCACGCGCACGCCGATGGCGTTGGCCACGGCGTTGGCGATGGCCGGCCCGGGCGAGATCACCGGCGGCTCGCCGACGCCGATGACGCCGCGGTCGTCGTAGCCCGGCCCGCTCATCATGTGCACCACCAGCTCGCCGACATCGGCGATGCCGGCCATCTTGTAGGCCTCGAAGTCGTTGGTCAGCGACACCCCGGTCACCGGGTCCAGCACCTTCTCCTCCGAGAGGGCCGCCGAGATGCCCATGATCATGCCGCCGTAGACCTGGCTCTCCGCCGTCTTCAGGTCGACGATCAGGCCGCAATCCTGCACCGCCACCATCTTCCTGATCTTGACGACGCCGGTCTCGACGTCGACCGTCACGTCCGCCATCTGCACGCCGCCCACGCCGCTGGTCGTCAGCTCGGGTTCACCGGGGCTGCCCGGATTGGCGCCGGTAGCGGTGAGCGGCGTCTGGCCGAAGAGGGCCGCGGCCTGGCGCCAGGTGAGGCTGCGGGACGAATCTCCCTTGACGCGGATCGCGCCTTCGGCCGCCTCCAGCTCGCTGGGAGTGGTCTCCATCTGCGGCGCCGCCTTCGTGAACACCATGTCGAGGAGGTTCAGCGCCGCCCGCCGAGTGGCCGAGCTGACGCCGCCGACCGTGGTGCTGCCCCCCGAGCCTCCCGACGCCGGATAGCGGCTGTCGCCGATGCTCACCTTGACGGCTTCGAGCGGCAGGCCGAGGGTCTCGGCGGCGACGATGGCGATCACCGTGCGGGTGCCGGTGCCGATGTCCTGGCTGGCGATCTTCGCCTCGGCCATGCCGTCCGCATGCACGGTGAGCTCGCAGTTGCTGCGGTGGCCGCGGCCGCCCCAGGTGTGGATGGAAAGGCCGAGCCCCTGCTTGACCGGTCCCCTGGCGCGATCGCCGCGCGGATGCCAGCGCTGGCGCCAGCCCATCAGCTCGTCGGCCTTCTGCAGCTCCTCGCGGTAGAACTTCTCGACGACTCCGGTGAGCGACAGGTTCTGGAGGAAGAAGTCGAGTGGATTCATCCCCAACGCCGCCGCCAGATCGTCGAGGGCGCTCATGGTGATGAACGCGCCCTGCGGATGGTTGGGAGCCCGCCAGGCCCGCGCGCTCGCCCGGTGGGTGGGCACCGAGGAGTGCAGGTGCCGGCGGTTCGGCACCTGGAAGATGTAGGGGATCGGCGGGCTGCCGGCGCCGCCCGGACCGCCCGAGCCCCAGGACTTCGAGATCCACGCCGTCAGCGTGCCGTCGCGCTTCGCGCCCACCTCGACCTCGCCATAGGCCGACGGCCGGTCGCCGGCGACGGTGATCTCGGCGCGGCGGTCGAGCATCAGCTTCACCGGCGCGCCGGCCAGCTTGGCCAGCCGCGCGCACTCGACGCCCCAGCGGTCGACGCTGAACTTGCTGCCATAGCCGCCGCCCATATAGTCGGTGACCACGCGCACGTTGGCGGCCGGAATGCCGACGCCCTCGGCGAGCTGCGGCGCCACCCCCGCCACCGCCTGCGTAGAGCACCAGGCGGTGAGCGAGTCCGGGCCGGTCCAGTGGACGATCTGGCCGTGCGCCTCCAGGCAGTTGTGGGCCACCAGCGGCATGCCGTAGGTGCCCTTCACCTTCACCTCGGCGGCGGCCATGGCGGCCTCGGGATCGCCGACCGTCTCCTCCTGCCCGGGATTGACCTTGGGCGCCTGGTCGAGCTTCTCCTCGTTGACGAAGTGAGGCAGCACCTCGTACTCGACCTTGATGGCGCGTAGCGCCTCCTCCGCCCGCGCCTCGCTGACGGCGGCCACGGCGGCGATCTCGTCGAGGGCCCACTGGATCTCGGTGCCGGGCCCCTGGATCACCCGCACGGCTTTCACGCCCGGCATGCGCTCGGCGGCGGAGACGTCGACGGAGGTGACGCGGGCGTGGGCGTAGGGGCAGCGCAGGATCTTGCCCCACAGCATGCCGTCGGGCTTGAGATCGTAGGTGTACTTGGCCCGCCCGCTCACCTTGACGGGGCCGTCCAGGCGCGAGATCCGCGTCCCGAGGAGGCGCCGGTCCTCCGCCTTCGGCCACGAGTACTCAACCATGGCGGGGCCTCCTCTTCTTCTTTTTCTTCGTCTTCTTCGCGGGCTTCTCGGCGGGCTCGGCGGGCTCCATCTCGGCGCCGGTCCCCTCCTCCTCCTCTTCCTCGAGCGCGCCGCCGGCCATCAGCGGCGCGGCGGCGAGCACCGCCCGGCGCATGCCCGCGTAGGTGCCGCAGCGGCAGAAATTGCCGGAGAGGCCGTGATGGACATCGGCCGGCTTGGGATTGGGATTGCGGTCGAGGAGCGCCTTGGCGGCCATCACGAAACCGGGCGTGCAGAAGCCGCATTGCTGGGCGTCGTGCTCGACGAAGGCGGCCTGTAGAGGATTGAGGTCCTCCGGTTTGCCGAGGCCTTCGACGGTGAGAATGGACTGGCGCTGCACGTCGACGGCGAGCAGGCTGCAGGCGTACACGGCCTTGCCGTCGAGGAGCACCGTGCAAGCGCCACAGGTGCCGCGGTCGCAGACCCGCTTGGCGCCGGTCAGCTCCAGGTGATCGCGCAGGGCGTCGAGCAGCGTCGTGCGCGGCTCCAGCCTGAGGTCGTGCGACTTGTTGTTGATGCGCAGCCGGACGGGGACCTCTCCCGGCCCCCAGATCTCGACACCGGCCTCGGTGCGGGGAGCGTCCTTGGCCGCCTCCGCGATCTCCCGCGCCAGCAGCCCCGCCGAGCCGAGGGCGCCCGCCGCCGCGCCGCCGCGCAGGAAGGCCCGCCGGGAGATGCCGCCGGCCGGGGGATCGTCGCGTTCGCCGTCTCGGGCCATTCGCGGTCCTCCTTGGGGTGCTGAAATTACCATAGGGAGAAGGAGTCAGGCTGTAAACGCTGTGTAAAATGGCCGGGAATGAAGCTGAGTTACCGACGTCTGCGCGAGCGCAAAGAGTGGAAATTCTTCGCGGTCCTGCCACGGGCGGACCGCGCGCTCACCCTCGTCTGGTGGGCGCTGCTCGTCTTGCGCGGCCTGCTGCCCGCCATCTTCGCCATCGCTATGGGCTTCCTGGTGCGCGGGGTCCAACGTGGCGAGAGCCTGACCGGACCGCTGGTGCTGGCGGGCGCCGTGTTCGTGCTGCTGCAGGTGCTGGCGCCGATTCACCAGGCTGTCAGTGTCAACCTCGGCGACCGGACGGCGGCGTGGCTCTACGACCGGCTCACCGAAGCCTGCGTCCGGCCGCCCGGCATGGGCCATCTGGAGGATCCCGCGCTCACCGGCGATCTCACGGTGGCGCGCGATTTCGACCTCGGCATGACGGGGCCGCCGCTCTCCATCTCGATGGACTTCATCGCCGGCGGCCTGGTCGAGATGCTGGGCGGCCTCGCCTCGGCGGCCGTGCTGGCGTGGTTCCACTGGTGGGCTCCCCTCGTGCTCGCCGGCGCCTGGCTGGCGACGCACTGGCTGCTGCGCGAGAGCGCCGTCTGGCACGACCGCAATACTCCGGAGGTGCGCGCCGCGCAGCGCGACGCCGACTACGCCTACCGGCTCGCCGTCGATCCGCCGGCGGCGAAGGAGCTGCGGCTGTTCACCCTCGCCGACTGGGTGATCGACCGTTTCATCGCGCGCCGCACCCGCCTGCACGAGCTGCAATACCAGGCCACCCGCCTGCGCGAAAAGCCGGTCGTGTGGAGCCTGCTGCTGGTGCTCGCCGCCAACGTCGCCGTGTTCTGGTCGATCGCCTCCGAGGCGGCGAGCGGACGCCTGGACCTCGGCTGGGCCGTGGTCTTCGCCCAGAGCGCGCTGGGCACCGCGATGATCGCCTTCGGCGGCTTCAACTGGGCCCTCGACGGCGCCTCCGCGCCGGTGGCCGCGGTGCTGCGCCTCGAGCCCGCCATGCGCGAGGCCGGCGCGCTCCCCTCGGGCGGCCGCGGTGCCGAGGGCTCTCCTGCCACAGAGATCCGCTTCCGCGGCGTGACCTTCGCCTATCCGGGCGGCGAAGCGGTGTTGAAGGGATTCAACCTCACGATCCCCGCCGGCTCGTCGCTGGCCATCGTGGGGCGCAACGGCGCCGGCAAGACCACGCTCGCCAAGCTGCTGTGCCGGCTCTACGATCCGCAGTCCGGCGCCATCGAGGCCGACGGCGTGGACATCCGCGCCTTCGATCTGGCGAGCTGGCGCTCGCGCGTCGCCGCCGTGTTCCAGGACTTCATCCGCTTCGAGCTGCCGCTGCGCGACAACGTGGCTCCCGCGGGCGCGCCGGACGACGCCGTGCGCGCCGCGCTGGCCAAGGCGGGCGCCGCCGGGCTGGCCGAGCTCGACACCGTGCTGGCGCGCGGCTACGAGGGCGGCACGGATCTCTCGGGCGGCCAGTGGCAACGCGTCGCGCTCGCCCGCGCGCTGTGCGCCGTCGAGCTCGGCGCCGGCCTCGTGCTGCTCGACGAGCCGACGGCGCAGCTCGACGTGCGCGGCGAGGCGGAGATCTTCGATCGCATCCTCACCGCCACCCGACGCTGCACGACGATCCTCGTCTCGCATCGTTTCTCAACCGTCCGCCACGCCGACCGCATCTGCGTGCTGGAGGACGGCGCGGTCATCGAGCTCGGCACGCACGACGAGCTGATGGCGCTGGGCGGCCGCTACCACACCATGTTCGATCTGCAGGCGCAGCGCTTCAACGCGACCGAGGACGAGGAGGGCGTGGCCTATGAAGTCCTCGCTTGACGAGCTGCCGCCCGGGCTCGCCTCGATGTGGCGGCTCTGCAAGCTCGGCTATCGCCACGAGCCGGGGCTGCTGCTCGCCGCCTTCGTGCTCTCCCTCCTCGCGGCGCTGCCCGACGCGCTGCTGGCCCTCTGGCTGCTGCTGCTCGGCAACGGCGTGCTCCAGCACGACCGCACGCAGGTGCTCGCGGCGGCCGCAGGCCTCGCCGTCTCGGCCGCCGGCACGTGGTTCCTGCGTACCGTCAGCACGCGCTTGCAGCGGCGCTTCCGCGACAAGGTCACCATCGCCCTCGAATCCCACGTCGCCCGGCTGCAGGCTTCTGTGGCCACGATCGCGCACCAGGAACGCCCCGACTATCTCGACCGCCTCGCCATGCTGCGCGATCAGATCTTCGTGCTCGATCACATGTACATGTCGGTGTTCTCGACCTGCGGCTGGATCCTGCGCCTCGTCGTCACGGTCGCGTTGCTCGTCTCCATCCATCCCGCGCTGATCCTGCTCGCCGTCTTCGCCCTGCCCACGGTGTGGACCTCGGCGTGGCGTCCCGCCATCGAGCGCCAGGCGCAGGAGCGGCATGCACCGGACGGCCGTCTCGCCCGCCACCTCTTCACCCTCGCCACCACCGCCGCGCCCGGCAAGGAGGTGCGCGTCACCGGCATCGGCCCGCGCCTGGTGCGCGACCGCCGCGGCGCCTGGGACTCCTGGTACGACGCGGTGTCGCGGGCGCGCTGGGGCTCGGCCGCCTGGCACGCGCTGGCGTGGACCGTATTCGGCGCCGCGTACGCCGGCGCCATCGTCTTCGTGTCCATTGGGATGCGCGCGCCCGCCGGCGCCGTGCTGCTGGTCCTCGCCGCCGGCGCCCGCCTCTCGGCCTACATCGGCGCCACGGTCGGCGAGATCGGATTCCTGCGCGGCTTCTGGATCTATGGCGCCCGGCGCCTCGCCTGGCTGGAGGATTACGCCGCGTCGCTGGTGTCAGCGGCCGACCGGCCCGTGCCCTCGCGGCTCACCGAAGGCATACGGCTCGAGAATGTGTCCTTCGCCTATCCCGGCACCGAGCGCCTCGTGCTCCAGGACGTCTCGCTCGAGCTGCCCGCCGGCGAAGTCGTCGCCGTCGTCGGCGAGAACGGCGCCGGCAAGACGACGCTCGTCAAGCTGCTCGCCAAGCTCTACGAGCCGTCCGCGGGTGCTATCTACGTCGACGGCGAACCGCTCGCCCGCATGCCGGCCGGCGCCTGGCGCGAGCGTCTCGCCGGCGCCTTCCAGGACTTCTTCCGCTTCGAGCTGCGCGCCCGCCACAGCGTCGGCGTCGGCGACGTGCCGCGCCTGGACGACGAGCCGGCGGTCACCGCCGCCGTCGAGCGCGCCGGTGCCGACGACGTCGTGCGCCAGCTCGCCGCCGGGCTCGACACGCAGCTTGGGCCCACGTGGCCGCAAGGCGTCGAGGTGTCGTTCGGCCAGTGGCAGAAGATCGCCCTGGCGCGCGGCTTCATGCGCGACGAGCCGCTGCTGCTGGTGCTCGACGAGCCGACCGCCGCGCTCGACGCCGAGACGGAGCACGCGCTCTTCGAACGCTACGCCGCCGCGGCGCGGGACGGCGACGGCCACATCACCGTCCTCGTCTCGCACCGCTTCAGCACGGTGCGCATGGCCGATCTCATCGTCGTGCTCGACGGCGCGCACGTCGTCGAGGTCGGCTCGCACGACGAGCTGATGGCCAAAGGCGGCTCGTACGCCGAGCTCTACGGCATTCAGGCCGCCGCCTACCGGGCATGAAAGACGCTTATGCGAGCAGCGGCTGGTACTTCGGATGCCGGTCGATGTAGAGGCGGACGAACCAGCAGGAGGGAACGACCTTCAGGCCGCGCGCGAGCACATCCTCGAGCGCCTGGCGGACGAGCTCGTCGGCGATGCCCTTGCCGCGCAGCTCGGGCGGCACGTAGGTGTGCATGAAGTTGAGGACGCCGTCGCCGCTCCGGCTGTATTCGCAGACCGATTCGTGGCCGTCGGTCAGGGCGTAGTACTTGCCCGCCGCTTCGTCGTGCTTGACGTCGAGGTCCATGGCAGCCTCCTCTCTCCTGAAAATAATCGCTCCGCAAAAAGGACGCCAAGGATACCAAGGACGAGGAGGCTCACGGACAGCATTCCTCGCCCCGCCAGGCTTCCCGGCCCTCGTGCACCAGGAAGACGGTCATGCCGAGGGCTGCGATCGGATCGGCCCACCACCAGCCGAGCGCCGCGTTGAGGCCGACGCCGGCCAGGGTGATCAGCGACAACCACCAGCACGCCGTGGTCTGAAACGCGTCGGCTGCCAGCGCGCGGCTGCCGAGACTGGCGGCGGCGCGGCGTTTGGCGCGGGCGAGCCAGACCATGACGAAGAGCGAGAGGCTCGTCAAGCCGATGCCGACCGGGCTCGCCTCCGGCCGCTCCCGCCGCCACAGCGAAACCGCGGCGTCGGCGGCGACATAGACCGCCAGCACGAACAGGGAGATGGCCACGAGGCGGCGCGCCCTGTGGTCGAGCCGTTCGATCTCCTCGGGATCCGCGCCCGTCTTCTCCGCCTTCAGCCGCCACACCAGGATGGCGCCGGAGGCGGTCTCGACGAAGCTGTCGAGCCCGAAGCCGAGCAGGGCCACGCTCCCCGCCGCCACCGCCGCGGCGACGCCCACCAGCCCCTCGACGACGTTCCAGCCCACAGTCAGCCACTCCAAGCGTAATGCGCGCCGGAGCTGCTCGGGGCGCGTCGTAATCAATTTCGTCGCCGTGGTCACAGCCCGAGGATTCTACGCCCGGCGGAGATCCACCGGGGTTGTAATATGGGTCGGAGGAGGGGCGCACATGAGCCAGGTTCACGGCATCCATCACGTCACCGCCATCTGCGGCGACCCGCAGGAGAACCTCGATTTCTACACCGAGGCACTGGGCCTGCGCCTGGTCAAGCGCAGCATCAATCAGGACGCGCCGGACACCTACCACCTCTTCTACGCCGACGCCGAAGGGCACCCCGGCACCGACCTCACCTTCTTCCCCTGGCCGCAGATGCCTCCCGGGCGCAAGGGGATCGGCCTCGCGGTCGAGGTCGGCTTCGCGGTGCCCGCGGGGAGCCTCGATTTCTGGGCCGAGCGGCTGCGGACGACGGCCGTGACCTCCGACGGAACCGAACGGCTCTTCGGCGAGACCTCGCTGCGCTTTCGCGATCCGCACGGCCTCGGGCTCCGCCTGACCGAGGCGGAGGGAACGAGCGAGTTCGCGCCGTGGCCGCAGAGCCCCGTCCCCGAGCGGCATCAGATCCGCGGCTTCCACACCGTGCGCCTGTGGGAGCGGGAGCTGACCGCCACCGCGCGCTTCCTCGGCGACGCCCTCGGCTACGCGCCCATGGGAGAGGAAGGCGGCTGGCATCGCTTCGGCGTGGACGGCGGCGGCTCCGGCAAATGGCTCGACGTGCGCGAGCTGCCGGCGGAGCGCCGCGGCTCGTGGGGCACCGGCGCCGTGCACCATGTGGCGTTCCGCGTGGCGGACGGGGAGGAGCAGCTCGGCGTTCGCCAGCGGGTGCTCGCGGCGGGCTCCCAGCCCACGCCCGTCATCGACCGCTTCTGGTTCCAGTCGGTCTACTTCAAGGAGCCCGGAGGCGTGCTCTTCGAGATCGCCACCGAGGGGCCGGGCTTCTCGGTGGACGAGGACCCGGCGCGCCTCGGTGAGCGGCTCATCCTGCCTCCCTGGTTCGAGCCCCAGAGGCAGCAGATCGAGGCGGCTTTGCCTCCCCTGCGCGCCACGGTGTTCGACAATCCCTGAGAGTCGACGCCGAAAGACGCCTGCGGATTCAGTTTCACGAGCCATTCCCTCCGGAGTCACCCTTCACGGCTGGGAACGGCTGTTGGCCGCGTTCGAGGCCAACGCCGGCGACTTCCCGCAGCTCGAGACGTACCGCGTGCAGCTCGCGGAGATGCTCGGGCAGCTCAGGGTAGCCGCGACCCAGCAGGCTGCGCTGGCGGCCAGCAAGCAGGAGGAGAGCAAGCGCCTGCGGAAGTTGCTGGTCGACGGCCTCAAGCTGGCCACCTTCATGCGCAACGGCGCCCGAATGACCGCTAGACGAAGAAAAGGCGCTGGTATCCCCAACGGGATTCGAACCCGTGTTGCTGCCTTGAAAGGGCAGAGTCCTAGTCCACTAGACGATGGGGACGTGGGAAGGAACAGCGGGCGCCGCTAGTGGCGGCGCCCAAGGCAGATTTTACCACATCAGGGCGTGGAGCCGACCTCCACGGCCGCCTCCCCCACCTCCTGCGGCTGGCCCTCCGTCGGCGGGTAGAAGCCGATGCGGACGAAGTAGTCGAGGTAGGTGCCGATCAGGGCGGCGTCGAGCGGCGGGCAGACGATGCCGGTGCCTTCGAGGGCTCGGCGCGTTTGGGTGCCGTCGAAGATGATCTGCTTCCTCGCGTCCATGTCGTGACCCTCGGCCTGCACCTGCCTGGCCAGGCCGGCGAAGTTCTCCGCCACTCCGGCGAAGGCGGACAAGGCGTTGTCACTGTCCACTCGGGCGATCTCGAAGAGGCGCTCGCTCCATTCGTCGAAAGGCAGGCTGCTCATGGGGTAGCCATAGGCGCGGATGATCTCGTAAACCTCGCGGAACGCCGGCGGATGCGGGTGCGGGAACTGGAAGAGCCCGCTCAGGCTCTCGGGCTGGAGCGAGAGGTGGACTAGGGCCTTCGCGACGTAGTCCACCGGGGTCACGTCCAGATGCAGGTCCTCGATCGGATAGACCCTCATCTGTATGCAGCTCTTGAAGATGTTCCAGACCAGGTCGCGGGGATTGCTGACGCCGGTGCGGCTGTGGCCGGCGAGCACGCCCGGCCGGTAGATGGCGACCGGCAGGCCGCGCGAGCGCGCGATGCGGACGAGGCGCTCGCAGACCCACTTGGTCTCGCCGTAGCCGCCGTAGAGGCCGAGCAGGCTCTCCGAGTCCTCGTGCTCGTAGACCACGGGCACGTCGCGGAAGCCGTAGTCGCCCTCCGGCGTGGCGGCGATGCTGGAGACGAAGTGCAACGGCTTGGCGCGGCCGAAGGCGGCCAGGCGCATGGCCTCGATGGTGCCCTGGACGTTGGTGGGCCGGAGCAGCTTGTACGGATAGGTGAAGTTCACCCACGCGCCGCAGTGGTAGACGGCGTCCACGCCCTCGCCCAACGCGCGGAACGCCTCCTCGGAGAGGCCGTAGCGCGGCTCGGCCAGATCGCCCGCCACGGCGACGAGGCGCGCCGCGTGCTCCTCGCGCCAGAGCGCGCGGTCCACCAGGGTCTGCCGGAGGCGTGCGAAGGCGGACGCGGCGTCGCGGGCGCGCACCAGGCAGTGGATGCGGGCGTCGGTGCGGGCGAGCAGCTCCGCCACCAGGTGGGAGCCCAGGAAGCCGGTGGCGCCGGTGAGGAAGATCTCGCGCAGCGGTCCGACGGCGCCGTTCCACGGCGCCTCGGGCTGGATCGCGGGATCGAGCTCGGCCGCCTCGGCGCGCAGATCGGCCACGTCGCGTCGCGCCTCCAGGGCCGTCAGGCCTTCGCGCCGGATGAGCTCGACGGCGGTGGCCATCCTGGCGACGGTCGGCGCCTCGAAGAGGTCGCGCATGGGGAACTCCAGCTCCATCCGCTTGCGCAGCTCGATGAGGAGCTGCGGCGCGTTGAGCGAATGGCCGCCCAGCTCGAAGAAGCTGTCGTGGCAGCCGATCCCCTCGATGCCGAGCACCGATTCCCAGATCTCCGCGAGCCGCCGCTCCAGCTCCGAGGCGGGCGGCGCGTAGGCGTTGCGCAGGTTGGCCGGCCGGGCATGGCGCGGCAGCGCGCTCGGCGGTGCGGTCTCCTCGGGTTGCGGATCGGCCCCCGGCCGGTCGATGAAGTAGCGCCGGCGTTCGAAGGGATAGGTGGGCAGCCGCACCCGGCGGCGGCGCTCGTGGGCGTGGAAGCCCGCCCAGTCGACGCGCAGGCCGGCGAGCCAGAGACGGGCGAGGGAGCCGAGCAGGTAGGCCGAGTCCGCCTGGCGGTCCCAGGCGGAGCGCACGGTGGCGACGGAGACGAGAGGACAGCCGGCCTGGCGCGCCATGGCGGTGAGCCCCTGGCCGGGTCCGACCTCGACGAGCACGCGCTCGGGCTCCCTCGCCAGCTCGGCGAGAGCGTCGGCGAAGCGCACGGTCTGCATCATGTGGCGCGCCCAGTAGCCGGGGTCCGTGGCCTCCTCGGCGGTGATCCAGGTGCCGGTGACGTTCGAGAGGTACGGGATCTCCGGCGGCTTGAGCGCCACCTCGCGGACCATTCGCTCGAACGCGTCGCGGATGGGCTCCATCATCCGCGAATGGAAGGCGTGCGTCGTGGGCAGGCGCCGCGCCGGAGTGCTGCGCTCGGCGAGCCGGTGCTCCAGCTCGGCGATGGAGTCCTCGGGGCCGGCGAGCACCGTGACGCAGGGACTGTTCACCGCGGCGACGGAGAGGCGCTCATCCACCAGCCGCCGCGCGTCCTCCTCCGCCAGCGGCACCGCCAGCATCGCTCCCGCCGGCAGGCCGTCGATGAGCCGCGCGCGGCGGGCCACCAGCGAGAGGGCGTCCGGCAGCGAGAGGACGCCCGCCACGCAGGCGGCCACGTATTCGCCGAGGCTGTAGCCGGCGAGCGACTGCGGCCGGATGCCCCACTCCAGGAGCAGCTTCGCCAGCGCGTATTCGACGGCGAAGACCGCCGGCTGGGCGTACAGCGTGCGGTCCAGCTCGGTCGGCGGGCGCTGCTCGCGGTTGAGCATGGCGCGAAGGTCGGGACGGCCCGGCAGGTGTCCCCCCAATGTAGAGACGCCCCCGGGGGCGTCTCCGGCGGAGGGACGATCCTGGCCTTTGACAGAAACCCTTGAATCCGATCCAGCGGTGGCGTTCTGATCCTCTGCGTGATTTGACGGTCCGCGGCTTCGAGGAGACGCCCCCGGGGGCGTCTCTACATTGGGAGGAAAGCCCTCGGGGAAAAGGAGGTGGCGCAGATCGAGCCCTACGTGCGGCAGGAGCAATTCGCAGCAGCGATCCAATTCCGCGCGGAAGGTGGGCTCCGTCTCGTACAGGCCCTGCGCCATGCCGGGGTAATGCTCGCCGAGGCCGGAGAAGAGGAAGGTGACGGGGCTCTCCGCGTTCTCCTGCTGGCTCGCGAGAAGCCGCTCGGGATCTCGCGTTGCGAGCGCGGCGAGGGCGTCCTCGCGGCCGCGGCAGATGAGGGCGAGGCGGTGATCGAAGGTGCGGCGGCCGGCCTGGAGGGTGTAGGCGACGTCGGCGAGGTCCTGCTCCGGATGGGCGCGCAGATGATCGGCCAGCCGCGCGGCGGAGGCGTCGAGCGCGGTGGACGTCTTGGCGGAGAGCGGCAGGAGATGCCAGGGGCGCGAAGGACCGCCGGGGCGCGGCGGCGGCGCTTCCTCCAGGATCATGTGGACGTTGGTGCCTCCCATGCCGAAGGAGCTGACGCCGGCCCGCCGCGGCGCGCCGTCGCTCTCCCACTCGCGGACCGCGGCGTTGACGAAGAACGGGCTGCTCGCGAAATCGATCTGCGGGTTCGGCGTCTCGAAATGGAGGCTGGGCGGGAGCGTCCGGTGCTCCAGGGCGAGAACGGTCTTGATCAGTCCGGCGACGCCGGCGGCGGCCTCCAGGTGGCCGACGTTGGTCTTCACCGACCCCAAGGCGCAGAACTGCTTGCGCTCGGTGCCGGCGCGGAAGGCGCGGGTGAGGGCCGCCACCTCGATGGGATCGCCGAGCGGCGTGCCGCTGCCGTGGGCTTCGACGTAGGAGATGCTCTCGGGCTCGACGCCGGCCACGGCCTGCGCCAGCGCGATGGCCTCGGCCTGGCCGTCGACGCTGGGGGCCGTGTAGCCCACCTTCTGCGAGCCGTCGTTGTTGTAGGCCGAGCCGCGGATGACGGCGTGGATGGGATCGCCGTCGGCGAGGGCTTCGGAGAGGCGCTTCAGCACTACCACGCCCACGCCCTCGCCGAAGAGCGCTCCCTGGCCCTTGGCGTCGAAGGCGCGGGTGGTGCCGTCGGGCGAGAAGATGCTTCCCTCGATATGCATGTAGCCGGAGAGCTGCGGGAAGCCGACGCGCACGCCGCCGGCGACCGCCAGGCTGCACTGGTAGGAGAGGAGGCTCTGGCAGGCGAGGTGCGCTGCCGTCAGCGAGGTCGAGCAGGCGGTCTGCACGTTGACGCTGGGCCCGCGGAGCCCGAGCTTGTAGGAGATGCGGGTGGCGAAGTAGTCGCGGTCGTTGGAGAGCAGGAGCTGGAAGAATCCCATCTGCGCCATGAGCTGCGGATTGGACGCCAGGTTGCTCATCCAGTACGACGGCAGGCTGACGCCGGCGAAGACGCCGATCCAGCCGCCGTAGGACTCGGCGACATAGCCGGCGGACTCCAGGGCTTCCCAGGCGTGCTCCAGGAAGACGCGGTGCTGCGGATCGAGGATCTCGGCCTCGCGCGGCGAGAAGCCGAAGAAGCCGGCGTCGAAGAGCTCGGCGTCGGCGATGGGCGCCGCCGCCTTCACGTAGTTGGGAGCGTTGAACAGCGCCGGATCGACGCCGGAGGCCAGCAGCTCCTCGTCGGTCAGCCGGCGGACGGACTCGACGCCGTCCCGCAGGTTGCGCCAGAGCTCGTCCAGGTCCCTCGCGCCGGGGAAACGGCCGGCCATGCCGATGATGGCGACGGCTTCCGTGTCCTGATTCTCTTCCGGTTCCATTCTTACTCCTTGGGTGTCTTCTTGCGCAGGCGCTCCATGGCCTGCCGCTGGCGGCCGAGGGCGGTCTTCTGCTGTTGCGCCAGGGTCTTGACCTCCTGGAACGTGGGCTTCTCCTCTCCCTCGCTGAGATGGCGGGCGAGCGCGCCGACGCTCGAGTGGCGGAAGAGGTCGACGACGGTCAGCTCGCGGCCCAGCGCCTCGCGCAGGCGGGAGTGGGCGCGCACGAGGAGCAGCGAGTGGGCGCCGAGATCGAAGAAGTTGTCGTGCAGGCCGATGCGCTCCACCCCCAGCAGCTCGCGCCAGACGCCGGCGATCGTGCGCTCCAGCTCCGTGCGCGGCGCCTCGTAGGCCGCGGCCAACTCGGGCCGCGCCGCCTCCGGCTCCGGCAGCGCGCGGCGGTCCACCTTGCCGCTCGGGGTGAGCGGCAGCGCCGGCAGCTCCATGAACGCAGCGGGCACCATGAAGTCCGGCAGCCGCTCGCGGAGGAATGTCCGGAAGTCCGGTGGAGGCGGCGGCGGCATGCCCTTCGAGACCTCACCCCCTGGCCCCCTCTCCAGCGGAGCTGGAGAGGGGGAACGCACCGTGTAGGCCACGAGCCGCGGATCGCCACCGGGGCCGGGCCGCAGAACGACGGCGGCATCGCGCACCGCGGGATGGGAGCGCAGCGCGGCTTCGATCTCCCCCAGCTCGACGCGGAAGCCGCGGAGCTTCACCTGCTGGTCCACGCGGCCGAGGAACTCCAGCTCGCCCGACGCCAGCCAGCGCGTGAGATCGCCGGTCCTGTAGAGCCGCGAGCCGGCGGGCCCGAAGGGATCGGGGACGAACCGCTCCGCCGTGATCTCCGGCCGCCGCAGATAGCCGCGGGCGAGGCCGGCGCCGCCCACGTGCAGCTCGCCGGGGACGCCCACCGGCACCGGCGCGCCCCAGCGGTCGAGGACGTGCACGCGGGCGCCGGGGATCGGCCGGCCGATAGGTGCCGCGCCCGCCTCTTCGGTGAGATCGCGCCGCGTGCAGACGATCGTGGCCTCGGTGGGGCCGTAGGTGTTGAGCAGGCGGACGCTGGCAGCCACGCGCTGGTGCCACAGAGCCACGTCCTCCGGAAGGGCCTTCTCGCCGCCCAGGATCACCAGGCGCACGCAGTCCGGCAGCTCGCCTTCCGTGCCGAGGCCCGCCACCAGCTCGTGCCAGAAGGCGGTGGGCAGGTCGAGCACGGTGACGCGCAGCCGCTCGACCTCGCGCAGGAAGTGGGCGATGGACTGCGCCATGTCCTCCGGCCGCAGCACCAGGGTGGCGCCGCTCGCCAACGCCGGATAGATCTCCTCGCCGCTGGTGTCGAAGCTGATCGAGGCGAACTGGAGGACGCGGTCCGCCGGAGTCAAGGAAAAGGCTTCAATGGCGCCGGCGGTGTAGGCGGCGAGCGAGCGGTGCTCCACCACGACGCCCTTGGGTTGGCCGGTGGAGCCGGAGGTGTAGATGACGTAGGCGGGGTGGGCGGGCTGGGTGAGGGAAAAGGACCTAAAGGATACCAAGGATGACAAGGACACCACGGACAGATCCTGGGTATCCTTGGTGTCCCTTGGGTCCTTGCTCGACAGCATCACCGCCACGCCCGCATCCTCGATCATGAATTCCCGGCGCGCTTCGGGGTACGCCGGATCGAGCGGCAGGTACGCGCCGCCCGCCTTGAGCACCGCCAGCAGGGCCACGACCATCTCCGGCGAGCGCGGCACGGCGAGGCCCACCAGCACCTCGGGTCCCACGCCGAGGGCGCGCAGGCGCGCCGCGAGAGCGCCGGACCGCTGGTCGAGCTCGGCGTAGGTGAGGCGGCCGCCGTCCCACTCCACGGCCGGCGCTTCGGGCGAGAGCCGCGCGCGCTCGGCGAACATGGCTTCGACCGTTTGCGCGGCCGGCGGGGCGGGCGGGCCGGCGCTCCAGGCGAGGAGCTGCCGGCGCTCGTCTCCGGTGAGCAGGGGCAGATCGCGCAGCGGCAGCTCGGGATCGTCCACGGCGCCGCGCAGCAGGACCTCGAAGCCGGCGCCCAGGCGGACGATGGTGGCGCGGTCGAAGACGTGCACGCCGTAGCTGAAGTAGCCGTCCAATCCGCCTGGACCTTCGGTGAGCCAGAGGCTGAGATCGAAGTCCGAGTGGTCGTCCGTCATCGCCAGCGGCTCGAGCCGCACGCCCGAGACCTCGACGGCGGCGTCGGGGAAGTTCTGCAGCACGAGCATCACCTGGAAGAGCGGCGTGCGGGAGAAGTCGCGCTCCACGCGCAGCTCTTCCAGGAGCCTTTCAAAGGGGACGTCCTGGTTGGCGAAGGCGCCGAGGGTGACGTCGCGGGCCTGCTCCAGGAAACCGTGGAAGCTCGCCTCGCCGGCGGGCCGCAGGCGCAGCACGAGGCTGTTGATGAAGAAGCCGATCAGGCCCTCCAACTCGGCCCGGTTGCGGTTGCCGGCGAAGGTGCCGACGGCGAAGTCCTCCTGGCCGGACCAGCGGGCGAGCAGCGCCGTGAAGCCGGCGAGGAGGGTCATGAACAGGCTGGCGCCCCGGCACCGGGCGAAGTCGTGGAGCCGCGCCGAGAGATCGGGCGCCAGGGAGAAGGGCTGCCGGGCGCCCTCGAAACGCTGCACGGGTGGCCGCGGGCGGTCCGTGGCAAGCTCCAGCGGCGGCACGCCGGCGAGCTGGCCGCGCCAGTAGTCGAGCTGCCCGCGCAGGCCCTCCCCCTCCAGCCGGCGGCGCTGCCAGACGGCGTAGTCGGCGTACTGCACCGGCAGCTCAGGCAGCGGCGAGGGAAAGCCTTGCGAGAAAGCGAGGTAGAGCGTCGCCAGCTCGCGGAAGAAGACGCTCATCGACCAGCCGTCGGAGACGATGTGGTGGATGGTGAAGAGCACCAGGTGCTCGCTCTCGGCGAGGCGCAGCAGGCGCACGCGCAGCAGCGGACCTCGCGCGAGGTCGAACGCCTCGGCGGTCTGCCCGCGCGCGAGGCGCCGCAGCTCCTCCTCCCTCGCTTCGGCGGGCAGCGCCGAGAGATCGGCGAGCGGCACCGCGAGCGACAGGGCGGGCGCGACGACCTGCACCGGCTCGCGCTCGCCTTCGGCGAAGGTCGTGCGCAGCGATTCGTGGCGGCGCACGATCTCGTCGAGGGCGAGCTGGAGGAGGCGGGGATCGAGCGGCCCCACGACGCGGGCGGCGCCGGGGATGTTGTACGCCCCGGTGCCCGGCAGCAGGCGGTCGAGGAGCCATTCGCGGAGCTGCGAGGCCGAGACCGGGAAGCGGCCGGTGTCGCGCGGCAGGCGCGGGATGCGCTCGGCCGGCGCGCCGGCGCCGCCGCGGGCCGCGGCCACCGCAGGCGCCAGCTCGGCCACCGTGGGCCTCTCGAACAGGCTGCGCAGCGGGATTTCGACGCCGAACGCCTCGCGCAGGGCGGCGAGCACCCGGGTGGCGAGGAGCGAGTGTCCGCCCAGCTCGAAGAAGTTGTCGTGGACGCCCACGCGCCCGGCCTTCAGCAGCCGCGACCAGATCGCCGCCAGCTCCTCCTCCAGCGGATCGCGGGGCGCGACGAAGGCGGCGCCGGGCCGGCCCGGGTCCGGCAGGGCCTCGAGGTCGAGCTTGCCGTTGGGAGTGAGGGGCAGGGCCTCCAGCCGCGTGAAGGTGGCCGGCACCATGTAGTCCGGCAGCGTGCCGCGGAGGCGGGCGCGCAGCTCGTCCGGCTCGGCCTCACCGACGAACCAGGCGGCCAGCCGGCGGTCGTCCGGCGCGTCGCCAAGCAGAACCGCGACCGCCTGACGGACTTGCGGATGGCTGCGCAGGGCGGCTTCGATCTCGCCGAGCTCGATCCTGAAGCCGCGGATCTTCACCTGGCGGTCGGCGCGGCCGGCGAAGGCCACCTCGCCGTCGAGCAGGTAGCGGCCGAGGTCGCCGGTGCGGTACATGCGGTCGCCAGCCAGGCCGGTGAAGGGATTGGTGACGAACCGTTCGCGGGTGAGCGCCTCGTCGCCCAGGTAGCCGCGGGCGAGATGGGGGCTGCGGATGGCGATCTCCCCCACCTCGCCGATGCCGGCGAGGCGATCGCCGCGGTCGAGCACGAGGAGCTGGCAGTCCGGCATGCCGCGGCCGAGCGGCACGACCGCGGGCAGCGCCGCGCCGCGCTCCACCACGTGATAGCTCAGGGCGCGCTGGGTCTCGGTGGCGCCGTAGAGGTTGACGCAGGTGACCCGCGGCGCGGCGCTGTGCAGGCGCTCGACGTCGCGCCGGGTGAGCGCGTCGCCGATGAGGAACGCCCAGCGCAGCGCGGGGATCTCCGGCGCCTCACCGCCCGGCTCGGTGAGCATCTGCGCCATGGCCGGCGTCAGGTTCGAGACGGTGACCGCCTCGCGCGCCATCCAGGCGGCGAGGCGCCCGGGCACTCCGAAGTCCTCCGGCGGCGGGATGCACAGCGTGGCGCCGGTGCACAGGGCGCCGAAGACATCGCGCTGCAGCGGATCGTGGGAGAGCCCGGAGAGCATGGTGTGGCGATCGTCCTCGCTCAGGCCGAAGCGCTCGTTCATCCAGGGCAGGAAGTGTGACAGCGGCCCGTGGCGGCCGAGGATCCCCTTGGGCACGCCCGTCGAACCCGAAGTGAAGGCGACGAGGGCGAGATCGTCTGGACCCAGGCGGATCTCCATCTCCGAAGCCTCGGCCAACATTGCCAGCGCCGCCTCAGGTCCGCCGCCGGGCAGGTCGAGCCGCGCGGGGATATCCGCGAGCCTTTCTTCCAGCTCCGGCCCGATCTCGCCCGCCTCCGCGATATGCAGGAAGGCCCGCGGTCCGGCGAGGTCCACGATCTCGGCCAGGCGCGCCGCGGGATAGGCTGGATCGAGGATCACGAACGCCGCTCCGGCTTCGAGCACGGCGAAGACCGCCCACACCAGCGGCGCGCTGCGGTGGGCGTGGATCGCCACCCGGTCGCCGGGCTGGACGCCGTGGGCGCGCAGCCAGCCGGCGAGCCGGCGGACCGCCTCGTGCAGCTCGCCGTAGGTCCACGGCCCATCGATGTCCGCGAGGGCGATCTTCCGCGGCCGGCGACGCGCCTGCCCGGCGAACAGCTCGTGGACGAGGCCGGGGCCCGCCTCGCCCAGCGGCGCCGTGGGGTCGGGCAGCAGCGCCGCGGCCTCCGGCGTCAGCAGCACGAAGGCATCGATGGCGCGGTCCGGCTCCCCGGCCGCCTGCGCGAGCAGCGAGCGGTACTGCCGCAGCATCTCCTCGATGCGCGCGCGGTCGAAGAGGTCGGCGTTGTAGACGAAGTTGAAGACGAAGCCCTCGTCGCCCTCCGCGGCGTAGACCGTGAGATCGAACTTCGCCTCCAGCTCGCCGAAGGCCAGCGGCTCGACGGCGAGGCCGCCCGGCAGCGCCGCGCGCGACGGCGGCAGGTTCAGCATGTTGAAGAAGACCTCGAACAGCGGCGTGCGCGAGAGGTCGCGCTCCGGCTGCACCGCTTCGAGCACCTTCTCGAACGGCACCTCCTGATGGCTGTACGCCCCGAGGGCCGCCGCGCGCACCCGTTGCACCAGCTCGCGGAAGGCGGGCCGGCCCGCGAGATCGGTGCGCAGGACGAGGGTGTTGAGGAAGAAGCCGATGAGGTCCTCGACCTCCGGCCGGGTGCGGCCGGCGACGGGGATGCCGACGAGGAGGTCGTCCCGCCCGCTCAGCCGTTGCAACAGGACCTCGAAGGCGGCGAGGAGCACCATGAACGCCGAGGCCTTCTCCGCCACCGCCAGGGCGTTCAGCCGCGCCGAGAGGTCGCGCGGCAGCTCCAGCCGCGCCGCGCCGCCGCGGAAGGTCTGCACCGCCGGCCGCGGCCGGTCGCGCGGCAGGTCGAGGCTCGGTGGATGGCCGGCCAGCCGCTCGCGCCAGTAGGCGAGCTGATCCGCGATCCTGGGACCGGCGAGCCATTCGCGCTGCCAGCGCGCGAAGTCGGCGTACTGCACGGGGAGGTCCGGCAGGGGCGAGGGGCTCCCGAGCGCGAAAGCCTCGTAGAGACGCGTCAGCTCGCGGGTGAGCACGCCCACCGACCAGCCGTCGGAGACGGCGTGGTGGAGAGTCAGCAGGAGGACGTGCTCCTCCTCCCCTTCGACCATGCCGAGCCCCAGCAGGGCGAAGCGGAGCACCGGCCCGCGCTGGAGATCGAAGGGCAGGACGGCTTCCTCGGCGGTGATCCGCTCGGCCTCGCGTTGCCGCGCGACGGGAGGCAGCGCCGTGAGGTCGATCCACGGCAGGGCGACCGCCGGCGGCGGATCGATGACCTGCACCGGCACGCCCTGCCGCTCCGCGAAGCGGGTGCGCAGCGCTTCGTGGCGGCGGAGGATCTCGGCGAAGCAGCGCGCGAGCACCGCGGGCCGCAGCGGGCCGCGCAGGCGCATGGGCGACGGGATGTTGTAGACCGACGCTCCGGGCTGCAGGCGGTCGAGGAACCACAGCCGCTCCTGCGAGAAGGAGAGCGGCGCCTCGGCCGCCGGCTCGCGGCGGATTCCCTCCTCCACGGCCGGCCGCTGCGCCTCGCACGCCGCCGCGAGCGCGCCGAGCGTGGGGTTCTCGAAGACGCTGCGCAGCGGCACCTCGACCTCCAGCACGGAGCGGAGGCGCGAGACGAGCTGGGTGGCGAGCAGCGAATGCCCTCCCAGCTCGAAGAAGTTGTCCTCCAGCCCCACGCTCTCCAGGCCCAGCAGCTCCTGCCAGATGCCGGCGAGCGCGATCTCGGCCGGCGTGCCCGGCGGCGTGACGCCGGCGGCGTGCAGGGGCTCGGGGTCCGACAGGGCGGCGCGGTCCACCTTGCCGTGGGCGGTCAGCGGCAGGGAGTCGAGCAGCAGAAAGGCGGCGGGCACCATGTAGTCCGGCAGCTCGGCCTGCAGCGCGCGGCGCAGCTCGGGCACCAGCGTGCGGGCGAGCCGCGTGCGCAGCGGATCGTTGGCGAAGCTCCGCCAGGGGGCAGAGGGCGCGGCATGCCGCGCCCCATCGCCAACGTGCAGGACGACGTCGTAACGGAATCGCGTCAGCTCGTTCTCGTAACGGCCGCCTTTCGGCAGCACCTCGACGCGTTGGACCGGCAGGACGTCCGCGAGCGCGTGGAAGAGGTCGGGATCGAGGACCAGCTCCTCTTCTTCCGCCACCCGCCGGCGCACGCGCCGCCGCAGCTCGTCCTCGGAGAGGGAATCGCCGGAGCGGAAGCGCTCGACGGACTCGTGGAGGGCCGGCAGCAGCGGCAGGCTGCGCACGTCGCCGATCCACACGGCGCCGCCCGGCCGGACGGCGCGCACGGCGCCGGCGAGCACACGCAACAGGTAGTCGACGCCGGGGAAGTACTGCACGACCGAGTTGAGGATCACGAGGTCGAACGAGCCGGGCGCGACGCCGCTCCAATCATCGGCGGTGCGCCGGACGAGCTCGACCTGCGCCAGGCCGCGGCGCGCCGCCTCGCGGCGGACGAGATCCAGCACCACGGCCGAGAAGTCGGTGCCGGCGTAACGCTCGGCCTCGGGAGCGACGCGGAAGAGCAGCAGGCCGGTGCCGCAGCCCACCTCCAGGACGCGGCGGTGCGGCAGGGCGAGCAGCCGCGCGACCGTGACGTCCACCCACTCGCGCATCTCCTCGGCCGGGATCGGCTCGCCGGTGTAGCTGCTGTTCCAGCCCTGGAGGTTGAAGCCGGCGTCCCCGCCGGCGCCCAGCCCGTAGGTCTCGTCGTAGAGGGTGCGCCACTGGGCCACGTGGTCGGCGGCGGCAGGCGCAGCGCCTTCCTCGCCGGTCTCGCGCGGCACGACCCAGGCGACGAGCCGCCGGTCCTGCCCGTCCTGCCCCGAACGCACGGCGACCACCGCCTCGCCCACTCGCGGGTGGCGCGCCAGGGCGCTCTCCACCTCGCCGAGCTCGATGCGGAAGCCGCGCACCTTCACCTGGTCGTCCAGCCGCCCCAGGAACTCCAGGGAGCCGTCCGGCAGCCGGCGGGCGAGATCGCCGCTGCGGAAGAAGCGGCGCCCCGCGCGGACGACGAACTTCTCCGCCGTCAGCTCGGGGCGATCGAGGTAGCCGCGCGTGACGCCGGCGCCGCCGATCCAGATCTCCCCCGTTCCGCCGGGAGGCACCGGCCGCTCGCCGGCGTCTCGCAGGTCGAGCGTGACGCCGTCGAGCGGGCGGCCGAGCAGCGGCCGCGCCGGTCCCTCCACGGGCACGCGGTGGGCCGTGGCGAGGATGGCGGCCTCCGTAGGGCCGTAGAGGATCCAGACCGCGGCGCCGGGGAAGGTCCGCCGCAAGTCGGCCACCAACTCGGCCGGTACCACGTCGCCGCCGGCGAAGAGGGCGCGCAGCCGCCGCGGGCGGTCCGGCCGCCGGCGGACGGTGTCGACGACCTGGCGCATCAGCGCCGGCACGGCGTGGAGGAGCGTGGCCTCCGCGAGCGCGTCCACCAGCGCCTCGACGTCCAGGGTGGGGCGCAGCGGCAGGAGCTGCGAGACGCCGCCGGCGAGCAGCGGCGAGAGCAGCTCGAAGAGGAAGATGTCGAAGGAGAACGGCGCCACGCACGGCATGCGGTCCGCGGGACCGAAGGCGAAGAGCCGGCGGGTGGCGGCGAGGGTGCTCTCGACGTGCCGGCACTCCACCGCCACGGCCTTCGGCTGCCCGGTGGTGCCCGAGGTGTAGATCAGGTAGGCGAGATCGTCCGGCGCGCCGAGGGGCTGCGGATCGGCGTCATTCTCCGCAGTGACGTCGGGGTCCTCCTCTGTTACGACGATCTCGACGCCCGAGTCCTGCACCATGAATTCGCGGCGCGCCGGCGGCAGCGCAGGATCCAGGGGCACGTAGGCGCCGCCAGCCTTCCAGATGCCGAGCAGTCCCGCCACCAGCGCCGGCGTCCGTTCGGCGCTCAGGCCTACGACGACGCCCGGGCCGACGCCGAGCCGACGCAGGCGCCAGGCCAGCCGGTTCGCCCGGCGGTTCAGCTCGCCATAGGAGACGGCCTCGCCGCCGACGATGACGGCGGGGGCTTCCGGCGTGCGCCGCGCCCACTCTTCGAAGCGCTCGACGGCGCTTACGCCCGGCTGCGGCTCGCCGGCGTCGTTCCACTCGCGGAGGAGCTGGTGGCGCTCGGCGCGCGCCAGCAGCGCCAGCGCGGAGAGGGGCCGCTCGGGATCGGCGACGGCGTCGCGGAGCAGCGCCTCCAGGTAGCCGGCGATCCGCCGCACGGTCGTCGGATCGAACAGGTCGGCGCTGTGGGTGAAGATCGCCAGCAGGCCGTCATCCTCCTGTTCCCAGACGTTGAGCTCCAGATCGAACAGCGCGTTCTCGACGTCGAAATCCAGCGCCGAGAACGACAGGCCGGGGAGATCCATGGTGCCGATCGGCGCGTTCTGCATCGCGCAGACGACCTGGAAGAGGGGGTTGACCGAGAGGTGCCGCTCCGGGCGCAGCTCCTCGACGAGGCGCTCGAAGGGGAGGTCCTGGTGGGCGTAGGCCTCCAGCGCGGCCTGCCGGACGCGGCCGAGAAGCCCGTTGAACGTGGGATCCCCCGAGAGGTCGCCGCGCATGACCAGGGTGTTGACGAAGAAGCCGATCAGCGGCTCGATCTCGGCGCGGTGGCGGTTGGCGATGGGCGAGCCCACGGCGAGGTCCTGCTGTCCAGCGAGGCGTCCGAGGAGCGCCTGGAAGCCGGCGAGGAGGACCATGTAGGGGCTCGCCTCGTGCCGACGGGCGAGCTGGGCGAGACCGCGCGCGAGGCCGGGGCCGAGGAGGTGGAATAGCCGCCCGCCGCGGGAGCTCGGCACGGCCGGCCGCGGCCGGTCCGTCGGCAGGTCGAGCGAGGTGGGCACGCCGGCCAGCCGCTGCCGCCAGAAGGCGATCTGCCGCTCCAGGACCTCCCCCTGGAGGCGCCGCCGCTGCCAGACCGCGAAGTCGGCGTACTGGATGGGCAGCTCGGGCAGCGGCGAGGGCGTGCCGGAGACCGCGGCGCCGTAGAGCGCCGTGATCTCGCGCGCCAGCACGCCCAGCGACCAGCCGTCGGAGATGATGTGGTGCATGTCGAGCAGCAGGGCGTGCTCGCCGGCGTCGAGCCGCAGCAGGACGGCGCGGAGGAGCGGCCCGCGGCGGAGATCGAACGGCTGCTCGGCCTCCTTCTGGGCCAGCCGCCGCGCCTCGGCGGTGCGCACGGCTGCGGGGAGGGCCGTCAGGTCGACGAACGGCTGGTGCCACAGCGCGGCGGCGGCGATCACCTGCACCGGCTCACCCGCAGCCTCGTGGAAGGTGGTGCGCAGGGATTCGTGCCGGCGCACGATCTCGCCGAGGATCGCCGCCAGCAGGGCCGGCGAGAGCCCGCCCGAGATGCGCAGCGAGAGAGGCATGTTGTACGACGCCAGGCCCGGCTCCAGGCGGTCGATGAACCACAGGCGCTCCTGGGCGAAGGAGAGCGGCGGCAGATCGAGGTCCGCCGGCCGCCGCGGGATGCGTTCCGGCGCCGCGGCGCGCTCCTTGCGCCGGCGGATCTGCTCGAAGAGCAGCGCGCGCTGCTCGCGCGTGAGGCCGGCGAGCCGGTCCTGGGTGGCCGCCGGCGCCATCAGCGGGCCTCCTCCAGCGCGTCCAGCGCGGCGTCGAGCAGCTCGTCGCCGGTGTTGGCGAGCTCCCGCTCGACGATGCGGTCGGCCAGATGGGCGAGGGTCGGCGAATCGAAGACCATCTGCAGCGTCACGTCGAGGCCGTGGTCCTGGGTGAGGCGCGAGACGAGCTGGGTGGCGAGCAGCGAGTGTCCGCCGAGGGCGAAGAAGCTGTCTCCCATCCCCACCCGCTCGACGCCCAGGATCCCGGCGGCCGCCGCCGCGAGCAGCTCTTCGAGCGGCGTAGCGGGCGCGATCCACTCCGCGGCGGCGGGACGCTCGGGCTCCGGCAGGGCCGCCCGATCGACCTTGCCGTGGGCGGTGAGCGGCAGGGCCGGCAGGAGGACGAAGGCCGAAGGCAGCATGTATTCCGGCAGCGCCGCCGCCAGCGACCGCCGCAGCTCCGCCACCAGCAGCTCTTCTCCGTCCGGTATCGCGCGCGGCACCACCCAGGCGACGAGCCGCCGGCCGGCGGCGCCGGTCTCGCGCGCCGCCACCGCCGCCTCGGCGACCTGCGGATGGGCGGCGAGCGCGCTCTCGATCTCCCCCAGCTCGACGCGGAAGCCGCGCAGCTTGATCTGCCCGTCGCGCCGGCCGCCGAACTCCAGGCAGCCGTCGGCCCGCCAGCGGACGACGTCGCCCGTGCGGTAGAGCCGCGAGCCTGCCCCGCCCGGCGGCGCGAACGGATCGGGGACGAAGCGCTCGGCGGTGAGCCCGGGCTCGCCGAGATAGCCGCGGGCGACGCCGTCGCCGGCCGCGAAGAGATCCCCCCACACTCCGCAGGGCACCGGCCGCAGGTCCGCGCCGAGCACGTAGACGCGCGTGTTGCCGACGGGGCGCCCGATGGGAACCGTCGTCGCCAACGGCTCCGCGCCGGTCACCGGGAAACAGCAGGTCAGGGTGGTCATCTCGGTCGGGCCGTAGGCGTTGCTCACGGTGGTTTCCGGCAGCCCCGCGACGGCGCGGCACACGTGCGGCGGCGAGACCACGTCACCGCCGGCCAGGAGCTGGCGCAGCGGCCGCAGGGTCTCCAGGCGGTGGTCGACCATCTGATTGAACAGCGCGGAGGTGAGACAGAGGGTCGTCACGCCGAAACGCGAGATCGCCTCCCCCAGCTCCTCCAGGGAGGGCTGGAGCGGCGGCGGGATCGCCAGGCGCCCGCCGTTGAGCAGAGCGCCCCAGATCTCCAGGGTCGAGGCATCGAAGGAGAGCGGCGAGAGCTGCAGGAACACCTGATCCGGGCCGAGATCGGCGAAGCCGCATTCCCGCACCAGCCGCACGATGTTGCGATGCGTGATGCCGACGCCCTTGGGGCGGCCGGTCGAGCCCGAGGTGTACATGACGTAGGCCAGTCCGCCGGCGCAGGGGACGGCGGGATCCGGGCCGTCCGTCTCCGGTGGATCCGCCGACAGCTCGATGGCCGCCGGCACCGCCAGTGCCGCGGGCAGCAGGCCCGGCTCGGCGAGCAGCACGGCGGCGCCGCAGTCGGCGAGCTGCCAGGCGAGCCGTTCGGCCGGCGAGGACGGATCGAGCGGCACGTAGACGCCGGCGGCCTTGACGACGCCCAGCATGCCGACCACGACGGCCGGGGACCGCCGCGCCAGCAGCGCCACCCGTGTTTCGGGACCGACGCCGGCGGCGGCGAGCCGGCGCGCCAGCCGCGAGGCGCGCCGATCGAGCTCGGCATAGGTCATCTCCCCCGCCGGACCGCAGACGGCCACCGCGTCGGGCCGGCGCCGCGCCTGTTGCGCGAAGAGCGACGCCAGGTCCTCCGGGGGCAGCGCCGCCGCCGTAT
This sequence comes from Acidobacteriota bacterium, assembly GCA_046765915.1. Taxonomy (GTDB): domain Bacteria; phylum Acidobacteriota; class Thermoanaerobaculia; order Multivoradales; family UBA5704; genus DATARR01. The sequence goes on along the minus strand of JBKPTH010000012.1, from coordinate 25,827 downwards.
CGTTCCATTCGGCCAGGAGCTGGTGGCGCTGCGCCGCCGCGAGCAGCGGCAGCGCCGAGAGCCGCCTCCCGGGGCCCTCCAGGGCCTCCCGCAGCAGCGCCTCCAGGTGTCCGGCGATCCGGCGCGCGGTGGCGCGGTCGAAGAGGTGGCCGTTGTGAGTCAGGGAGAGCAGCAGCGCGCCGTCCTGCTCCCAGACGTCCAGATCGAGATCGAGCAGCGCGGTGGCGCGCCCGAGATCGAGCGGCGCGAGCGACAGCCCCGGCAGCTCCACGCGGCCGAGCGGCGCGTTCTGCATCGCGAAGGCGACCTGAAACAGGGGGTGTTGAGCGCGGTGCCGCTGCGGACGCAGCTCTTCGACCAGCCGCTCGAAAGGGAGATCCTGATGCGCGTAGGCCTCCAGGGTGGAACGCCGGACGCGGCCGAGCAGCTCGCCGAAGGAGGGATCGCCCGCGAGGTCTCCCCGCATGACGAGGGTGTTGACGAAGAAGCCGATCAGCGGCTCGACCTCGGCGCGCTGGCGGTTGGCGATCGGCGAGCCGACGGCGAGGTCCTCCTGGCCGCTGAGGCGTCCGAGCAGCGCCTGGAAGCCGGCGAGGAGCACCATGTACAGGCTCGCCTCGTAGCGGCGGGCGAGCTGGACCAGGGCACCCGTAAGTTGGGAGTCGAGCACCAGCCGCAGCCGGCTGCCGCGATAGTCCGGCGCGGTGGAGCGCGGCCGGTCCGTCGGCAGATCCAGCGACGCCGGGGCGCCGGACAGCCGCTCTCGCCAGTAGCCGATCTGGGTTTCGAGGAGCTCGCCCTGGAGGCGCTGCCGCTGCCACAGCGCGAAGTCGGCATACTGGATCGGCAGCTCCGGCAGAGGCGACGGCGCAGCGGCCAGGAGGGCTCCGAAGAGCGCCTTCATCTCGCGCAGCAGCACGCCGAAGGACCAGCCGTCGGCGATGATGTGGTGCATCCCGAGCAGCAGGACGTGCTCGGCGGCGGCGAGCCGCAGCAGGGTGGCGCGGAAGAGCGGTCCGCGGCCGAGATCGAACGGCCGCGCGGCCGCCTCCAGGGCCAGCCGCCGCGCCTCGGCCGCCCGGTCAGATTCAGAAAGGTCCGACAGGTCGACGAGCGGCTGCCGCCAGGGGCCGGCGGCGGCGACCACCTGGATCGGCCGGCCGCCGATCTCGTCGAAGGTGGTGCGCAGGGCTTCGTGCCGGCGCACCACCTCGCCGAGGCTGGCCGTCAGGACCGCGGGCGGGAACTCACCTTCGATGCGGAGCGCCAGCGCCAGGTTGTAGGCCGTCAGGCCCGGCTCCAGCCGGTCGATGAACCACAGCCGTTCCTGGGCGAAGGAAAGGGGCAGCGGGTGGAGATCCCGGAGCCGGCGCGGGATGCGGTCCGCCGCCGCCGCGCGCTCCTTCTTCCGGCGCAGCCGCTCGAAGAGCAGCGCCCGCTGCTCGCGCGAGAGGCCCGCCAGCTCGCCGGTGTGCAGCGCCTCGCTCACGAGAGCTCCTTCAATTCGGCGATCAGCTCGGCGAGGTCCCCGGCGTCGGCGCCGGCCAGCTCCTCCTCCACCAGGCGGTCCGCCAGCCCACGCAGGCTGGAGGTCTCGAACACCATCTGCAGCGTCACCTCCAGGCCGTAGCGGTCGCGCAGCCGCGCCACCCACTGCGTGGCGAGCAGCGAATGGCCGCCGAGGTCGAAGAAGTTGTCCGCCATGCCCACGCGCTCGCGCTCCAGCACCTCGGCGCAGACCGTGGCGAGCTGCTCCTCCAGGGGGTTGGCGGGAGGCACGTACTGCCGCTCCGGCAGGCCGATGCGCTCCGGCGCCGGCAGCGCCCGCCGGTCCACCTTGCCGTTCGGCGTCAGCGGCAGCCGCTCGAGGACCACGAACGCCGCCGGCAGCATCGCCTCCGGCAGGCGGGAAGCCAGGTGGCGCCGCAGCGCCGCGGGATCGGGAGCGTTCGCGGGATCGGCGGCGACGTAGGCGATCAGGCGCCGGTCTCCGGCCTGGTCCTGCCGCAGGACGACCGCGGCCTCGCGCACGGCGGGATGGAGCGCGAGGGCCGTCTCGATCTCTCCCAGCTCGATGCGGATGCCGCGCACCTTGACCTGTCCGTCGCGGCGCCCCAGGAACTCCAGGACGCCGTCGGGCCGCCAGCGCACGACGTCGCCCGTGCGGTAGAGGCGCGCGCCCGGGTCCGCGGCGAAGGGGTCGGGGACGAACGCCGCCGCCGTCAGCCCGGGCCTTCCGAGATAGCCGCGCGCGACGCCGTCGCCGCCGGCGAAGAGCTCGCCCCAGACGCCGGCCGGCACCGGCCGCAGGTCGTAGCCGAGCACGTACACCGAGGTGCCGCGGATCGCGCGGCCGATCGGCACCGTGGACGCCAGCCGGCCGTCCGCGAGATCGGCGGCGGTCATCGCGTGGCAGGTGGTGAAGGTGGTGTTCTCCGTCGGACCGTAGCCGTCGATCAGGGTGCAGCCGGGCAGGCCGGCGAGGGCGCGGCGCACGTGCGGCGGCGACAGCACGTCCCCGCCCGAGAGGAGCTGGCGCACGGGCCGCAGCGACTCCAGGCGCTCCTGGACCATCTGGTGGAACAGGCCCGAGGTCAGCCACAGCGTCGTCACGCCGTAGCGGACGATCGCCTCCGCGATCTCATCCAGGGCCGGCCGGCGGCCGGGAAAGACCGCCAGCCGGCCGCCGTTGAGCAGCGGCGCCCAGATCTCGAAGGTCGAGACGTCGAAGGCGACGTTGACCGCCTGCAGGAAGGTCTCGCCCGGACCGAGATCGGCATAGTCGGCCCCGACGACCAGGCGGACGACGTTGCGGTGCGTGACGGCGACGCCCTTGGGCGTGCCGGTCGAGCCCGAGGTGTACAACACGTAGGCGAGTTGATCCGCAGCCACCTCAGGCAGCTGCGGTGCCTCATCCCCGTCCTCGCCGTCCAGCGGGAGGACCCGCAGACCCTCGCGCGGCAGGCCGGGCGGCGGCTCGCCGAGGAGGACGGTGACTCCGGCATCGGCGAGGAGGAACGCCAGCCGCTCGGCCGGCAGCTCCGGATCGAGCGGCAGATAGGCGCCGCCGGCCCGCAGGATCCCCAGCAGTCCCGCGATCAGGGCCGGCGAGCGCTCGGCGACGACGGCGATGCGTGATTCCGGCGGCAGGTTCAGGGCGAGCAGGCGGGCGGCGATCCGCGCCGCTCGCGCGCCGAGCTCCGCGTACGTCAGCTCCTCCTCGCCGCAGACCACGGCCACGGCGCCCGGCGTGCGGGCCGCCTGCGCGGCGAACAGGCCGTGGACCGTCGCCGCGCGCGGGTGGAGCGGCACGGCGGCGCTCCACTCCGCCGTCAACTGGTGGCGCTCGGCCGCGGAGAGGAGCGGCAGGGAGCGCGGCGGCCGCTCGGGATCGGCGGCGAGGGATCCCAGCAGGCGCTCGAGATGGCCGAGCAGGCGCTGGATCGTCGCCGGCTCGAAGCGGCGGTCGGCGATCAGGCGCAGCTCGAGGTCGCCGCGCGCCACGGCGGTGAGCGTCAGCGGATAGTTGGTGCGCTCGCCGAGCTCCACGTCCTCGATGCGCAGCTCCCCCAGCCGCTCGGAGATGGCAGCATCCAGCGGATAGTTTTCGAAGGCGAGGAGGCTGGCGAAGAGGGGTTCGCCGGAGCCGAGGCCGGCGAGCGCCTGCAAGCGGGCGAGCGGCGTCCACTGGAACTGCCGCTGGTCGAACTGGCTCGCCTGCAGCCGCGCCAGCCAGCCCGCCGCAGCTTCACTTTCCGGGATCGCGACCCGCACCGGCAAGGTGTTGATGAATAGCCCCACCATGGACTCGACGCCCGGCAGCTCGGCGGGACGGCCGGAGACCACGGCGCCGAAGACGACGTCGGCGGCCTGCGCGTAGTGCGCGAGGAGGAGGGCCCAGGCTCCCTGCACGAGGGTGTTGAGGGTCACCCGCAGCCGCTGCGCCAGGGCCTCCAGCGCCGCGGCGGGCAGCGCGAGCTGGCGCTCGAAATAGTCCTCGGGGCGGCTGCCGTGCCCGCCGCTCAGCGCGCCGGGCCGATCGAACGGCAGCGGCGTGGGCGCCGAGAAACCTTGCAGCACCTCTCCCCAGAAGCGCTCGGCCGCGCTCTCGTCGCGCCCGGCGAGCCAGGCGATGTAGTCGCGATAGGGCCGCGCCGCCGGCAGAGTCCCCTCGCCGCCGGCGACCGCCGCCGCGTACAGCGTGAAGACCTCGCCGAGGAGGAGCGCGAAGCACCAGCCGTCGAAGATCAGGTGGTGCGAGCTCCACACCAGGCGGTGGCTCTCCTCGCCGGTGCGCACCAGGGTGAGCCGCAGGAGCGGCGGCCGCGCCAGGTCGAAGCCGCGCGCGCGATCGGCGGCGAGGAGGCCCTGCCAGCGCGCCGCGAGCTCGGCGTCCGGCAGGCCGCGCCAGTCCTCGATCGTCCAGGGCAGCTCCACCTCCCGTCGCACGAGCTGCAGCGGCCGTTCCACCCCCTGGACGAGAAAGGCCGTGCGCAGCGCGGTGTGACGCTCGAGGACCCGCTGCCAGGCGGCGGCGAAGGCGGCAGGGTCGAACGGCCCTTCAAAGGCGGCGGTGAACTGCTCCAGGTAGAGATCCGCGCCGCTCGTGTAGAGGCTATGGAAGAGGATGCCTTCCTGCAGCGGCGCCAGCGGGTAGAGATCCTCGACGCCGCGATCGTTCCCCAGCAGGCGGTCGAGCGCCGCCTGGCCGACGCGGGCGAGCGGGAAATCGGAAGGCGTGAAACCCCCGGCCTCCGGCGACAGGCAGTGATCGACGAGCGCCTCGATCTCGGCCAGAAAACCGCGCGCCAGCCGCTCGACCGTGGCCGGCCGATGGCGCCCCGGATCGTAGGTCCAGTGAACGCGCAGCCGGTCGTCGAGCACCAGCAGGTCGATCTGGAAGAGGTGGCCCGCTACGGCCTCCCCCTCGGCGCCGCGGGCGGTTTCGGGAGCGAAGGCGAAGGGCCCGCCCTCTCCCATCACCGCATCGAAGCGGCCGAGATAGTTGAAGGAGATCTGCGGCGCGGGAAGCGCGGCCAGTTGCTCGCCGGTTTCGGGGCCGGCGAGATAGCGCAGCAAGCCGTAGCCCATCCCGCGGCGAGGCACCGCGCGCAGGCTCTCCTTGACGGCCTGGATCGCCTCCCGCGGGCCGGCGCCGGGGGGCAGCTCCAGAGCGACGGGGAAGAGCGTGGTGAACCAGCCGACGGTGCGCGAGAGGTCGACGCCGGGAAAGATCTCCTCGCGGCCGTGCCCTTCGAGATCAACGAGGAGCGCGCCCTCTCCGGTCCAGGCGGCGAAGGCGCGGACGAGCGCCGCCAGCAGCAGATCGTTGACCTGCGTGCGGTACGCCTCGGGAGCTTCGTTGAGCAGCGCGCGTGTCGCGGCCGTGCCGAGATCGAGCGAGAACATCGCGGTGCCGTGGCGCCCAGCCTTCGCTTCGACATCGACCGGCAGCGGCACAGGTACCGGTTGAGCGAGCCAGTACGGCAGCTCCGCCGCCAGCTCGGGCGAACGGGCGAAGCCGGCCAGCCGCTCCGCCCATCGCTTCCAGGACGTCGTCTTCGGCGGCAGCACCGGCGCGGCGAGATCCTCCAGCAGCACGCGCCAGGAGACGCCGTCGACGATCAGGTGATGCGCGGTGAGCAGCAGCCGGTCCCCGGCCTCGCTGCCCAGGCGGAACAGGGCGGCGGTGAAGAGAGGCCCCGCGGCGAGATCGAGCCCCGACTGGAGCCTTTCCGCGACGCCGTCGAGCGCTCGCGACTTCTCGCTCGACGGCAGGGCTTCGAGATCGATCTCCAGGAGCGGCACCGCGCTCGCCGTGGCGTGGACCTGCCGCCAGCCGTCCTCCTCGCGCAGGAAGCGCAGCCGCAGCGCATCGTGCTGCTCGGCAAGGCGCGCCAGGGCCGCCGCCAGCGCCGGTGCGGCGAGCCGCTCGCGGGGCTCGAGCATCACCGCCTGGTTGAAGCGCCACGGCTCGCGCCGCTCCTCGGCGAAGAAGCGGCGCTGGATCGGCGTCAGCGGCGCTTCGCCCGCGACGGCCGCCTCGCCGGCCTCGGCGGCACCCGTCTCCTCGGCGACGGCGGCGAGGCCGGCGATCGTCTGGTGATCGAAGAACTGGCGGGTGGTGATGAGCAGCCCGGCCTGGCGCGCCCGCGCCACCACCTGGATGCTGAGGATGGAGTCGCCGCCGAGCTGGAAGAAGTTGTCGTGGACCCCCACCCGCTCGACCCCGAGCACGCCGCGCCAGATCTCCGCCAGCAAGGCTTCCCGCGCGTTGCGCGGCGGCGCCGCGCCGGCGAGCGCCTCGCGCGCCGCCGCCGGCGCCGGCAGGGCCCCGCGGTCCACCTTGCCGTGGGCGTTGAGCGGCAGCGCGGCGAGGGGCACGAAGACGGCGGGCAGCATGTACTCCGGCAAGCGCCCGGCGAGGAAGGCGCGCAGCTCCTCGGCCGCGGGCGCGGCGCCGCCGGCCGCCACCCAGTAGGCGACGAGCTGGTTGTCGCCGCCCAGGCCGGGCAGGGCCACGGCCACCGTCTCGCGCACTTGCGGATGCGCCAGCAGCGCCGCCTCGACCTCCCCCGGCTCGATGCGGAAGCCGCGCACCTTGACCTGGAAGTCCGTGCGGCCGAGGAACTCCAGGGCGCCGCCCTCGGCGGCCACCTGGCGCACGAGGTCGCCGGTGCGGTAGAAGCGGCGGCCGTCCACCTCGACGAAGCGCTCGGCGGTCAGCTCGGCGCGGCGGAAGTAGCCGCGGGCCACGCCGGGGCCGCCGATCCACAGCTCGCCGGGCAGCCCCAGGGGGACGAGCGCGCCCACCCGATCCACCACCCGCGCCTCGACCTCCGGCAGCGGGCGGCCGATGAGCGCCCGCTCCGGCGGCCGGCCCCGCGGCACGCGGTGAATCGTGCAGATGATCGCCGTCTCCGTGGGCCCATAGGCGACGTCGAGCGCGGCGGCGGGGAAGGCGCCGAGGAGGTCTTCCTGCAGCTCGGGCGCCACCACCTCGCCGCCGACGTTGAGCTGGCGCAGGCCGGCGAACCGCCGGGCCCCGAGCGCGCGCGCCCCGGCGACGAGGCGGCGCGCCAGGGACGGCACGGTGAACACCACCGTCGCCCGGCTGAACGCCAGCAGCAGGCGGTCCGCATCCAGCAGCTCGTCGCGGGTGAGCATCTCCGTGCTGGCGCCGGTGAGCAGCGGCGTCACGAGATCGAGAAACGAGGCGTCGAAGGTGTACCGCGAGAGCTGCGGTATGCGGTCGCCCGGACCGAGGGAGAAGCGATCGATGAACGAGGCGAGCGTCGCGGCGAGGCTGCCGTGCTCGACCATCACCGCCTTGGGCCTGCCGGTCGTCCCCGAGGTGTAGATCAGGTAGGCGAGCTGATCGGGCCGGACCTCCGGCAACGGCGCCTCGCCCGGGACGTCCTGCGCAATCGCCAGGTCCAGGAACCGCATCCCGGCCATGGGCGGCGGCGGCCCGCCGCGATGGATCACCACCGCCGGCTCGGCGTCGGCCAGCAGGTCCGCGAGACGGGCCGGCGGCGAGTCCGGATCGAGCGGCACGTAGGCGCCGCCCGCCCGCCAGACGCCGAGGATGGCCACCGGCACGTCGAGCGTGCGGTCGAGCAGGAGCGCCACCCGGGACTCGGCGCCGACGCCCAGCGCGCGGAGCCGCCGCGCCAGCTCCGCGGAGAGCCGGTCCAGCTCGCCGTAGGTCAGCTCCTCGCCGCCGGCGACGACGGCCACGGCCCGTGGCGTGCGCGCCGCCTGCCCGGCGAAGCGCTGCGGCGCCGTCCAGGCCGGCCGCGCCCGGGCGGTGTCGTTCCATTCGGCGGCGATCTGATGGCGCGCCGCCGCCGGGAGCACCGGCAGGGCCGCGAGGGGGATCTCCGGATCGGCGACCGCCGCCGCCACCTGCAGCAGGAGCCGTTCGACGCGGCGGACGGTGGTGGCGGCGTCGAAGAGGTCGGCGTCGTATTCGAGAAAGCCCGTCAGGCCGCCGGGGATCTCGAAGAGCGTCAGCATGAGGTCGTAGCGGGCGCGGCCGTCCCAGGCGTCCACGGCCTCGAAGGTGACGTCGGCGAGCGCCGCCGTGGAGGGCTGGCCGGCGAGCACCTGGACGAGCGTCTGGATCAGCGGCTGCCGCGCGGTGTCGCGCGCGAGCTGGAGCGCCTGGACGAGCTGGCCGAACGGCAGGTCCTGATGAGCGTAGGAGGCGAGGGCCGACTGGCGTACGCGCGCCAGGAGCTCGCGGAAGGTGGGCCCGCCGGCGAGATCGACGGCGAACGGCACCTGGGTCAGGAAGCAGCCGAGGACCGCCTCGATCTCCGGCCGGTTGCGGTTGGCGTTGTTGGCGCCGAGGATCAGGCGGTCCTGGCCGGAGTCGCGGTGCAGCAGCGCGGCCGTCGCGGCGAGGACCGCCATGAAGAGGGTCGCCCCCTCCCGTTGCGCGAGCCCGCGCAGGCCCTCCGTCAGATCGCGGGAGAGGGCGACGGGCAGCCGGCCGCCGCGCATGCGGAACACCGCCGGTCGCGGCCGGTCGGCCGGCAGGTCGAGCGTCGCCGGGAAGCCGTCCAACCGTTCGCGCCACCACGACGCCAGCTCGTCGAGGACCTCGCCCTGCAGCCACTCGCGCTGCCAGACGGCGAAATCGGAATAGTGCACCGGCGGCTCCGGCAGCACCGGCCCGCCTCCGGCCGCGTAGAGGGCCGCGAGCTCCCCCCAGGCGATCTGGAAGGAGACCCAGTCGGTCACCGCGTGGTGGACCGTGAGCAGGCACACGTGGTCGGCGGCGCTCAGGCGGATGAGGGTGGAGCGCACGAGCGGGCCGCGTTCGAGGTCGAAAGACGCCGCCGAATCCGCGTCCACCAGGCGGAGGACCTCGGGCTCGCGGCGCGCCGCCGGCAGGCCTTCCAGATCGATCACCGATACCTGCTGCGGCCGCGGCGGCAGAACCCGCTGCACGGGCCTGCCGCCGACGGCGGGAAAGGCCGTGCGCCAGGCGGCGTGGCGGCGTACGATCTCGGAGAATCCCGCCGCCAGCCTGCCGGGAGAGAGGGGGCCGCGCATGCGGGAGGCGGCGGTGATGTTCAGCCCGGCGCCGCCCGGGTAGAGCTGCTCCATGAACCAGTAGCGCTCCTGGTCGAGCGACAGCGGCCAGTCCCCCTCGCCCGTCGGGCCGCTCACCCGCCGGATCGGCGGCGGCTGCAGCAGGCGCGCCGCCCGGCGCTGCTGCTGCCGCAGCTTCTCGAAGAGCGCCCGCTGTTCGGGCGCCAGGGCGGCCAGGCGGTCGGCGACGCTCATCGCTCCTCCAGCGCCGGGAGTTGCGACAGGCGGACGTCGGGCTCCGCCGTCACCGCGTCGATCAGCCGGTAGAGGAGGTCCAGCAGCCGGCCGACCGTCGCCGCGTCGAAGACGTCGGCGTTGTACTCCAGCGGGCCGGTGAGCCCGGCGTCGTGGTAGTCGTAGAGGCCGAACATCAGGTCCCAGCGGCAGTTGCCGTCGTAGAGCCCGACGGGGCGGAAGTCGAGGCCGGCGGAGCTGCCGTGGCTCTCCCCCTCCAGGATGAGCAGCAAGATCTGCACGACCGGGTTGCGGCTCGGGTCCGGCGCCACCCCCAGGGCCTCGACGAGCCGGCTGAAGGGGAAATTCTGGTGCGCGTAGGCCGCGAGCGCCGTCTTGCGGGCGCGGGAGAGCACCTCGCGGAAGGTCGGATCTCCCGCGAGATCGGCGGCGAAGGGCACCTGGGTGAGGAAGAAGCCGGCGACGGGCGCCAGCTCCGGCCGCGCGCGGTTGGCGCTGTTCGAGCCGACGACGAGCTTCTCCCGCCCGGTGACGCGCCACAGCAGGGCGTAGAGCACGGCGAGCACCGCCATGAACATCGTCGCCCCCTCCCGCCGCGCCAGCGCGCGCAGGCGCTCCGTGCGGGCGGCGCCGACCTCCATATGGAAGAGCCCGCCGCGCTGGCTCTGCACCGCCGGCCGCGGCCGGTCCGCGGGGAGGTCGAGCACCAGCGGGAAGCCCTCCAGCTCGCGGCGCCAGAAGCGGGCCTCCTCCTCCAGCACCTCGCCGCGCAGCCACTCGCGCTCCCACAGGACGTAATCGGGATACTGCACCGGCAGCGGCGGCAGCGGCGAGGGGCGGCCCGCCCGCAGCGCTTCGTAGATGGCCAGCAGCTCGCCGAAGAAGATCTGGTAGGCGATCCAGTCCGTCGCCAGGTGATGGATGGTGACGAGGTAGAGGTGCTCGCGCGCGGCGAGGCGGACCAGCGCCAGGCGCAGCAGCGGCCCGCGCGCGAGATCGAACGGCTGGCGCGTATGGTCGTAGATCGCCGCATGCCCGGCCGGTTCGCGCAGCTCCGGCGGCAGAGCGCTGAGATCGATGACCGCCGCTGCAGGCGCCAGGAACTCGTGGACCCTCTGCACGGGCCGGCCGTCGACCAGCGGAAACGTGGTGCGCCACGCCGCGTGCCGCCGGATCACTTCGTGGCAGGCGGCGAGGAACCGCGGCACGTCCAGCTCGCCGACGGCGTGGCTGCCGGCGTCGACGTTCCAGGAGACGAGGCCGGGATGGTCCTGATGGAGCTGCCACAGCCGCTCCTGGTCGAAGGAGAGCGGCCAGTCGCCGGTGCCGGCGGGGCCGGAGACCGGGCGCACCGGCGGCGGCTGGCGCGGCCCGGCCTGCGGAGCCTTCCGCCGCTGCCGCCGCAGCGCCTCGAAGAGGGCCCGCTGCTCCGGCGTGAGGCCGGAGAGGCGCTCGGCGACGCTCACGCCGGCGCCTCCATCTCGGCCAGCCGGCGGGCCGCCTCCTCGGGCGAGAGGTCCTCGACGAGCGCCAGGAGGGCCTCGAGATCGTCGGGGCTCTCCTCGCCGCGCGCCCGCGCGATCAGCTTCGCGAGCTCGCCGATCGTCGGCGCCTCGAAGAGCGCCGTCACCGGCAGCTCGGCGTCGAACAGCGCGCGGATCTGGGTGACCATCTGGATGGCCAGCAGCGAATGGCCGCCGAGCTCCAGGAAGCTGTCCTCGATGCCGATGGGCGCCAGGCCGAACAGCTCCTCCCACAGCGCCGCGAGCCGTTCCTCGCGCTCGTCGCGCGGCGGCGCGTAGGCCTGCGGCAGGCCGTCGCGCGAGTGGGTCCCCGCCGAGCGGCGGACCTTCTCCATCTGCGCGAAGAAGCTCTCGGCGGTCAGCGCGTCGGTCTCCTCGATGACCGCTCCGAGATCGCGCGCCGAAACGATGACGCGCGGCAAACCGGTGGCGAGCAGGCGCCGCAGCGCCTCGCCGCTGGTGGCGACGGGGACGGCTCCCGCCTGCAGCTCCTCCTGCTGCTCGGGCTGGAGCATGGCACCGAGGCCCGCGACGAGCCACGCCTGCCACTGATAAGGATCCCAATGGGCGGCCACGACCCGGCGCTCTCCGTCGGCGAGGGACTGCGCCAGGGCGTCGAGATACGAGCCGGCAACAGCGAGGTCCACCTGGCCCAGGCCGCCGGTGAAAGCCAGGGTCGAAGACATCAGGACGACGAAGGCCGCTTGATCGTCCGCCAGCGCCTCCAGCAGCGCCCGCGCGCCGCGCTCCACGGGCGCGAGAGCGGCGGCGAGGGTCTCCCGGGTCTTCAACTGAATCAGGCCGCCGGTGAACGAGCCTGGAGCATGGAAGGCGCCGTCCAAACGACCGAAGCGGGCGCGGGTCTCCTCCACCGCCGCCCGCAGCGCCCCAGGGTCCATGACGTCGGCGTGAAGGACCACCCGCGACCGCAGTGGACCCGTGAGCCATTCGGCGAGCGCGACGCCGCCGGCGCTGCTGCCGGTGATCAGGTAAACGCCACCTTCCCGCAGCGGAGAGGAAGGCGCTTCGGGGAGGCGGACGCGGTCGAACGTGCGCACCCAACGCTGCCGGCCCCGATAGGCCACGACAGGATCGGGCGTCTCGCGGGACATCTCGGCGAGGACCCGATCGACCAGTCCCTCGTCCGCCGCGCAATCCAGGCTGAAGCAGGTCAGCCGTGAGGACTCCTGGTGGACGACTCTGCAGGCGCCCACCACGGTTGCCTTCGCCGGCTGTACGCGGTCCCCCTCCAGGACCTCGTGGAGGCGGTCGCCCACGACGGCGATGCGGATCGGCGGACCGTCCGCGCCGGCCGCCACCAGGGCGTGCTCCAGGGAGACCAGGCTGAGCAGCCCGTTCTCCTGCGCCGCCGCGAAATCGGCATCCTCTTCCAGGCCCCAGAGGTGGACGATGCGGGAGGGGAGGCCGCCGTTATCGCGGAGATGGTGAATCAGCGCTTCGTAGTCCGGCGGACGGTCCGCCACGGTGACGACGGCCCGCCCTGCATCGCGGAGACGGCCGGCCAGGCGCTCGCCGAGGCCGCCGCGATCGAGGAAGACCAGCCAGCTTCCGGCGTCTCCGTCCACCGCGGGGATCACCGGCGCCGTCTGCTTCCACACGGGCACCCAGAACCAGTCCGCGAGATCGGGCGTCCGAGTGAGCGCGCCGGGACGAGGGGCCTGGTCTCCCGCCGGCGGGTCGATCCAGCAGCGCTGGCGCTCGAAAGGATAGGTGGGCAGCGGCACGCGCCGCCGCCGCTGGCCGGCGAAGAGGCCGGCGGGGTCGAGGGGTACGCCTTCGACCCAGAGGCGGCCCAGGGCGTCGAGCAGGACGGCGACGTCGGAGCCCTCCTCGCTGCCGCGCCGCAAGGTGGCGACGGCGACGCGGCCGGTCCCCGACTCGGGGTGCTGCCGGACGAGGGCGGAGAGCGTGCCGCCCGGTCCCACCTCGACCATGACGCGGTCGGGATCGCGCAGCAGCTCGGCCAGGCCCTCGGCGAAGCGCACCGGCCGCACCATGTGGCGCGCCCAATACTCCGGGTCCTGCAGATCGGCGGCGGTGATCCAGGTGCCGGTGACATTCGAGATGTAAGGAATGTCGGGCGCGCCGGCCTCGATCGTCCGCGCCAGGTCCGTGAGGACCGCCGCGGCCGGCTCCATCATCGGGGAGTGGAAGGCGTGCGTGGTGGTGAGCCGCATGCAGGTCACCCCTCGCGACGCCAGGCGCGCCTCCAACTCGCTGACCGCACCCTCGGCGCCGGCCACGACGCAGAAATGGGGACCGTTGGTAGCCGCGACGGCGAGGCCCTCGTCGAGGTACGGCTTCACCTCGGGCTCCGGCAGCGGCACGGCCAGCATGGCGCCACCGGGCAGCTCCTGGATGAGCCTGGCCCGCCGCGCCACCAGGGCCAGGGCATCCTCCAGGGAGAGCACGCCCGAGAGGCAGGCCGCCACGTACTCGCCCAGGCTGTAGCCGATCATCGCCTGCGGGCGCACGCCCCAGGCCATGAGCAGCCGCGCCAGCGCGTACTCGACGGCGAAGAGGATGGGCTGGGCGTGCTCCGTGCGGTCGAGCCGGCGCGACGCCTCGTCGCGGCCTTCCCCGCCCCGCCGCAGCATCGCCCGCAGATCGGTCCGGCGATCCGGGCCCACCGCCGGCGTTTCCCGCGCGCCGTCCGAGAAGAGGATCTCCCGGATGTCGGCGCCCAGGTGCGGCCGCAGGATCGCCGCGCAGCGGTCCACCTCGGCGGCGAAGGCGGGCTCGCTCGCGTACAGCTCGCGGCCCATGTCCACGTAGTGATCGCCGAGGCCGGGGAAGAGGAAGACGACGGGCCGCTCGCTGCCCTCGAAAGATCCGGACGCGCCCTTTCCCGTCCGCAAAGCCTGGACGGCGTCCGCAACGTCGCGGCAGACCACGGCGCGGCGGCGGGAGAAGACGCGGCGGCCGGCGTGGAGGGTGAACGCCACGTCGGCGAGATCTATAGGCTCGCCGTTCTCCAGCCGATCCGCCAGCCGAGCGGCCTGCGCGTCCAATGCCGAAGATGTCCGCGTTGAAAACAGCAGGAGCTGCCAGGCGCGCGAGGGGCCGGAGGGCGCGGGCTCCGGCGCCTCCTCCAGCACGGCGTGGACGTTGGTGCCGCCGAGGCCGAAGGAGCTCACGCCGGCGCGGCGCGGGGATAGATCCGGCGGCCAGGGCAGGGCGCGGACCGGCACGTGGAAGGGGCCGAAGTCGGCCTGGGGATTCGGCCGCTCGAAGTGCAGGCTGGGCGGGATCGTGCCGTGCCGCAGGGCCAGCACCGTCTTGATGAGCCCGGCGATGCCCGCGGCGGTGTTGAGGTGGCCGACGTTGCTCTTGATGGAGCCCAGGGCGCAGGGCCGGCCGCCATGGCCGGCGCGCGCGAAGGCCTGCCGCAGGGCCGAGACCTCGATCGGATCGCCGAGCGCCGTGGCGCTGCCGTGCCCCTCGACGTAGCCGATGCTGTCGGGCTCGACGCCGGCCATCAGCAGGGCCTCGGCGATGACCTCGGCCTGCCCCTCGATGCTGGGGGCGGTGAAGCCCACCTTGGCCGCGCCGTCGTTGTTGGCCGCCGAGCCGAGGATGACGGCGTGGATGGCGTCGCCGTCTTCCAGCGCGTCGGCCAGGCGCTTGAGCACCACCAGGCCGGCGCCCATCCCCGGCACCGAGCCGCCGGCGCCGGCGTCGAACGACCGGCAGCGGCCGTCCGGCGAGGCGATGCTCCCCTCCTGGTAGAGGTAGCCCTCCTTGACCGGCACGCTGATCGACGCGCCGCCGGCCAGCGCCAGGTCCGCCTCGCCCGCCAGCAGCGCCTGGCAGGCCACGTGAACGGCCATCAGCGAGGTCGAGCAGGCGGTCTGCACCACGGCGCTCGGCCCCCGCAGGTCGAGCTTGTAGGAGAGGCGGGTGGCCGCGAAATCGCGGTCGTTGAGGATCATGGCCTGCAGCGGGTCCAGCGTCCGCTCGGCGAGGCCCGGCAGCAGGTTCGACAGCAGATAGGAGCTGGTGCCCGAGCCGACGTAGACGGCGGCGCGGCCGGGAAAGCGGGAGGGATCGCAGCCGGCGTCCTCCAGGGCCTCCCAGGCGCATTCGAGGAGGAGCCGGTGCTGCGGGTCCATCAGCGCGGCCTCGCGCGGCGTGAAGCCGAAGAAGGCGGCGTCGAACATCTCGACCCCCTCGATGACGCCCTTGGCCCGCACGTAGGCGGGATCGGCGAGGCTGGCGGCATCGATCCCCGCCTCGCTCAGCTCCTCGGCGGTGAACGAGGAGATGGATTCCACGCCCTCGCGGAGGTTGCGCCACAGCTCGGCGAGCGAGCGGGCGCCGGGAAAGCGGCCGGACATGCCGACGACGGCGATGCCGTGGGCCGGGGCGGTCTCTGCGGGTTCAGTCATCGGCGGCACGTTCCTTTCGCTCTACCTGTGCCGGCCGGCGGGCCATGCGCGCCTCGCGGAGCTGGCGCAGCGAGCCCTGGCGCGAGCGCGCCCGCTCGCGGGCCTCCCCGGCCGCCTTCTCCTCCGCCGGCGCGGCCTCCTCCTCGGCCAGCTTGCGGGCCAGGGCCTCGATCGTGGTATGGCGGAACAGCTCCATGACGGGGATGTCCCGCCCCAGGGTCTCCCGCAGACGGGCGTGCAGCTTGACGATGAGCAGCGAGCTGCCGCCGGATTCGAAAAAGTTGTCGTTGACGCCCACGCGGTCCGCCTGCAGCACCTCGCGCCAGACGAGCGCTATGGCCCTTTCGAGCTCGCTGCGCGGCGCCACGTAGTCCCCGCCGTCCCCCGCCGCGGCCGCCTGCGGCGCCGGCAGGGCGGCCCGGTCGAGCTTGCCGTTGGCCGTCGAGGGGAAGGCCGCCAGCTCGACGAAGGCCCAGGGGACCATGTACTCGGGCAGGATCCGTAGCAGGTGCTCCCGCAGCTCGGCGGCCGGGGGCGCCGGAGGCGCGGCGGGCACGAAGTAGCCCACCAGACGCTTCTCGCCGGGGACGTCCTCGCGCGCCAGCACCACCGCCTCGCGCACGCCCGCATGCCGCGAGAGCGCCGCCTCGATCTCCCCCAGCTCGATGCGGTAGCCCCGCACCTTGACCTGGTGATCGACGCGGCCGAGGAATTCCATGGTGCCGTCCGGCAGGAAGCGCACGCGGTCGCCGGTGGCGTACATGCGGGCGCCGGCACGGCCGGAGAACGGATCGGGCACGAACCGTTCCGCGGTCAGCGCCGGCTGGCCGGCATAGCCGAGGGCGACGCAACCGCCGCCGATGTAGTTGTCGCCGGGGACGCCGGGCGGAGAGGGGCTCAAGGTCGCGTCGAGAACGTAGTAGCGCGCGTTTTCGATCGGCCGGCCGTAGGGGACGCCCGTCCAGGCGGCATCGACCTCATTCACGTTGTACCAGTTGGACCACACGCTGGTCTCCGTGGCGCCGCCGAAATTGCCGATCAGCGCGCCGGGGAAGGCCTCCCGCACCCGCCCCGGCAGCGGCAGCGGGATCCAGTCGCCGGCGAGCAGGACGCGCCGCAGCCGGCCTTGTCCGGGCGGGGGAAAGAAGTCGGCGAGCTGCTGGAGGGCGGCGGGAGCCGAATTCCAGGTGGTGATCTCCTCGCCGGCCAGGATGGCCGCCAGCCGCTCGGGGTCGCGCAGCTCCTCGTCGCCGGCGACGCGCACCGCCGCGCCGGCGCCGAGCAGGCCCAGCACGTCGTAGATCGAGAGGTCGAAGCCGATCGAGTTGACGAACAGGTGCCGGTCCCCCGGGCCGATCTCCAGGATCTCGTTGTTCCAGCGCAGCGTGTTGGCCGCCGAGCGATGGCGGACGAGGATGCCCTTGGGAGCGCCGGTCGAGCCCGAGGTATGGATGAGATAGGCGGGGTCCTCCGGCCCGGCCACCGGCTCGGGACGCGACTCCGGCCGGCGCGCCAGCGCGGGATCGTCCAGGCGGACGACGATCTGCCGCGGCGCGCCGAGCTGAACCTCCGCGCCGGCGACGAGCACCCGCGCCCCTGTAGAGGCGAGGATCGCCTCGACCCTGCCCGCGGGCCACGCCGCGTCGAGAGGCACGTACACGGCGCCGGCCTTGAGAATGCCCAGCACCGCGGCGAGCAGGTCGAGCGAGCGTCCCATCCACAGCCCCACCGGCTCGGCGCGGCCGACGCCCAGGCCGCGCAGATGCCAGGCGAGGCGGTTGGCCCGCCGCTCCAGCTCGCCATAGGAGAGGGTCTCGCCATCGCAGATTCCCGCTACGGCTCCGGGCCTCAGATCCGCCTGCCGCTCGAAGAGCTGGTGGAGCAAGGGATCGTCGGCCCACCGGCGGTCCGTGTCGTTCCACTCGCGCAGGATCTGCTGCCGCTGCGCCGCGGCGAGGAGCGGCAGCGACTCCAGCGGCGACTCGGGGCGGCGCACGGCCGCGGCGAGCAGCTCCAGCCAGCCGTCGGCGAAGCGCAGGATGGTCGCGGGATCGAAGAGGTCGGTCGAGTACTCCAGGGTGGCGCGCAGGCCGCCACCCTCGCGCACCAGGGCCAGCGTGAGATCGAACTTGGCGCTGCCGCTCGGCGGCTCTTCGGCGGCGAGGGCGAGGCCGGGGAGGCCCGCGGCCGGCAGCGGCGTGTTCTGCAACGCGAGCATCACCTGGAAGAGCGGCGTGCGCGACGGATCGCGCTGCGGGTGCAGCTCGTCGATCAGCTTCTCGAACGGCATGTCCTGATGGCCGTAGGCCTCCAGCGTCGTCTCGCGCACCTGGCGCAGCAGGGCGCGGAAGCCGGGCAGGCCGGCGAGCTCCGCCCGCAGGACCAGGGTGTTGACGAAGAAGCCGATCAGCCCTTCCGTCTCCGTGCGGTTGCGGTTGGCGATGGGCGTGCCGATCGCCAGGTCCCGCTGGCCGCTCAGGCGGGAGAGCAGCGCCAGCAGCGCCGCCGCGAGCACCATGAACGACGTCGCGCCTTCGCGGCGGGCGAGCGCGACGAGGTCCGAGGTCAGCGGCGCCGCCAGCGTGAAGCGGTGCTCGGCGCCGCGCCACGAGCGCTCGGCGGGACGCGGCCGGTCGGCGGGCAGCTCGAGCTCGGCGGGGAGCCCGCGCAGGCGTTCCCGCCAGTATTCGAGGTGGCGCGCCAGCCTCTCGCCGGCGAGCCGGCGGCGCTGCCAGACGGCGAAGTCGGCGTACTGGATCGGCGGCGCGGGCAGCGGCGCCGGCCGGCCCTGCCGCAGCGCCGCGTAGTGCGCCGCGATCTCCCGCGTCATCACGCCCATCGACCAGCCGTCGGAGACGATGTGGTGCATGTTGAGCAGCAGCCGGTGCTCGCGGCCGGCGAGCCGCAGCAGGACCGTGCGCAGCAGCGGTCCGCGCGCCAGGTCGAAAGGCCGCGCCGTCTCGGCCGCCGCCAGCCGCGCCGCCTCCCCCTGCCGCGCCGCCGCGGGCAGGCCGGCCAGGTCCACCCGCGGCACCTGCCAGTCCGCGGCAGGCAGGATCACCTGCGACGGCTCGCCGCCGCGCTCCACGAAGACGGTGCGCAGCGTCTCGTGGCGGCGCGCGATCTCGCCGAACGCGGCGGCGAGGGCGGGGACGTCGAGCTCGCCCTCCAGCCGCAGCCCGAGCGGCAGGCTGTAGACGGTCCCGCCGGGTTGCAGGCGATCGAGGAACCACAGGCGCTCCTGCGCGAACGACAGCGGCAGGCCCTCCCCCTCCCGGCGCGGCACCGGGAGGATCGGCTCGGCCGCGGCAGGCGCGCCCGCGGCCAGGGCCGCCTCGACGGCCCACGCCAGCTCGGCCACGGTGGGACCCTCGAACAGGCGGCGCAGGGGAAGCTCGACGCCGAACGCCTGGCGCAGGCGGGACATCACCTGCGTCGCCAGCAACGAGTGGCCGCCCAGCGCGAAGAAGTCGTCGTGGACGCCGACCCGGCGGACGCCGAGGACCTCGCGCCAGATCTCCGCCAGCATCTCCTCGGCGGGATCGCGGGGCGCCACGAAGCCGTCCGCCTCGGCGGTGCCGTCGGGAGCGGGCAGGGCCCGGCGGTCCACCTTGCCGCTCGGCGTCAGCGGCAGCTCGTCGAGCCGCAACCAGGCCGACGGGATCATCGCCTCCGGCAGCGAGCCGGCGAGGAAGGCCTGCAGCTCGGCGAAGGCGACGGGCGCCGCCTCGTCGCGCCAGACGACGTAGCCGACGAGGCGCCGCGAGCCGGCGGCGGCGCCGTGCACCGCGGCGGCGACCTGCCGCAAGGCGGGATGCCGGGCCAGCGCGGTCTCGACCTCGGCCAGCTCGACGCGGTGGCCGCGCACCTTGACCTGACGGTCGGCGCGGCCGAGATACTCGATCTCGCCGCCGGGCAGCCAGCGCGCCCGGTCGCCCGTGCGGTAGAGCCGGCCTCCCGGCTCCCAGCCCTCCACCTCCTCGAACGGATCGGGCAGGAAGCGCTCCGCCGTCCGATCGGGCTGGGCGAGATAGCCGCGCGCGAGACCCGCGCCGCCGACGTAGACCTCGGCGGCGACCCCGGCGGGAACCGGCTGCAGATCGGCGTCGAGCAGGAACACCCGGGCGTGGTCCACGGCGCGGCCGATGGTGGGCCGGGCGGGCCATGCCGCGGCATCCCCCGCCAGCGCCAGCCAGGTGGCGGCGTGGGTCTCCGACGGCCCGTAGTGGTTGTAGAGCGCCGCCCCGGGGAGGGCCGCGAACAGGGCCGCGACCTGCGGCGTGACGTGGAGCTGCTCGCCGGCGCTCATCACCTCGCGCAGGCTCGCCGGGACCCTCCCGGACGCCTCCAGCGCGAGCTGCTGGAGCGCCACGAAGGGGAGGAACAGCCGCTCCACCCGCTGCTCGTCGAGGAGCCGCAGCAGGGCCGGCGGATCGCGCCGCACCTCCTCGGAGACCAGCACCACGGCGCCGCCCGCGCACCAGGTCGAGAAGATCTCCTGGAACGAGACGTCGAAGGAGAGCGCCGCGAATTGCAAGGTCCGCCCGGCGCCCGCCCGCGAGGTGCGGAGCTGCCAGTCGAGCATCGCCGAGATGGCGCCGTGGCTCATGGCGACGCCTTTGGGCCGGCCGGTGGAGCCCGAGGTGTAGATCAGGTACGCGAGGTTCTCCGGCTCCACGGCGGCGACCGGTCCCGGAAGGTCCGGCGCCGGCGCGGCGAGCCTTTCCTCGCCGCGCAGGAATTCCTCGCTGAGCACCAAGGGAGCCCGGGCCTCGTCCAGCATCAGCCGCAGCCGCTCCGCCGGATAGGCGGGATCGAGCGGGAGATAGGCGCCGCCGGCCTCCAGCACGCCGAGGATGGCCACCAGGAGGTCGAGCGAACGGTCGAGGAAGATCCCCACCGGCACGTCCGGACCGACGCCGAGATGCCGCAGGCGCACGGCCAGCCGGCGCGCCCGGCGCAGCAGCTCGCCATAGGTGAGCGTCTCCTCGCCGCAGACCACGGCCGCCGCAGCGGGGTGGAGGGCCGCCCTCTCCGCCACCCTCTCGTGGACGCACCAGGGCCGGGGCCGCGGCCGCGGCGCCCGGCTCCATGCCGCGAGCTGCGCGCGCTCGGCCGGCGTCAGCAGCGGCAGCCGCGAGAGGCTCGTCTCGGGGAGCGCCACCGCCTCCGCCAGGAGGGTGAGGAAGTGCCCCAGGAGCCGTTCCGCGGTGGCGGCGTCGAAGAGGTCGCGGTCGAATTCGAGGTGCCCGGCGAATCCCTCCCCGGCGGCGCGCAGGAACAGGGTGAGATCGAGCTTGGCTTCGGCGCTCTCGATCTCCACGGTCTCGGCGGCGAGATCCGCCAGCTCCAGGCTCTCCAGCGAGGGGACGTCGTTCAGCGCCAGCAGCACCTGGAAGAGAGGATTGCGGCCACGCTCGCGGTGCGGCGCCAGATCCTCGACCAGGCGCTCGAAGGGGAGGTCCTGATGGGCGTAGGCGCGGAGCGCCGCGGCGCCGGCGCGGCGGGCGAGGGCGCGGAAGGAGGGATCCCCCGCCAGGTCGAGCCGCAGCGCCAGGGTGTTGGTGAAGAAACCGATCAGCCCCTCCGTCTCCAGACGCCCGCGGTTGGCGACCGGCACTCCGACGACGAGGTCCCGCTGCCCGGTGAGACGGGAGAGCAGCGCGCCGAAGGCGGTGAGGAGGACCGTGAAAGGCGTCCAGCCCTGGCGCCGGGCGAGCGCGCGGAGGTCCGCCGCCAGGGCGTCCGGCAGGACGAGCGGCAGGCTGCCGGCGGCGAAGGTGGGGCTTGCCGGGCGCGGGCGGTCCGCCGGCAGGTCCAGGGCCTCGGGAGCGCCGGCGAGCGCCCGGCGCCAGAATTCCAGCTCGCCCTCCAGCGTCCCGCCCGCCAGCCACCGCCGCTGCCAGCGCGCGTAGTCGGCGTACTGGACGGTCAGCGCGGGCAGCGGGGACGGCTCGCCCGACAGAAAGCCGCGGTAGAGGGCGGAGAGCTCGCGGAAGGTGACCCCGAGCGACCAGGCGTCGGCGATGATGTGGTGCATCATCACCGCGAGCAGATGCTCCTCCTCGCCCAGGCGGAGCAGCGCCGTGCGCGCCAGCGGGCCGGCCTCGAGGTCGAACGGCCGGCGCGCCTCGCTCTCGAGGATCCCCCGCGCCTCGCCGCGGCGGTCCTCCGGCGACAGGCCCCGCAGGTCGACGACCGGCAGATATTCCGGCATGAACGGCAGGACCACCTGGAGCGGCTCGGCCGGTCCCTCGCGGAAGACGGTGCGCAGCGCCTCGTGGCGGCGGACGATCTCCGCCAGCGCCGCCGCCAGCGCCGCCGGGCGCAGCGGCCCGCGCAGCAGGAGCGCTCCGGGGACGTTGTAGGCGGAGCTCTCGGGCGCCAGCTTGTGGAGGAACCAGAGCCGCTGCTGGGCGAAGGAGAGCGGCTCCCCCGCGGCGCTGCGCGGCCCGGGGAGGATGGGCGGCGGCGCCGGAGCTTCCGGCTCGCCGAGGGCCGCCCCGACGCGGCGCGCCATCGCCTCCAGCGTGCGGGCCTCGAACACCGCCGCCAGCGGCAGCTCGACGCCCAGCCGCGACCGCAGGCGCGACACGAGCTGGGTGGCGGTCAGCGAGTGGCCCCCCAGGGCGAAGAAGTCGTCCCTCGCCTCCACGCGGTCGACCTCGAGCAGCTCGCACCAGAGGCCGGCCAGCAGCTCCTCCGCGGGCGCCAGGGCGCGCCCCGCCTCCTCCATGGCCGCCGCGGGGGCCGGCAGCCGCCGCCGGTCCACCTTGCCGTTGGGCGTCAGCGGGACGCGGTCGATGGGAGTGAAGTAGGCGGGCAGCATGTAGGCCGGCAGGCGCTCGCGCAGGAAAGCCTGCAGCTCGCCGGCGGCCGGAGCCGCCCCCTGGACCGGCACGATCCACGCCGCCAGGCGCCGCTCGCCGCCGATGCCGCCGATAGTGGGCGCCAGCACCACGGCCTCGTGAACTCCCGGATGGGCGAGCAGCGCGGACTCGACCTCGCCGGTCTCGATGCGGAAGCCCCGCACCTTGACCTGCCCGTCCCGCCGGCCGAGGAACGCCAGCTCGCCGTCCGGCCGCCGCCGGGCGAGATCGCCGGAGCGGTAGAGGCGCTCCCCCGGCTGATCCGTGAACGGATCGGGGACGAAGCTCGCGGCGGTCAGGTCGGGCCGCCCGCGATAGCCGCGCGCCAGCAGGCCTCCCAGGTAGAGCTCGCCCGTTGCTCCCACCGGCTGCAGACCGCCCCGCGCATCGAGGACGTGCACGCGGCGGTCCGGCAGCGGCCGGCCGAGGGCCACCGCCGCGCCCGCGGGCTCGCCGGCCGGGTCCACCAGGTGGTAGGTGGCGGTGATCACCGTCTCGGTCGGTCCGTAGCCGTTGAGCAGGCGGATGCCGGCGAGCGCCGTGCGCCCCCAGAGGCGCGCCGCTTCCGTGCGCATCTCGTCGCCGCCGGAGACCACCAGGCGCAGCCGCGAGGGCGGCGCCGCGAGCGCCTCGGCGTCGCGCACCCAGCGGTGCCACAGCGGCGGCGGCAGGTCGGCGACGCTGACGGCGAGACGCTCCATCCTCTCGGCGAGATCCTCGCTCGCCCACGCCTCCTCGCTGCGCAGCACCAGGGTGGCGCCGGCGGCGAAGGTCGAGAAGGTCTGCTCCAGCGAGGTATCGAAGCTCATCGAGGCGAACTGCAGCACGCGATCGCCGGGGGTGAGGCCGTAGAGGCGCCGCACCGCCTCGGCGTGCCGCGCCGCCATGCCGTGCGGGATCTCCACCCCCTTCGGCCGGCCGGTCGAGCCCGAGGTGTAGACGATGTAGGCGAGGTGCCGCGGATCGAGCGCCATCCCGAGGTCGCCGGCCTCCTGGGCGTCGATCCTCCCGCGGTCGGCGTCCAGCAGCACCGCCGGCAGCCCGCCGGCGCCGGCGAGACCGGCGGCGAGATCGGACCGCGAGACCAGCATCGCCGCGCCGGAGCCGGCGACGATGTGCTGCAGCCGCTCCGCCGGGTACGCCGGATCGAGCGGCACGTAGGCGGCCCCGGCCTTGAGCACCGCGACGAGCGCCACCACGACGTCCGGCGAGCGGTCGAGGCAGACGCCCACCGGTACCTCGGGGCCGGCGCCGAGGGCGGCCAGGAGGCGGGCCAGGCGGTTGGCGCGCGCGTTGAGATCGGCATAGGAGAGGCGCTCGCCGCCGGCCGTCATCTCCAGCGCCAGGGCGCCCGGCGTGGCCGCGGCCCAGCGCTCGACGAGCTCGTGCAGGCAGCTCCCGGCCCCCTCCCCCGAGCCGGCGGCGACCCCGAGGTCGAGGAGCTGGCGGCGCTCGGCCGCGGAGAGCAGCGGCAGCGCCGAGAGAGGCCGCGACGGATCGGCCGCGGCGGCGGCGAGCAGCGTCCGCAGGTGCCCCATCCAGCGCTCGACCGTGGCGGGGTCCAGCAGCGCGGTGCGGTACTCCAGCCAGCCCACGAGCCGCCCGTCCGTCTCGTGGAAGCCCAGCGTCAGGTCGAACTTCGCCAGCTCCAGATCGACGTCGACGAGCGCCAGCGACACCCCCGGCATGCGCACTGGCGGCAGCGGGCTCGCGAGGAAGGCGAACATCACCTGGAACAGCGGCGAGATGCCGGCGGCGCGCTCCGGCTGGACCTCCTCCACCACCCTCTCGAGCGGCACGTCCTGATGCGCCTGCGCCGCCAGCACGGCGTCGCGCACCCGGCGCAGCAGCGCCTCGAAGCCCGGGTCGTCCGCCAGCGCGCAGCGCACCGTCACGGTGTTGACGAAGAAGCCGATCAGGTCCTCGGTATGGAGCCGGCGGCGGCCGGCCACCGGGATGCCGACGGCGAGATCCTGCTGTCCGCTCAGGCGCGCGAGGAGCGCCAGGTACCCCCCCAGGAGCACCGCGGAGGGCGTGATGCCGCCGCCGAGCCGCCGCAACCGGCCCACCAGGTCCGCCGGCATCTCGACCGGCCTGACCTCGCCGCGGTCCCGTGTCTCGGCGGCGCGCGGCCGGTCCGCCGGCAGCTCCAGCACCGGCGCGCCGGCGAGCTGGCGCCGCCAATAGGAGAGCTGGGAATCGAGGGCCCCTTCGTCGAGGGCGCGGCGCTGCCAGACCGCCCAGTCCACGTAGCGCAGGGGCGGCGCCGGCAGCGACGGCTGGCGGCCGGCGGCGAAGTCGGCGTAGTGGGCCGCCAGCTCGCGGAAGAAGACCGACATCGACCAGCCGTCCGTGGCGATGTGGTGGAACGTCGAGAGCAGCGCGCGATGGTCCGGCCCGAGCTCCAGGAGCAGGAAGCGCACCACCGGTCCGCGCGCGAGGTCGAACGGCCGCGCCGCCTCCTCGCGCAGGGCCCGGCGCTGCGCCCGCTCCCGCGCCGCCATGGGGAGCCCGCGCAGGTCCGCCCGCGCGAATTCGAGGCCGGCCTCCCCGGGCGGCGGCAGCACCGTCTGCACCGGCTCCCCGTCCGTGCGCGCGTAGACGGTGCGCAGCGGCTCATGGCGCCGCACGATCTCCGCCAGCGCCCGGACCAGGGCGCCGACGTCGAGGGTGCCTTGCAGCCGCACCGCGATCGGCACGTTGTACTTCGCCGTCCCGGGCTCGATCAGGTCGAGGAGCCAGAGCCGCTGCTGGGCGAGGGAGAGAGGATAGGTTTCGCCCGCGGCGGCGAACGGGTCCTGCCCGGGGCTCGCGCTCTCCAGGATCCCGGAGACCCGCCGCGCCAGGGCGGCCACCGTCGGCAGCTCGAAGAGGCTCTGCAGCTCGAGCTCGATCCGCATCTCCTCGGCGATGCGCATCACCACCCGATGGGCGAGCAGCGAATGGCCGCCGAGATCGAAGAAGTCGTCGTGGATGCCGACGCGCTCGACCCCCAGCACGTCGCGCCACACCGCCGCCAGGCGCTCCTCGACGGGCGTGCCGGGCGGCACGTAGCCGGCGATCCGCTCTCGCGGCGATCGCCGGATCTCCTCCGCCTCGGCCGCCGCCGCCATTGGCAGGTCCGCGAGGGGAGCCCACGGATCGCCGGCGGCCCGCTCGAGGAGGGTCCGCCACTGGCCGAGCAGGCGGTCCGCCGTGGCGGCGTCGAAGAGGTCCGCGTCGTACTCCAGGGCGGCCGCGAACCCCTGGGGCTCCCGCACCACGCTCAGGTGGAGGTCGAACTTGGCCGCGCCGGTCTCCACCCGGCGCACCTCGGCCGCCGCCTCGCCCAGCCGCGCGACGGCGAGCGGCTCCTCCAGTTGGAAGACCGCCTGGAAGAGGGGGTTGCGGCCCCGCCGCCGTTCCGGCCGCAGCTCCTCCACCAGCCGTTCGAAGGGCACGTCCTGGTGGGCGTAGGCGCCCAGGCAGACCTCGCGCACCCGCGCCAGCAGCTCCCGGAACGAGGGGGTTCCTTCGACCGGCGCGCAGAGCACCAGCATGTTGACGAAGAGGCCGATCACGCCCTCGGTCTCGGCGCGGCCGCGGTTCGCCACCGGCGAGCCGACGGGCACCAGGGACGCGCCGGCATGGCGCGCGAGCTGGGCCTGGAAGGCGGCGAAGAGAGCCATGAACGGCGTCGCCCCCTCGCGGCGGGCGAGCCGTTCCAGCTCGGCGGAGAGGCCGGCGGGC
>JBKPTH010000011.1:0-2408 GCA_046765915.1 Acidobacteriota bacterium | reverse complement strand
GCCGTCCCTTGGTGCGCGGAACGGAAAACGGCGGGCACGTAGGCCCGCCGCTACGGTCAGAATGGGAGCTGGAGGTGAGCGCTCAGTTGGCCGCGGTCTGGCTGCCCTTGCGCTGCAGCTCGTCGTTGATCACCGAGGTGATCTGCTCCAGCGGCACGGCGCCCGAGATGAAGCGGCCGTTGATGAACATCGCCGGAGTGCCGTTGACGCCGGCCGCCGAGCCTTCCTTCATGTCGGCCTGCACGGTCGCCGCCGTCTTGCCGGAATCGAGGCAGGAGTTGAACTGCTCGGCGTTCAGGCCCAGCTCCGCCGCCTTGGCCTTGAGCTGGTCGACGCCGAGGGCATCCTGATGGGCGAACATGGCGTCGTGCATCTCCCAGAACTTGCCCTGGTCGGCGGCGCACAGCGACGCCTCGGCGGCCTTCTGGGCGTTCTGATGGAAGGGCAGCGGGTACTGGCGGAAGACGATGCGCACCTTGTCGCCGTACTTCTCCTCCACCTGCTTGAGCGTCGGCGTCAGGCGGGAGCAGAACGGGCACTGGAAGTCGGAGAACTCGACGATCGTCACCGGCGCGTTCGCCGGGCCCTTCGAGGGACCGGTGGTGGCCACCTCGACGCGGATGGGCTCGAGCTTCTTCTCGACCTTGTACTTGGTCCCCAGGTTGTCGAAGAACGCCTGGCGCGCCTTCTGCTGGCCCTGCTGCTCCAGATAGGCCTTGATCTGCGGCGCGATCTGCTCCTTGGGACGCTGGATCTGGGCCTTGTTCTGCTCGTAGAAGGCGTCCACCTCGGCGTCGGTCACCGGCGCGGGCTTGATCTCGGCAAGCAGCGCCTCCTTGGTGGTGCTGCGGGCCGCGGCCTCGGCTTCGAGCAGGCGGTCCTGCACCGCCTGGTCCAGGGAGTTCTCGAGCAGCTCGTGGACCTTCTGCTGGTAGTCCCGCTCGAGGGCCTTGAACTGCTCCGCGGAGCTGGCGCGGACGTCGGCCTCGGTGAGCGGTTTGCCGTTGACGACGGCCAGCACCTGGCCGGAGCCGCCGGACATCTTCGGATCCGTCTTCTTGGCGGCCTGGTCCTGCGCCGAGCAGGCCGGCAGCCAGACACCCAGGGCGAGGAACAACACCAGCACGCCGGGGATCAAGGGTTTGCGGCGAAGTACATTCATGACTGGAACTCCTTTTGGGGTGGACGTATCGATGATCAGAGGCTGGAACAGTTGGCGAAGCGGCCGGATTCCACAAACGGACGGGCATTTTAGCACAGGGTGCCTTTTCGCCCGCTTCCTCCTACCAAGGTGAGACTCAGGCCAGATGGCGAGCCACCAAGCCCTCGAGGATCCGCTCGGCGGCGATTCCCCGCAGGCGCAGGGGCGGGGCCTCGAGGAGCGCCTCGGCGAGGGCCAACCGGGGCCGCCGGCCGCTCGCCGGCTCCTCTTCCAACTCGAGCGAGCGCAGGACGGCCGCCGCGGCCAGGCCCCAGGGACGGCCGGAGCGCGGGTCCTCCCAGCCGCCGGCCTTCTCCAGCGCCGCCGCCGCCGAGAGCAGGAAGATGGGAGACCGGCTCGCGCTCCAGGCGGCCACGGCGGCCGCGAAGGCCCGCGCGAGAGGCTCGACCGCCGCCGGATCGACGGGCTCGGCGGCGCCGAGAAAGACGGCGAGCGAGCGGCTGCGCAGGGTGGGCAGCAGATCGAGACGCGAGGGGGCGAGGAGGAGGAAGTGGCGCGGCGCCGAGGCGTGCGGCTCCTCCAGGCTCTTGAGCAGGGCGTTGGCGGCCTCTCCCGTCAGGCTCTCGGCGCTGGCGATGACGAAGACCTGCCCGCGGGCCTCGAAGGGCGAGACCTGGGCGGTCTTCAGCATCTCCCGCGTGGCGTCCACGGAGGTCGAGGCCTTGAGGTCGCGCTCGAGCACCTGGAAGTCCGGGTGGAAGGGCGCCTCGCCGCTCTCGCCGGCGGACCCGGCGATGCGGCGGCAGTGGCGGCAGACGCCGCAGGGCCGCGCCGCGGGCGCCGCCTCGCAGAGCAGGGTGCGGGCGAGCTGCAGCGCCGCGGCCCGGCGCGATGCCGCGTCGCCGCCGTCGAGGATCACCGAGGGGTAGAGCCGTCCCTGGCGGGCGGCGGCGAGAGCGGCGGCGAGATTCAAGCTTGCCGCTCCACCAGATCCGCCAGCTCCCGGCGCACGGCGCCGTGAGTTTCGTCGGCGGCTCCCGCGGAGGAGATGACGTGGAACCGCGCTTCCAGCCGGGCCATCTCCAGAAAGCCGCAGCGCACCCGCTCGTAGAACTCCAGAGCCTCGGCGTCCAGCCGATCGGCGGCACCCCGTTCGCGGCGGGAAGGCGAGTGCCCGCGAGCCCTCGCCGCCTCGGCCGGCAGGTCGAAGAGCAGCGTACGGTCCGGCCGCCGCCCCCCCGTCGCC
>JBKPTH010000010.1:0-61751 GCA_046765915.1 Acidobacteriota bacterium | reverse complement strand
CAGACTCCCAACAATGGCGCCCGACAGCCATTTTGCCCTCTCAGAGACCGACCTCACCTTGCTAAAGACCCTCTCCGAACTCCTCGCGAGTCCAATCGACTCAGCCAGCCCCTTCAACTCAGGGCTGATGAATAATCCGGGTTAGGTCCTTTTAGGTCCTTTCTCCCGGCGCCCCCGGCTTACACTCTCCCCATGATCCCAAAACAGGCCCTTCTCCCCCTGCTCCTCCTGCCTCTCGCGCTGCCGGCGCTCGCCGAGGAGCCGGCCCCGCAGCCCGACCCCGAGCGCGTCCGCTGGGTGACCGAGCACGCGCTGGCCGTGCGCTCCATCGAGCCGGCGGACGAGGACTTCGCCGACCTCATGCCGCTCGTCCAGGTGATCGGCAAGGCGCGGGTGGTGCAGCTCGGCGAGGCCACCCACGGCGATGGCGCGACTTTCCTCGCCAAGGGGCGGCTGGTCCGCTTCCTCCATCAGGTCATGGGCTTCGACGTGATGGCCTGGGAGTCGGGCTTCTTCGATCTGCGGCGGGTGGACGAAGCCCTGCGCGGCGGCCTGCCCTCGGCCGAGGCGGCGGGGCG
Source organism: Acidobacteriota bacterium (assembly GCA_046765915.1). Taxonomy (GTDB): domain Bacteria; phylum Acidobacteriota; class Thermoanaerobaculia; order Multivoradales; family UBA5704; genus DATARR01. Next base: position 61,173 of record JBKPTH010000010.1, on the reverse strand, counting down.
CGGGCTCTATCCCGCCTGGCGGAACCAGGAATCCATGGCGACCCTCGACTACGTGAGCGCGAGCCAGAAGACGGACCGCCCCATCCTCTCCGTGGGCTTCGACTGCCGGGTCTCGGGGTCGGTGAACAAGGCCGAGCACTTTCCAAAGATGATCTTCGGCTTCTTCGACCGGCTCGATCCCGCGCTGCTCTCGAAGGAGGACCGGGAGCGCTTCACGGCCCTCTCCCTGGCCGTGAACACGCTGCCCAACGAGCGCTACTGGAAGCCGGAGATCCGCCAGTACCTGGAGATCCCCAGGCGTCTCATCGAGACGATCGACCGCCGCCGCGCCGACCTCCTGGTCCACGGCTCGCCGCGCGAGATCGACTACGTCCGCCAGAGCCTGGTGAGCCTGCTCGCCACGGAGCACGCCATCCTGCCCGGCGGCATGACCCTCTCCCCGGACGGCTACCGCCGCGACCAGGCGATGGCGGAGAACCTCCTCTGGTGGCTGAACGGTCCGCTCAAGGACCGCAAGGTCATCGTCTGGGCCCACAACTACCACGTGATGAATTCCAACTACCTCGCCAAGGACGATGCCTTCGTGTCCAAGCAGGCCCCCATGGGCCAATTCCTGAAGAAGGAGCTCGGCGCCGACCTCTACACCATCGGCTTCACCTCCTACGGCGGCAGCTATCTGGATCTCGACGCCGGCGGAGGCCAGCCCGTGCCGGCGCGCCCGCTGGAGACGCTCCTCCACGCCGCGGGCCGTCCCTACCTCTTCCTGGACCTCGCCCACCTGCCCGCGGACCACTGGCTCCGCACCCCTTGGACGGCGAGCTTCTACATGTACGAACCGATGGAGTCCACCTGGAGCCGGGTCTACGACGGCGTCTTTTTCATCGACGTGCAGAAGCCGGCGACGCAGTTATCAAAGTAGAGGAATCCGGAACGCTTGCCAGCCAGTCCTCCTTGAGTAAGATTCCGTTCGATGAGCGAGAAAGAGCTTCCAACGATTCCGCCAGAAGTGCTTTCAGAGTGGCACGAAGAGTTTGAGGCGGCGGCGCGACGTCCGCTCCGTAACCGGCTCCGCTACGCCTTCGTCCGCACCTACAAGCCCGTTCTCGACGACGCGACCTACCGATCCTTCTCATCGACGGCCGAATACCGCGCCTGGTGTGCCGAGAACCTTCCGGATTGGCTGGGCTATGGCCCCGCAGTTTGAGTACTCGCCGCTGAAGCCAACAGCCCACCGACTCACATCACCGGCCCCGCCCCCCTGTCCTCCGCCTGCGGCAGGAGGCGGTCCCGGTCATAGGGCGGATCTTCATGGTCGGGGATGAAGTCCTCGGGAAAATCCTCCCGCCAATGCTGCCGTTCCTCTTCATCGGCGTAATACTTCAGGCGCAGCAGATTGTCTTCCTCGCTGCCGCTCCCGATCAGGTCGATATGCCACGCGAAATCCAGATGATCAGGTAACAGGACGCCCGGTTCGCGCAACGCGTCGCGCCACAGCTCGGTATACAGCTCACGGTCGCTCAGATGATCCGTGCTGTGGAGGAAAGCTCCGAGTCCGGCCATGGCGTGGATGACCTCCCATACCTTGCTGCTGACCTGCGCGTCGTCCAACTCTTCCGGCGGAGGCAGCACCACGCCGCTCTCGACCAAGGTGCCGAACAGCGCCTTTTCCTCCGCGCTGTCGAAAGCTGCGAGACTGTCCGGGTAATCGTCTTCGGGGTCATCGGTAGCCATAACGATCTCTGGGGTCATCCGGGTCATAGATTGACATAACCTTACCCGACTTCTTAGTCTCCGGCCGACTCGGATCGCCGGCTACCCTCCACCTTCGTCTCGGAATAGCGGAATCGAATTCCATAGTGCTCCTGCGCTCTCATGGCGCTCTCATGAGCAAGCTCAATATACCGGCCAGGATCGTGCCCAGCCTTCTCGCTCAACTCGCGCTGAACCCTCCACTTGTCTTCGAGTATATGATTCGTGATCATATTTCTATCTCCGTAAATAGCTCCATCGGTGTCACAATTTCCGGTACGAACAGTTTAAGCCGAGTGTTTATCACAGCAATGTGCTGTTTCTTGTTCGCGTTTGCCAGATGATTGCAGTTCCATGTGAGGAGAAACTCACATTTATAGGCTGAAGCGTATGCAAGGTGCAAGGCGTCTCCTGTCGCACCCAGCGGCATGAGATAGTTTTCTGTATACACATGCACGATCTCATCCAGCCGCTCATGGGGAGGCAGAACCTCAAGAGTGGAGATACACTCTCTAATGATTCGCTCTTTGTAAGGGTGACTGCCATTCCCCACCTCGGCGATCGTCGCATCCGATATCACAACACGAAAATTTTCTCTCTCCTCTTCCCACCACTTCTTGGTTATCTCGATAAACTCCCGGATGCTATCCCTCTGGTCGAAAAGATAACTGGGGATGGTGCTGTCCAGATATACCGTCTTACGCATCTGACCTTTCCACCCGTAGGTCGATGACCTTGAGGTTCCGCCCTTGGGCCGCGTTTTCCATCGCCTTCAGCAGCCGATCGCGGTTGGCGGGAGAGCGAAGCAGGTATGCGGTCTCTTCCTCCGAGCTACTGGCAGCTTCGCGGATGGAGATTTCGATTTCACGGCCCTGAAACTGCTGCTTGAGCGCGTCTAGAAAGCTCTGGTCCAGCTCATCGGCACGAAGCTTGTAGATAGTATACATTAGTAAGCTCCACTTGGAGCGCCCGGTTCATAAACAGAACGGGCAGGTTTCACGAAATCGATAGACCTGATGCATTCAGGTGCCCCTGTCCGGGCGGGCCTCCATCTAAGTGTAACGGTCGTGCGGGCACACCAACGCTCCCTTCATTTCTGAACTCTGGCAGTAGTTGCTTCAGACGCTATCCGAGACACCCACTCTTGTTGCTCGATCGTCTCCGGTACTGGCCTTCCGCGAACCTTTTCGATCCGGCTGAAGGCCTCGGTTGGGTCCACGCCGGCGGAGTCAAGTATGGATGCGATAATCAAGGACGACCTACCAATTCCTTGACGGCAGTGTATGCCTACGTCTTTACCCGAATCGAGCGCTTTCTCCAAGTTGCTGAGTAATCTGACTGAGTCTTCCCGCGAGCGTGGCACCCCGAGATCGGGGATCGGGAAGGCGTAGTACTCCAGCCCTTCCTCCCGGGAACGCGTCTCTTCATCTTGAAGATCAAACTCGGCAACCTCATCCGGCGTCAACAGAGAGACAACTACGTCCAGCCCGGAAGCTCGCCAGGACCGCGCTTCATCATCAAGCCAGTCGCCTCCGCGAGGCCGGGGGATGATTCCCAGTCGGCCCGGCCAGGGTCCTGGTACCCAGTAGATTTCAGCCTTCACCCGGCGCTTCTCCTTTCAGATACTCCCGAGGCAGCGCATCGACATCCACGCCGCGCTCACGGAGTACGTAGATGCGATGGTGCCCCTCCATCATAGTCCCATCCGGCTTTACCTTGAGCCCTCAGGTCCACCCGGACGTAACGAGGCGATCAGGCCCTCTGTCGACATCTTCCTGAAGCTGGCCAGCTTTGGTTGGCTCAACGAGCTTTCCGAATGCAGTGGCTTCAGCGGAGCGTCATCCTTCATGGTCACCCTTCCCGGCCATATCCTCCCGAACGAAGGAGAACACCACAGCATCATGCGCCGTCCCGTGCAGCATCAGGCGCTTCCTCAGAATCCCTTCGCGCCAGGCGCCGGACTTCTCCGCGACTCGCAGGCTGCGCGGGTTCTGGGTCGAGACGAGCACTTCAAGGCGGATGAGGTCCGTGTTCTCGAAGCCCCAGCGGACGAGGTGGCGGACCGCCGCCGTGGCGACTCCATGCCCTCTTTCCGAGGTGCGGACCCAATATCCGAGGTTGGCCCGGCGATTGAGTGCATCGACCTGGGTGAGGCCGCAGCCGCCGAGAAACCGTCCGTCCTGCGACAGGATGACGAACTCGTAGGCCGTCCGCGCTTCGCGGGCCGCCACCTGCGCGTCGATCCAGGTGCGCATCTCCTCCAACGTCAAGCCGGGATGGCACCAGGGCATGAAGGGGTAGGCCTCAGGCACCGATTCCATCGCCGCCTCGAAGAGAGCCGGCGCGTCGTCGATTCGATAGGGGCGAATCGAGATCTCCGGCTCGGGCGCCTTGTTCACTGGCCGCCGCCCTTGCTCCGCCTCCTGTACTGCGCCTCGTGGAAGGGCACGCCCTCGCGGACGAGCTGGAGCTTGCCCTCGGCGGCGAGGCGGCGCATGATGTCCGAAGCGGTGCGCGGACCGACGGGCTCATCGAGATGAGGCCGGAAGCGGCGGTTGATCTCCTTCGCCACCGCCTTCGGACCGAAGGGCTCGCTCATCTCGGCGACGGCCAACCGCAGCAGACCGCTCACGAACTTCTTCCCCTTGGGCGGCAGCTTCGGCTCGGGAGGTGGTGGCGGAGCCGGCTTCGGCACCGGCTGCGCGAGGTCGACCGCCGCCGCCGCGACCGTGCGGAACGCTTCGAGGTTCTCCAGCACCTTCTGCAGCTCGGCCGCGTGAACGGCCCGCTGCTCCCGATGATGGACCTCCTGCTGCGCGTGCAACGCCTCCTGGTCGCGATGATAGGCGGCGCGCTCTTCCAGATTGGCCAGCACCTCTTCGACCGACAGCTTGGAGCTCATCTCCACCTCCGGCGGGCCGCGGGAGTTGCGGCGAAGCGGGCCGATCCGGCGGCAAAGCCGCGGCCCTCGAGATCTCGTCCGTCCAGCTTGCGGTGAACCGCCTTTACCGCGGAGGATAGCATGCGGATACGCCGCAACCTCCCGGAGCTTTGCGGCATATCCCTCCGCTTCGCGGTATCTCCGGGACCAGGCGATCCCAGGCGCGAGAAGACGCGGCGGCTGCCGAAATCTCTCGGCGTATGCCTGGAATAGACTGCAACGCGGGCCGAGGTCGCGGCGTAGCCGGAGACGTCGCGACGTATATCCGGAGCTCCGAGGCGACGTCTCTTCGCCATCCGCAAAGTTGAGGGCCGTTGCGGCGTATCCGCGGAGGTTGCGGCGAAGCCCCGCGCCAGACCGCAACCGCGGGGGAAGTCGCGGCGCATGAGCCGGCGTTGCGGCAAAGCCCGGGAGCATGCCGCAACGCGGACGGAGCTTGCGAAGTGTAAGCGGACGTTGCGGCAAGGCACCCTTATACACCGCAAAAGAAGGCGGCCTTGCGATGTATGGAGGGACGTTGCGGCATTGCGCCGGTATACGTCGCAAATCGAGGAGACTTCGCGCTGTAGCCCGGGAGGTTGCGAGGAGCTCCGCCGACGTTGCGGCAAAGTCCCTGGAAAGTTGAAGACGGCGGCGGACGTTGCGATGTGTGGGCAGACCTTGCGGCGAAAGCGCTTCCTCAGGAGCCGCCCCGCAGTCTCAGGATCTGGATGAGCTGCCGGTTGCCTTTGAAAGCGCCCCTGGACATGTGGGTCGGCGAGGAGCCGAAGGTCGCGACGGGCGTGTAGCCCTGCAACAGCCGCCGGCTCCTCTCCGGCGGGATCCGCGCCGTCCCGTTCCGCTGGATCAGCGATCCCAGCACCAGGTAGTCGACGTTGCGCCTGAGGATACGCCGCTTGGCGCGCTCCCAGGGCTTGACATCGACCGACGCCTTCAGCGTGGCGAGCCGGGCTGGCATGAACGCCAGCTCCTCCAGGACGAGGACCGAGTCGGCGGGACCGGTGTGTCCGCCGAGCCAGCGGACTGCCTGCTCGCGCGAATCTTCGAGGGCGAGTTGGCCCTCGACGTAGGAGTGGAGGGCCGGGGCGAAGAGGATGACGGGCAGCAGGGCGGCGGCGGCGTCCACGAAGAGAGGACGCGGAGCCGCCCGGCGGAGCCGCGCGTAGAGCAGGGCGATCAGGATGCAGGCGAGCGGCACGAGCGCCAGCAGGTTGCGGAAGGCGCGGAACTTGTAAGGCGCCACGAGCAAGCCGGTGGCGGCGCCGCAGAGCAGCCATCCCCAGACGGACCGCCGCCACCTGGCGTCGAGCAGGCCGACGGCGAGCCCGGCGGCGGCGAGAACGAGGAAGGCGATCCCCACCTCCGGATGGTCCAGCGGCAGATCCCACTCGGCCCGGTGGACGGCTTGCTGCCAATACCCTCCGATCTGCTGCCGGCCGTAGACGCGGTCCATCCGCTGCAATCCGTGGAGGACGTCCAGCGGGCGCAACGCGAGCGCCGGCATGGCGATCACGCACGCCACCACGGCCGACGCGCCGGAGAGGACCAGCCGGCGGAGCTTCTCTCTCCACGCCGCCGGCGAGAGGAGCACGGCGAGGCCCACGGGCAGGCAGACGAGCGCCGCCGGGTACTTGCTGGCCGCGGCGAGCCCGGCCATGGCGCCGGCCAGCGCCGCGTCGCGCCGGGGCGAGTTCCCCTCGCGCGCGCCCTCCGCGAAGAGGAGCGCGGCGAGCACGAAGAACGCCATCATCGGATTGATGTTGACGACGGCGCCGCGCGCCACGAGAGCGGGCGTCAAGGCGGCGAGCCAGGCCGCGAACCAGCCGGCGGCGGGTCCGGCGACGCGCCGGGCCAGCAGGCCGGTCAACAGGACGAGCCCCAGCGAGAAGGCGAGCGTCACCACGCGGCCGAGGACGAGCAGGTCCACCGGCTGCACGACGTCGTAGGTCCAGGGCGTGGTGGAGCCCAGGTCCTGGCGCAGCGAATGGCCGTGGACGACGGCGTAGATGGGCGAGTAGACCGCCGCCGCCGCCGCCACGACATAGAACGGCAGCGTGGGGTAGCTGTAGGTGTCCGGCTCCCAGGTCCGCCGCACGAGATGGTGGACGACGTGGTGCAGGACGTGCCCCTCGTCCACGTAGCCGAGGTATGGCAGGCTGGCCGTGAGCGCGGGCAGGCGCACCGCCGCGGCGGCGAGCAGGATCGCCAGCCACGGTCCAATCACCTTAAGCCGCTGCATCACCGGTCCTTCGGCAGCACCAGGAGAGCGCCGGATAAGCGCCGAGCACGGCGGCGAGCAGCAGCCAGCAGCCGAGGCGCCACGAAGCGGGGCTGTACCGCAGCCTCACCTTCGACGTTCCGGCCGGCACGCGCACGGCCAGCAGAGTCCCGTCGGCGATGGCGATGCGGGCGAGGCGGTCGTCTGCCCAAGCCCTCCAGCCGGGGATTGCGGTCTGGGAGACCACCAGCCATGCGTCGGATCGGACGGATACGGACAGATCCACGGACGCGGTACGGAATTCCATGTGCTCCACCGAGGCCACACCGTTCGGCGCTCGCGGCGCGGCGGAACCGAGCTCGAGCGACGCCAACTTATACGGATTACGAACACCGCGGATCGCCGCCCGCGCCTCGGCCGCCGAGCGCACCGGCACGACCAGGCGTGGAAAGAAGGCGCCGTGCACCTCGCCGGGCAGCTCCCACAGGCGCGTCTCGCGGAAGACGCCGCGGTCTATCCATGGCGGGCCTACCGGCAGGTCGGGTCCGGCGAGCAGGAAGCGGACGCCGAGCAGGCGGAGCTTCGGCAGGTGCTCCGGCCGCGGCCGCGGGTATTGCTTCTTGTACTTGGCGCGGTCGAAGTCGAGCATCTCGGTGAGCCAATCGACGTAGCGCGACGATTCCGTGGGATCGTGCGTACGGATGTCGGCGAGGCCGTAGACCATCGACGAGTTGGCCACGAACACGCCGCGCGTTCCCACCAGGCGGAAGAAGCCGGGCTCATGGGCGATGCGGTCGAGGACCGGCACGGGGGGATAGGCGTACGCCGCCGGAATCGTCGGGTTGTAGCCGCCGAAGGCATAGAGCAGTTGGGCGAGGCTGGCGAGCGCGGCGCAGAGTCCGGCCTGCAGCGAGCGCCGTGTCCCGAGCGCGGAGAGCGCCACCGCCGAGGCCGACAGGGCGAACGCCAGGTGCCGGTTCGACTCCGCGAGCACTTTCGGATCGGTAAACCCCTGTGCGCGCCAGATCGCCAGCGCGGCCCAATGCCCGCCGAAGGTCCAGAGCAAGGCCAAGGCGCCCAGCCCGGCGATCACCGCCAGTTTCCGGCGGTCCATCGGCTCCTCGGTCCAACGCTCGATCGCGAGGGCGGCGAGGAGGGTCACGCCGAAGGCGCCCAGGTAGGAAAAGTACCGCGGCGCGATCACCGGCAGAGAAAACAGGCCCAGCGGATCGAGGTGCAGGAGATAGGCTGCCGGCGACAGGACCCGGAGGAATTTCTCCGTCTGGCTTCGAGCGCCCGGCAGAAACAATCCCGCAAGGGCCAAGATCAGGGCTGGCAGGCCGACCGCACCTTCCGCGAGCCACGTAATGGGAGCCGGCCCCGCCTCGCGGCTGCGCTGCGGCGTGCCAAAGATGCCTGGAATTCCCAAGCTGATCAGGCCGCCGAGCCCTGCGGTCGCGCCAGGAGTGGACCGTTCTCCCTCCGCGGTTTTCTGCGCCAGCCGCTCGGAGCGCAGGATCGACTCGCCGACCGGCAGCGTGAAGAAGGCGGTACCCAGGGCGGCGAGGAGCACGGCGGCGAGGCTCCCTCGCAATGCCGCCAGGAAACGGCGGTCGCGGCTTCGCCAGGCCGCCACGGCGGCCCACAGCCAGCGCGCGGCGAGGGCGCAGGCGGCGGCGAGCGCCGTCTCGGGATGGCCGGCGAGGAGGATCGCGGCCAGGCTCAGAACGAGCAACGCACAGCTCCGCCGCCGCGGCCCCTCTTCCAGGATCCACTCGCTGGCCAGGAAAGCGAAGGGGAAGAACGCCAGCACCTCGCCGATGGGGAACAGCCGCCACACCGCCAGCGATCCGCTGTAGGCGTAGGCCACCGCCGCCACCAGGCTGAACGCCGGACGCGCGCCGAGCCGCCGGGCCACCAGGAATGTTCCCGTGAGCGCCAGCAGGGCCTTGAGGAAGGCGCGCAGCGCCTGGGCCCGTTCGGGCCGGAACGGCAGCGCCAGCAGCGAGACGGGGCTGAACGGCGCCGACTGGCCGTTGCCGAGGAGGGCCTGGCCGCCGGCGGAGAACGGGTTCAGCAGCGGCACGCCTCCGGCGAGCATCTGCCGGCGGACCTCCGCCTGCCAGGGCGCGAGCTGCAAGGTGACGTCGTTGAGGCGTCCGACCTTGGGCTGATAGGCGAGCTGGTCGCGGCTGGCCCAGGGGCGCAGGCGGACGTTGGTGTCGAAAGGTCCGAGGACGCGGTCCGCCCGCAGCGCCGGCAGCAGCGGCAGCAGCGCGATGGCGAGGAGGACGGCCGCCCACCGCAGGCCGAGCCTGGGCTGGAAGAGCCGGTCCCACAGCCACAGGCCGGCCACGGCGCAGGCCAGCATCCACAGCAACGAATCCCACTGGAGCTGGAGAGGAGAGACCTGTTGGAGCAAGCTCGTGGAGGTCTGAAGGAAGGAGCTTGGAGCGGGAGACGGGATTCGAACCCGCGACCAACAGCTTGGAAGGCTGTGACTCTACCCCTGAGTTACTCCCGCGTATCGAGAACGATTTGGTGGAGGCGGGAGGATTCGAACCTCCGTAGGGCGAAGCCCGGCAGATTTACAGTCTGCTGCCATTGTCCACTCGGCCACACCTCCAAAGAGCACTGTTGCGCCGGATCGGGGTTGGAGCCGGCACCCGGATTTGAACCGGGGACCTACGGTTTACAAGACCGTAGCTCTACCCCTGAGCTATGCCGGCGGGTCCTGTCCAGGCTGAAACCCCGGCCCGGCCGCTCCAAATTCCTGGAGCCGTGAGAGTTTAGCGTTCCGGATACCCGCTGGCAAGGATCAAGACGATCTCTGCCGCACCGCCTCGTAGAGCACCGCCGCCGCCGAGGTGGCGATGTTGAGCGAGCCGACGCGGCCGCGCATGGGCAGGCCGATCATGCGGTCGCAGAGCTGGCGGGTGCGGGCGCGCAACCCTTTCTCCTCGCCGCCGAAGAGCAGAGCCACCTTGCCGGTGAGGTCGACGCTCCAGGGCGGCTCTCCCGCGGGATCCGTGCCGTACACCCAGAACCCCTCCGCCTTGAGGCGCTCGATCTCGGCCGCGGAGTTGGTGATGCGCTCGATGGCGAGCCATTCGCTCGCTCCCGCCGAGGTCTTGGAGACGGTGGGCGAGACCGGCGCCGAGCCGCGGTCGCGGATCAGCACGCGGCCGACGCCGGCGCCTTCGCAGACGCGCAGCAGGGCGCCGAGATTGCGCGGGTCCTGCACGTCCTCGAGCAGCACGACGAGGTCCGGATCGCCCGCGGCCTGCCGCTCCGCCACACCCTCCCGCACCTCGGCGGCCATGCCGTTGTGGGCCGGTCCGGCGATCTGGGAGAGGGTGCGCTCGGGCACCGCCTCGCAGGCCACGCGGTGGCGCTTACAGGCTTCTTCGATCTCCTCCCGCCGGCGGCCGGTGCGGCCGGCCGCGACGAGCACCCGCACGATCTCCTGCGGGCGGTGCCGCAGGGCCTCGCGGACGGGGTGGTAGCCGTAGAGGAACAGCTAGACCTCCAGGATCTGCTGCTCTTTCTTCTCCAGGGCCGAGCCGATCTCGCCGATGTAGCGGTCGTGGAGCTTCTGCACCTCGTCGAGGCCGCGGCGCTCGTCGTCCTGGCTGATCGCCTTGTCCTTCTCCATCTTCTTCAGCTTATCGTTGCCCTCGCGGCGGGCCTGGCGCACGGCGTTCCTCGCGTGCTCGGCGAGATCGTGGGCCTTCTTGACGATCTCGCGCCGCCGCTCCTCGGTGAGCGAGGGGACGGGGATGCGGATGACCTTGCCGTCGGAGGAGGGATTGAGGCCGAGGTCGGATTTCATGATGGCGCGCTCGATGGCGCCGCTCTGGCTCGGGTCGTAGGGTTGCGCCACGATCAGCGTCGCGTCGGCCACCGAGAGGTTGGCCACCTGGTTCAGCGGCACGGGGCTGCCGTAGTAATCGACGGTGATGCCCTCGAGCAGCGCCAGCGAGGCGCGCCCGGTGCGCAGATGCTTGAGCTCGTGGTGGAAGTGGTCCACCCCGTGCTTCATGTGCGTCTCGACTTCCTTGAATACCTCTTTCATGGTCCCCTCCCGCTGAGGCTCGTTGCGTCCGGCAGGAAGATTCTTCCCCGCCGGGCCAAGGCCTGTCAATCGAAGGGGTTGGCGGGCTCAGCCCACCGAGACGCGGGTGCCGTCGAAGCGGCGCAGGCTGAAGCCGGCGAACAGCTCGTTGCCGGTGAGGCGCATCTCTTCGAGCACGGCGATGGCCACCGCCTCGCCCAGCTTCAATCCCTCGTGGCCGTCCGAGCGCCAGTGCAGGCCCGCGAAGTCCCGCCCCAGCGCGATGTTGCTCGCCAGCTTGTCGAGCTCGCCACCGACGCTGAGGGCGCCGCCGCGGTAGGGCTCCAGCGCCAGCCCGTCGGCGCTCGCCACCACCGGCTCGGGGATCTCGTGCGACTCGTCCAGACAGGCCTTGAGGGCGGTGACGCAGGCGCCGGCGATCACCGCGTGCCCGGCGGGATAGGAGGGATGGGTGGGGCAACCCTCGGGGTAGGCCTGGGGCAGCAGCGCGGTGCCGCGGCGCCGGCGGACCTCCTCCAGCGCCGCCGAGGCGAAGAGGTCCTCGTGCAGCGGGTATTCCGCCATCTTCTGGAGGTGGCTCTCGACGCGCCCTCCGTACTCCTCCGGACGCAGGCGGCGGTGGACCATCCACTTCTGATACCAGCAGGCCTTGAGGGCCACCTGGGTGACGACGGCGATCAGGTAGAGGAGGTACGGCTGGCCGAACGTGGTGAATCCGGACTGCGTCCGCGAGTGCTTGTAGGGATTGCCGCCATCGGGAAGGGTGCCCATCTTGAGCGCCGCGAGGCAGGCGCCGAGGAAGGCCTGATAGGTGAAATCCCGATGCACGTACTCCCCGAGATCGCGGCCGTTGCGGATGTAGCGCGGCTTGTCGTCGAAGCGGTTGACCCCGGAGATGGCGCCGTTCTGGATGCGCAGCCACTCGTCGAAGGAGGTCACGTAGTCGAGGTCCGGCACCGCCGTGCGGATCTTCTGCTCGACCTTGATGGGGGTGAACGGCAGGGTCTTCCACAGGAACTGGGAGAGATAGGGGCCGGTCAGGTCGCCGGCGCTGGCGCCGCGGAACAGCGTGGCCGGGGTGACGCGCCCGCCTTCCCGGGGTCCCTTGAAGCCGCCCTGGCGCGACAGGTCCTCGGCCGCCTGCTGGATCAGCGGATGCGAGCCGTACTCGACGAAGGGGATATCCCGGGCCAGGGCATGCCAGTAGAGCTCGACCATCTCGGCCGCCTGCTCGGCGCCGGCGAAACCGGGAGGGGAGACCAGCTCGAGCTGGCAGCCGTCCGGCCCCACGAGGTCGAAGGCCAGGGCCGCCTGGGGATTGGCGAGCTTGACGAAGCCGCCGAGGGGGATGCGCTCGAAGTCCTCGGGATCGCCGCTCTTCAACGCCCTGAGGAGGACGTCGTAGGCCTTGAGGTCGGGCTCGCCCACTTTGTCGTGCGGCAGCCCCTTGGAGTAGCAGGCGATACGGCGCGGCAGGCCGGTTTCGTCGCCGTTGGCGAGCTCCTTGGCCCGGCCGAGGGCGCGCGCGTGTTCGGCGGCCTTGCGGCGGACCTCGTAGGCCGCGCCCAGCCGGCCGCTGGTGGAGGCGGTGTCCACCTTCCCCAAGGCGCCGCCCGCCAGGGCCAGACCGCCGAGGCCGGCGACGCCGGAGAGGAAACCGCGCCGGGAGACCCGCGAACGCTCGTCGTGCCGCGACATCCCTTCTACAGTCCTACTCGAACCGGAAGTTGTCAACCAGGGCCGCCGAATCCACCTGGGTATCGCCGATGTCGGTCACCAGGATGTCGATCACCAGGTTGGTGATGCCCGGCTGGCCGGCGAAGGCGGAGACGTCGAGACGTATGGTGGCGAACCCGGTCATGCCGTTGAAGCCGGTGCTCCCGGCCTGCACGAAGCTGGAGCCGTTGACCGAGGCGATGACGACGTCCTGGTTGCCGTTCGGCGTCGTCAGCCGCACGCGCAGCGTGTCGTTGTAGATGCTGCCGACGAAGGTCGGGAACTCGTTCGACAGGAAGTTGAAGTCGAAGGCGACGAAGGTGGCGCCGGCCGGCACGGCGAACGACGTGTTGACGGTGCTGGAGACGCCGCCGACCGCGGCGCCGCCGGTGGTGATGATGGCCATGTACTGGCCTTCCGTCGGCCGCACCGGACCGATCTGCTGGATGACGCTCGCCTGGCCCGTGGTGGTGTAGCCGGTGAAGTTGCCGAGCTCGAAGCCGCCGTTGCCGTTGGGGAAGCCCGGCAGGAGGTGGATCTCGCCGACTTCCGTGACGCCGCCCAGCACCGCGTTGCCCTCGGTGGAGAAGCCGACCAGGAAGGTGTTCGCGGTCTGCAGCGTGGCGCGGACGCGGACCGGATCGGTCGTCGGCACGGCCGTGATGGTGAAGCGGCCGTCGGCGCCGGTGGTCGAAGAACGCGTCGCGGCGACGACGGAAGCCCCGGCCGCCGGCTGCCCGTCGGGGAGCAGCACCGTGCCGGTCACCGTCGTGCCCGGATCGGGAATGCCGACGATCTGGATGCTGGTCTGCGACTGCTGGCCGAGGTTGTCCTCGGCGATGGCCGAGAGCGTCATCGTGGCGCCGGCCGCCGGCCCCCGCACCTCGGATTCGAAGGGCGCTACGAAATCCTCGCCCAGGAAGGCGCCGTTGACCAGGAAGCGGACGCGCTGCACCGTGCCGTCGTCGCTCGCGCCAGCCACGATCTTGACGCGGCTGTTGGCGATCACCTCGGCGCCGTTGACGGGCTCGAGGATGGTCACCACCGGCGCCAGGTCGTCCTCGACCGGCAGCACCAGGGCCGGCGTCGAGGCGGTCTGGCCGGCGCTGTCGGTGGCCACGGCGACGATGGAGATCTGCGTGGTGTTGAGCGGTACGAGGAAATTGAAGCGATAGGGAGCCGCGGTCACGGTCTGGCGCAGCGTACCGTTGACGAAGAACTCCACCTTGGTCACCTGGACGTCGTCGCTCGCCTCGGCGGCGATCTGGATCGTCGAGCCCTCGACGATGCGGGCCCCGGCCGCCGGCGCCAAGAGGTTCACCGTCGGCTTGTTGTCCGGCAGCACCGTCACCACCACCGGCGGCGCCGTGCCCTGGTTGTCTCCCAGGTCCCTGGCGATGGCGCCGATGGTGAGGCTCGCCACGCCGGAAGGCACCGTATAGGCCGCCTGGAACGGCGCCTTGAAGTCCTCGGCCACGACGGCGCCGTTGACCAGGAACTGGACCGAGGCCACCAGGACGTCGTCGGTGGCGTTGGCCTTCAGGGTGAGCACGTTCCGCTCCGGAACCGACGTGCCGGCCGCGGGCGCCGTGATGGCCACCTGCGGCGCCACTCCCAGATCGTCGCCGAGGAGATACGCGCGGCCGATGTGCAGGCCGCCATCGCCGAAGGCGCCGTTGTCGGCGATGGCGCCGCGCACGCCGACCAGGAAGACGAGGCCCTTCTGGACCGCGACGCCGTTGCCGTTGTCGTCGCGGAAGCTCGGCGCGCCGGAGAAGCTCAGCACGGCGCTGAAAATCGGCGTGCCGCCGACGTCGAAGATCGGCACCGCGTTGGGGAAGAAGTAGTCGGCCGCCATGGCGAGACGGTCGTCGAGCGCCGCCGAGACGAGCCCGAACTGGTCGCTGGTCGAGCCCACGACCACGGGCGTGGAAGGATTCCGGAAGTCGATCACCCGCAGGCCGCCCAAGGCCGCATCCGAGCCGTCCGCCACATAGGCGAGGCGGTCGCGGACGACGACGTCCGCCGCCCGCGAGACGGAGTTGGCCCGCGTGTGGGTCGAGCCGAGAATGACCGGGCTCGCCGGATTGGCCACGCTCACGATGTGGACCCCGCCCTGGGCATCGGCCACGACGACGTAGTCGTCCACCGCATCCACGCCGCGCGCGTTGCCCGGCGTATCCACGGCGCCGAGGGCCAGCGGCGCTACGGGCACCGCGACGTCGATCACCCTCAGGCCGGAAGCGCCGTCGGCGACGAAGGCGCGGCCGTTGCGCACCGCCACGTCGGTCGCCGTACCCGGCGTATCGATGGCGGCGACCAGCGCCGGCGCCAGGGGGTTGTTGACGTCCACGATCTGCAGACCGCTGGCGCCGTCCGCCACGTAGGCGTAACCGCCGCTCACCCGCACGTCATTGGCGTTGCCGGGCGTGTTGACGGTGGCGACCAGGGCGGGAGCGCTCGGATTGGCGACATCCACCACGTGCAGGCCGGCGGTTCCCGCCGCCACGTAGGCATATCCGCCGCTCACGTCGACGCCGTTGGGGAAGCCCGGCAGCGGCAGGAACGAGAGGGCGGTAGGAGCGAAGGTCTGGACGTGCACCTGGGCCGAGCCGCTGACCGCGCCGATGGCGGCGGTCACGGTGGCGGTGCCGTCCTGGCCGGCGAACACGACGCCGTCCTCGGCACCGAAAGAGGCGACGGCGAGATTGTTGGAGCTGTAGTTGGTGCCGTAGCGCCGCGAGCGCGCATCGATCTGAGTGCCGTCGATCAACCTGGCGGTGACCGTGAGCCGGCGCGACGCCTCGCCGATAGCCGTGTTGAAGATCAGCGTGAAGGAGGCCGGCTGCACCGTCAGCGCGTCCAGGATGGGACCGAGGTTGATGCTGTTCGCATCGAGCGGATTGCTGCCGGCGACGACCTCCAGGCCGTCGCCGACCTGATCGCCGTCCGAGTCGTAGAGCAGGGGGTTCGTCCCGAACAGGATCTCCGCGCTGTCGCGGAGCCGGTCGCCGTCGGTGTCGGGGTTGCGCGGGTCCGTGCCGACGTCCATCAGCTCTGCGCGGTTGGTCAGCCCGTCCTGGTCGAGATCGTCCTGGCCGTCGACGGGATTGCCGGGATCCAGGCCGTTGGCGAGCTCCACGTCGTCGGGGATGCCGTCGCCGTCGGAGTCGCCGGTGGTCGCCACCTGCAGGCGCAGGACCGCCAGGCTGCCCTCGTTGATGGCGCTCACCAGCACGACGCCGACGCCATGCGTCGTGAGGAGGCCGTTGGGATCGATGGTGGCCACGGCGGGGTTGCTCGATCTGTAGTTGGTGCCGCTGGCGGCCGCCGTGACGTCCCGCGTCGAGCCGGGGAAGACCGCGGTGACGGTGAGCTGCGCCGTGGCGCCGATGGCGCTCAGGGTCGCCGCGGGCGAGGAGATCGCCAGCGACTCCGGAATCGGCTCAGGCTGCCCGAAAAGGATCGGCGGCACATGCACGGCCCGCGACGTGGCGTCGAAGTCCAGGTAGTCGGACTGGCCGGCGCGGGTGATGCCGTTCTCGACGCAGGTGGCGCGGGCGCGCACCCGCCCGATGTTGGACGGGGTGTTGGGCAGGATGAAGCTGCCGTCGGCCTGCGGCACCGCCGTGCGATTCAGGATCGACACGACGCAGCTCTCGTTCAGCTCCGAAGCCCCTACCGGCGCCGTCGAGATCCCTGTCCCGCACCACGCGACGAGGGCTGCGGCCACTGCGAGGGTAGCTGATCGCTTGCTCTGGCCCATGTTCGTGCGCTCCTGGAATCGAGCCGTCCGTGCGGCCGGCTGCGAAGTTATTGCTCGCCCTTTTTCGCTTCGAGATAACGCCGGCTCCACTCCCGAAACGACTGCCCTGCCCGCGTCTCCGTCTCCCTGCCGAGGAGGTCCTCGGGACGGAGGGAGAGCGGCCTGACGAATCCGACCTTGCGCTGGTGCATGCTGAACGTCTTCACCGTCGTGGCGTGGCACGACAGGCATTGCGCGCGCACCGTCGTTACTTGCGTCTGGGGGTAGACCGGGTTGGCGTCGGTGAACACGACCCGCGAGATGGCGTCCTCGGAGACCGGCCGGTACGAGGGGAAGCGGTCGGCGCCCTCTCTGCCGGGAGACACCCCGAGCCCGAGCTGCTTCTGGTACTTGACGATCCGTACACGGAACGCGCGGTCCGCCGCCCGCAGATCCTCGGCGTCGTCGAGCTTGCTGGACCACCATAGCTCGTTCCAGGACGCGACCAGACGGGTGGGAACCACCTGGTACTGGGTGTCCAGGACGTTGAAGAACAGCACCAGGATGGTGTGCACGCCCGAGTATTGGAGGGGGAGGTGCCGCAAGTCGGCATAGGTGTCGAAAACGAGCTCGTCCTTGGGGACCGCCGGCGAGGTCTGCCAGGAAAACCCTTCCAGCCGGGTGTTGGCGCGCTTGGCGAGATACTCCTGAAAGCGCTTCAGCTCCGCGGGATCGTCCAGGGTGAGGAAGACCCGGCTGAACAGCCGGCCCTGAGAAAAAGCGTCGTGGAGCTGCGACGGGAAGAGATCCTCGACGATCGAGTCGTGGCCCGCGATCAGCTTCTCCGCCAGCGGCTGGATGGCTCTCTCGCCCGAGAGCGCCGCCAGGCTCGGCAGCGTCGCCGGGAGCGCGGCGATCTGCTCGCGAGTGAACAGCGTCCCCCGCAGCACCTTCAAGGCGGGCACCAGCAGCCGATCGACCTTGGGCTGCGAGATCGCGGGGTACCATTCGGCGTTGATGTCGCGGCGGAACTGCAGCGCCGCGACGAGCTCCCACACCGTCATCTGCAGGTCGAATTGATCCCCGAGGGGCAGCCGCCGCTTTTCGAGGAGCGCGGCGAGCTGGTTCAAGTTGGACTCGAGGCGCCGGTACTTCTCGTCGTCGAAGAAGAAATGAACGATCTCGCCCTTGTCCGAGAGCGGCGAGTGGATGGCCGCCAGGTTCGGGAAATAGACCGCGCTGCAGGCTCCCTTGCCGCCGAGGTACCAGTCGAAGGCCGGCATGCGGAGGTCCTGAGGGCCGCTGCCGTGACGCCAGCAGTAATAGGGAGACGGTACGACGTCGCTGCGCAGCTCGCCGTGCAGGATCTCGAGGATCTCGCGGTGGAGACCGCCGGGATCGCCGGCATCGGCGGCCATGCCGGAGGGCTGCGCCGCGAAGAGCGCCGCCAGCAGCGCGAGTCCGAAGGGGAGCATTCGTCGCGATCGCACGCCGCCAAACCTCCTCAGAATCCTACCTGTCCCGGACAGTCCCTGGCCTGCGCCAGCGTGCAGCGCTCCGCCGCCGTGCAGCGATAGGCCGGTCCACCGCCCGACCAGTCCGTGCCGGTTACCGGGTCGCCGCACCCACCGGTGCAGCACACGCTCTCCAGGTGGTCCGGCAGGCCCGCGACTCCATAATCGCGATAGCAGGTGAAGATGAAGCTCCCGGGATTCGCCGGATCCGGCTCCTTGACCGCCCAGCAGGAGAACGTGGTCGTGCCCATGCCGCCGGTGCCTCCCATGCACCCGCAGGGGGTGCCGCACATGTTGGTCGGGCACACGGAGCTACATGCGGGATCGCCCTTCTGCTCGCACTTGCCGTCGACGCAGATCTTGCCCTTGCAATAGTCACACGCGCGGCCGGTCTGCCTTCCCGAGGAGTTGCGGTTGTAATCGTCGTCTTGAGCCTTGCCGTTCTTGCAGTTCGCGCAGTCCGTACCTGGAACCCGCTGGTTGTCCCGCGTGGTGTCGGGCACGATGTTGCCGTTGCTGTCGCAGTTCTTGCAGTAGTTGTCCCGCGCGTCGGCGGGGACCGGGCGGTCCGACGAATCCGGGGCCTGGGTGGCCGAGCCGTTCTTGCAGCCCGGTTTCTTGCAGTCTCCCGCCGTGTTGGTGAGCGAGGTCGGAGTCTGCGAGTCGTCCGCATCGCAGCGGCACGGCGGATCCGTGCATTTCTGACACTCCGGGCAGTTGTGCAGGCAGACGCCGGTAGAGGGATCGCCGCCGCAATGCCAGCCGGCCTTGACGATGCCCACTCCCCGGTTGGAGACGATCACCGTGCCGTCCTCCGAGACCGTCGCCGGGCCGATCGAGACGAAGTGCCCGAGGTCGTGGTCGAAGGAATACATCTCGGTGACCTTGCCGGGTGCCAGGCCGTCGACGTTGGGCAGCGTCAGGCGGGCGGGGGGATCGAAGCGGGCCCCGGCCGGCTGGATGGTGACGATGAGGCGCGGCTGCTGGCCGAAGTTGGGCACCATGGGAACCTTGTCGTTGTGGACCACGGTGACGCTGACGAGGCCGCTCCTGCTGCCGCCGGGGAAGGTCACCGACCCGGGGGCGATCTCCAAGGCGAAGCCGGGGAACTGCGGCAGGGTGAGCACGCCGCCGCGCGTCTCGTCCACCGGCAGGCTGTTGCCGAGGTCGAGAGACAGCAGGTAGATCGGCATGTTGACCGTGTTGTCGCGCCCGGCGATGGTCACCAGCTCGAACTCCAGATCCGGCCACGCGCCCGGCCGCGAGACGGTCGAGCCGTCGACGATGAGCTGGACCGAGCCCACCGGCGCTCCCTGGATGCGGAACTGCCCCTGCTGATCGGTGACGGCGGTGAGGGTCGTGTGCTTCACCCGCAGGGTCGCGCCGGCGATCGGGACGTTCGTGTTGTCCAGCACGACGCCGGAGATCGTGGTTGCCGCCGGGTCTCCCGCGGCCAGGCCCGAGGCCACGAAGCTCGCGGCCGGGCCGTCCGCGAGCCCTTGGATGCGCGCCTCGACCAGGTTGTTCGCCCTGCCCTCCTCGGGATCGAGGGTGAAGGAGACGATGGCGCGGCCGTCGCTGTCGGTGACGACGGCCGTCTCCTGGGAGCCGTCAGGGAAGTGGCCGGAGCCCTTGGCGACCCGGAAGACGACCGGTACGCCCTGCAGGCGGTTGTTGCCCGGATCCACCACCGCGGCGATGAGTGGCCGCGGCACCTGCTGGCCCGCCGTTCCGACCTGGAGCCCGCCGGAATCCACGACGATGAGGGCCGCCTCGCCGGGCAGCGCCGAAGCGGTGAAGACCGCCGGTCCGGCGAAGCCCACCACGCTCGCCTCCACCACCTGGTTGGCCAGCCCGGCCCGCGTGCCCAGGGTGAAGGTCGCCTGGGCGCGGCCGGCCGCGTCGGAGGTCACCACGAGCTGCCGCTGGCCGCCGTTGAGGCTGCCGTCGTTCTCGCGCACCTTGAAGATCACGGGCTTGCCCGCCACGGGCTGCCCTGCGGAGTCGAGGACCTCGGCCACCAGGGGTTGGGGCAGCGCCGTGCCGATCGCCCCCGATTGGTGGCCGCCCGAGACGGTGCGCACCCGCGAGCCGCCGGCCGCTTCGAAGGTCACCTCGACCCGGTCCTCGCCCGCGTTGCCGCTCGCGTCCACGGCCCTCGCCACGAGGGTGTTCTCTCCCGGCGACAGCGGCACCGCATCGGCGAAGAAGGAGCGGTTGACCACCTCGGCGGGAACGCCGTTGATGGTCACCGTGGCCTCGGCGGCGTTCACCGTCCCGGGCACGATGTCGTTGACCAGCCCCGAGACCGCAACCGTGCCCTCGCGGACCACGGAACCCGCCACGGGCCGGTAGATCGCCACGTGCGGCGGCGTCAGGTCGCGCACCACGTTGATGCTGGCGGTGCCGACGTGCCCGTTGGCGTCGGCCGCCGCCGCCGCGAGGATGTTCCCGCCCTCGATCAGGGGAACGTCGCGCGCCAGGAAGGAGGTGCCCGTGACCTGCGCGCTCACGCCGTTGACGTTGACGGCGGTCACCGGACCGCTCACCGTACCGGAGACGTCGACGGTGGTCGCCGCCTGGTAGCTCAAGTCCGCCGGCGAGGTGATCGTCACCACCGGCAGCGTGAAACGGGTGACGGGGACGCTCAGCTCCCGGGGATTGCCCGCCAGATCCACAGCGCGGACCAGGATCGTGTTCGCTCCCTCGGCGAGCGGGACGGCGGCATCGAACCGCCCGCCGGTGAGCGGAGCGGGCACTCCGTTGATCTTCACGTTGGCGAGCCCGCGCTCGTCGGCCGCGCTGCCAGCCACCTGGACCTCCGGCTGGTTGGTGAGCTGCCCCGGCGCGGGTGATTCCACGGTCAAGACGGGCGGGATCGAATCCAGGATCACATGCACCGACGCGGTGCCGTGCTTGCCCGTGCTGTCGAAGGCCGCGGCGACGATCTCATTCTCTCCCTCCTGGAGAGTCACGTCGGCCGCGAACTGGCCGCCGGAAAAGGGAACGGCGGCAAAATTCACCATCACGGAGGCGAGGACGCCATCGTCGGCAACGGTGCCCGTGACGTGCACGGTTCCGGTGTTGACGAACGCCCCGTCGGCCGGCGAGGTAATGGCGATCGTGGGCGGGAAGCGATCGAGAACGAGCTTGACGTACCGCGAGTCCTGATGGACCGTGATATTGCGGCCGGCCACCATGACGCCGGTGAGGTCCACCGCCTTGTCGCTGACGACGTCGCGGCCCGCCACGATGACGCCCCGGAGCGGCCGTTCCTTGCCGATGCTGGTGACGTCGAGGGCGGCGCTGAAGGAGAGGCGGGTGGCCGGATCCAGGACCACCGGATGGCCGACGGTCACGTTGTCGAAAATGATGCTGCCGGAGGAGATGACCGTGCCGGTGCCGTTGACGCCGCCGCGGAAGCGGATATCGCCGTCCACGAAGAGCACGTCATTGACCACCTGGTCGGTGTCGAAGGTCACGCTCCCCTCGAAGACCCGGTCCGCCAGGCCGCGGGCCGTCGCTTCGTCGAAGGGGACCGGCAGCGTTACGGACGCGGCGCCCGGAGTCTTCGTGCCGCTCACCGTGCCGCCGCCCGTGATCTGTCCCACGGCGGAGACGTTGCCGGTCACCGTCGAGCCGGACCCGAGATCGACGCTGCCGTTCGCGTGGACGTTGCCGGTGATCTGCGTTCCGACCTCCACCTCGATCGTGCCGCCGGCGGAGATCACGAGCTCCTGGTAGACCGCCGAATTGGGCGACGGGTACAGGAAGTCATCGGCGCCCGCCCTGCCAGCGGAGACCAGCAAGCTCGAGAAGAGCACCAGCGCGAGACCGCACCTTCCGGGTGAACGTCCATCTCTCGCCTTCGAACAATAGACGTCTCGCATCGTTTTCCTCCGGCTCGACCGTCCACGGCGGCGAAAGCCTCGAGGCCGCGAATATCGACTTAGATCCAACTTTGCATTTGCAGATCTAGCACGCCGCAGAGGAGACTGTCAAGCGTCAATTCGAAGGAGCTTGACCTCTGGTTTTTATGACCGGGACCCGCGAAAGATTTCATCAAGAAACGGAACCGAGGAAGCCGGAAGGCGCCCTCGGGGGGAACGCCTCAGCCGCGCACGATCGAGCCGACGCGCTCGCCGCAGACGACGCGGCGGATGTTGCCGGGGGGCGCGAGGTCGAAGATGGCGATGGGGATGCCGTTGTCGCGGCAGAGGGCGATGGCGGCGGTGTCCATCACCTTGAGATCCTTCTCCAGCACCTCCTGGTAGGTCACCTCGGGCAGCAGCACCGCCTGCGGATCGGTCTCCGGATCGGCGGTGTAGAGGCCGTCCACCTTGGTCGCCTTGAGCAGGATGTCGGCGTGGATCTCGTTGGCGCGCAGGGCCGCGGCGCTGTCGGTGGTGAAGTAGGGATTGCCGGTGCCGGCGGCGAAGATGACGGCGCGGCCCTTCTCCAGGTGGCGGATCGCCCGCCGCCGGATGAAGGGCTCGGCGACCTCGCGGATGTCGATCGCCGTCTGCACGCGCGTCGGCACGCCCCGCTTCTCCAGGGCGTCCTGGAGGGCGAGGGCGTTGATCACCGTGGCGAGCATACCCATGTAGTCGCCGGTCACCCGGTCAATGCCGCGGTGGCTGGCGGCGAGGCCGCGGATGATGTTGCCGCCGCCGACGACGATCGCCACCGCGACGCCGAGCGCGTGGACGCTCTGCACCTCGTCGGCGATCGCCGCCACCACCGCTTCATCGATGCCGAACGGCTGGGCGCCCATCAGGGCCTCGCCGGAGACCTTGAGGAGGATGCGGCGGTAGGCCGGCTTGCCTGGCTCCATCAGTGGCCCGCCTGGGCCATGACTTCGGCGGCGAAGTCGTCCTTGCGCTTCTCGATGCCCTCGCCCAGCTTGTAGCGGGAGAAGCGGCGCACCTGGATGTTCTCGCCGATCTTGCCGACCTTCTCGGCGATGAGCTGGCCGACGGTCTTGTCCTCATCCTTGACGAACGGCTGCTCGAGGAGGACGAACTCGGAGTAGTACTTCTCCATCTTGCCCTCGACGATGCGCTCGACGATTTTCTCCGGCTTGCCCGAGGCGAGCGCCTGCTCGCGGAAGATGGCGCGCTCGTACTCCAGCACGTCGGGCGTGACCTCCTCGCGGCGCACGAAGCGGGGATCGGCGGCGGCGATGTGCATGGCGATGTCGCGCACCAGCTCCTGGAACTGGTCGGTGCGCGCCACGAAGTCGGTCTCGCAGTTGACCTCGACGAGCACGCCGATCTTGCCGCCGGCGTGGATGTAGGAGCCGACGGCGCCCTCGGCCGTCACCCGGCCGGCCTTCTTGGCCGCCGCGGCGAGGCCCTTCTTGCGCAGCGCGTCGACGGCGCTATCGATGTCGCCCTGGGTCTCCGTGAGGGCGTTCTTGCAGTCCATCATGCCGGCGCCGGTGCGCTCCCGGAGCTCTTTGACCAACTGAGCGGTGATTTCAGCCATGACAGCGTTCTCCTTGCGAACCGATGCGGGTTCGACCAAACCTTTCTCGATGCGATGACGATGTAGGGGCGGCCCTGTGTGGCCGCCCTGGCAAGAGGCTCGCGGGGATTCCCCACCCAGGGCGCCCACGCAGGGGCGCCCCTACAGATTTCAGGCCGGCGCGACCGCCGCCGCGGCGTCCTTGTCGAACACCGGCACGTCCTTGGAACGGATCATCGATTCCTCTTCCAGCTTGCCGGAGCCGGCGAGATAGGCATCGGCGATGCGCGAGGCGAACAGCCGGATGGCGCGGATGGCGTCGTCGTTGCCCGGAATCGGGTAGTGGATCTGCTCCGGATCGCAGTTCGTGTCGACAATGGCGATCACCGGGATGCCCAGCTTGTTGGCCTCGGAGACGGCGATGTACTCCTTCTTCGGGTCGACCACGAAGAGCGCGTCCGGCAGCTCATCCATGTCGCGGATGCCCTCGAGGTTCTTCGCCATCTTCTCCCGCTCGCGGTCCAGGCGCAGCTTCTCCTTCTTGGTGAGCGGGCTGTTCTCGTCGGAGAGCCGGGCCTCGATCTCCTTCAGGCGCTCGATGGAGGTGCGCAGGGTGACGAAATTGGTCAGCGTGCCGCCCAGCCAGCGGTTGGTGACGGAAAACTCGCCGCAGCGCTGCGCCTCCTCGGCGATGGCTTCCTGGGCCTGCCGCTTGGTGCCGACGAAGAGGATGCGCTTGCCCTCGGCGGCGAGGCCCTGCACGAACTCGGCGACCTGATTGAACATCCGCAGGGTCTTCTGCAGGTCGATGATGTAGATCCCGTTGCGCTTGCCGAAGATGTAGGGCTTCATCTTCGGGTTCCAGCGCCGGGTCTGGTGCCCGAAGTGGACGCCAGCCTCCAGCAGTTCCTTCATCGTGACTTCTACCAAGATCTCTCCCTTCTGAACCTTCTAGCGCTTGCTGAACTGGAACCGGGCGCGGGCGCCCTTCTGGCCGTACTTCTTGCGTTCCTTCTTGCGCGGATCGCGGGTCAGCAGGCCGGCCGACTTCAACCGGTCGCGCAGCTCGGCGTTGTACTCGAGCAGGGCGCGCGAGATGCCGTGCCGGATCGCTCCTGCCT
Organism: Acidobacteriota bacterium; assembly: GCA_046765915.1. Classification (GTDB taxonomy): domain Bacteria; phylum Acidobacteriota; class Thermoanaerobaculia; order Multivoradales; family UBA5704; genus DATARR01. Next base: position 36,628 of record JBKPTH010000010.1, on the reverse strand, counting down.
GGCCCGCGCTGCCGCCCCCCGCCACCGTGACGTAGATGTCGAACTTCTCCGCCGTCTCCGTCAGCAGCAGGGGCTGCTTGATCACCATCTTCAGGACTTCGTTCGGAAAGTAGCTGTCGAGCCCGCGGCCGTTGATGTTCATCGTGCCGGCGCCCGGCCGCAGGTACACGCGGGCCGCCGCCGTCTTGCGCCGCCCGGTGCCGTAATACTGGACTTGGTTCACTGCGATCTCTCCTTGCGCCGCGGGTTATTGATCCCTGGTTAAAGGGCGGCGGCGACGTCGTAGGCTTCCGGCTGCTGCGCCTGGTGCGGATGCTCGGGGCCGGCGTAGACCTTGAGCTTGCGGAGCTGCCGGCGGCCCAGCTTGTTCTTCGGCAGCATGCCCCAGACCGCCTCCTCCACCAGCTTGGTGGGCCGGCGCTGCCGCCGCTTGCCGGCGCTCTCGGACTTGAGGCCGCCCGGATATCCCGTGTGGTAGTGGTAGATCTTCCGCTCTTCCTTGCGCCCGGTGAGCACCGTTTTCTCGGCGTTGACGACGATCACGAAGTCGCCCGTATCGATGTGCGGCGCATAGGTGGGCTTGTGCTTTCCCGTCAGCAGGCGCGCCGCCAGCGAGGAGAGCCGGCCGAGGGGAATCCCCGCCGCATCCAGTACGAACCACCGATGCTCGATCTCGGCGAGCTTCGGGCTGTAAGTCTTCTTCAGCATCTCCAACTCTCCAGTCTGGCTGGGGAAAATCGCCGCGGTACGGCGCAGGAGCCCCGCCTTCGCGACGCAAAGGACCCATATGCTAGGGCTCCGGGGGGAGATTGTCAAGAACGAGATCTACGCCTGGCGCGGGAACAGGTCGGCGACGGCCAGCTCGAAGCCGGCGAGGACCGACGATCGCACCTTCTCCCCTGCTCCGCCGCGGCACAGCTCGACGTATTCCTTTCCCTTCAGGACGCACACCACGACCGTCCTGGCATCGGGATCCACCATCCAGTACTCGGGGATTCCGGCGTCCCGGTAGGCCTCGAACTTGATCCGGCGGTCGCGGCTCTTGGTGCTGCGTGAAAGGACCTCGACGACCAGATCAGGGACTCCCTTGAAGTTCTTGTCCTCCCAGCGAGGCTCATTGCCGGTTCTGAAGAAGACGATGTCCGGCTCAACTGGAGTGGCGATACCGAACGGCAGAAGGATATCGACAGGGGCTCCCAAGACAACGCCGAGTTGGTTCCTGCGGACGAACGAGCCGAGCTGAAAAGAAAGCTCGCTGACGACGAATTGGTGCTTTACGAAGGGAGCTGCCGTCACGTAGAGAACCCCCCGGATCACCTCATAGCGGTTGCCGTCATCCGGCAGACGCAGATAATCCTCGTACGTCCACTGTCCTTGAACGGGCCAATTCCGTCCGTCCTCGCGATCGGGCAGGCTCCTCGTGTATGCCGGTTCGGCCATCGACTGCTCCCTCTTTATCCTACACGATCCTCCCGAATAACCGGGGTACACTCTCCCAATGGCCGAGACGACCACCGTCCCGCTCGACAAGTCGGGGAGGGCCATCCGCGACATGTTCGCGGGGGTGGCGCCGCGCTACGACCTGCTCAACCATCTCCTCTCCGCCAGCCTCGACGTGGTCTGGCGGCGCCGTGCGGCGGCGGTGCTGGACCTGCCCGCGGGCGCTCCGGCGCTCGACCTGTGCTGCGGCACCGGCGATCAGGCGGCGGCCCTGCGGCGCCGGGGTGCGCGGGTGGCGGCGGCGGACTTCTGCGTGCCGATGCTGGCGCTCGCCCGGCGGAAATTCGCCCGCCTCGCGGCGCCTCGCCCAGGGGCCCTCGCCGCCGACGCCCTGGCTCTCCCCTTCGCGGCGCGCTCCTTCCAAGGCGCCACGGTCTCCTTCGGCCTGCGCAACGTGGCGGATCTCGATGCCTCCCTGCGCCAGCTCGCCGCGGTGCTGCGTCCCGGCGGCAGGCTCGTCGTCCTGGAGTGCGCCATCCCGCGATGGCAGCCGCTGCGCGGGCTCTACCTCTTCTACTTTCTGCGCCTGCTGCCGTGGATCGGCCGGCTGATCTCGCCGCGCGGCTCGGCCTACACCTACCTGCCGAACTCCGTGCTTGGCTTTCCGCAGCGGCAGGAGTTCCTGGACCGGATGGCCGCGGCGGGGTTCGTCGAGACCGCCTGGAAAGACCTCTCCGGCGGCACCGTCTGCGTCTACCAGGGAAGGATTCCGGCGTGACCCGCCTGCTCGACGGCAAGGCCGTGGCCGCGGAGATCCGCGCCGAGGTGGCGGCGGGCGTCCGCGAGCTGGCCGCGGCCGGCGCCCGCCCGCCGCAGCTCGTCGCCGTGCTGGTGGGGGACGATTCGGCCTCCGAGGTCTACGTGGGAAGCAAGGTACGCGGCTGCGCCGAGGTCGGCATGCTGAGCCGCACGCTCCGCTTATCCGCCGGCGCCGCCGAGCCGGAGCTGCTGGCGGCCCTCGACGAGCTGAACGGCGACGACGCGGTGGACGGCATCCTGGTGCAGCTCCCCCTGCCGCCGCAGATCCCCGCCCGGCGCGTGCTCGAGCGGATCTCTCCGCAGAAGGACGTGGACGGCTTCCATCCGGTCAACGTCGGCCGCCTGTGGCTGGACGAGGAAGGCTTCACCCCCGCGACGCCGGCCGGTATCGTCGCGCTGCTGAAACGCAGCGGGATCACGCTGGGGGGCCGGCGGGCGGTGATCGTGGGCCGGAGCGCGATCGTCGGCAAGCCCATGGCGGGCCTGCTGCTGCGCGAGCATTGCACCGTCACCGTCTGCCATTCACGCACCGCCGATCTCGCCGCCGTCACCCGCGAGGCGGACCTGCTGGTGGCCGCCATCGGCCGTCCCGGCCTGCTCGGGCCGGACCACGTGCGCGAGGGAGCGGTGGTGGTGGACGTGGGGATGAACCGCCTCGGCGACGCCGCCGAGGCCGAGCGCCTGTTCCCCGGCGACGAGAGCCGGCGCCAGCAATTGGCGAATCGGGGCTACACTCTGGTGGGCGACGTCGACTTCACGCGCGTGGCGCCAAAGGCGGCCGCGATCACCCCCGTGCCCGGCGGCGTCGGTCCGCTCACCGTGGCCATGGTCCTCGCCAATACCCTCAAAGCCGCGCAACGGCGCCAAGGACGCCGGGCATCGCCATGAGCCACCGCGTCCTCCGCATCGGCCTCACCGGCGGCCTCGCCGGCGGCAAGTCGACCGTCGCCGGGTGGCTGCGCGACGCGGGATTCGAGGTGGTAGACGCCGACCGTCTCGTGGCCGAGCTCCACCAGCCGGGAGGAGAAGGCGCGGCGGCGGTGCGCGCCCTCTTCGGCCCCGAGATGCTGGATGAGAACGGAGCCGTGGACCACGCCAAGGTCGCGGCTCTCGTCTTCCGCGATCCGGAGGCCCGCCGCGCGCTGGAAGCGGCCATCCATCCCCTGGTGCGCAAGCGCTTCGCGGATCTGGCGGCGCAGGCGAAGGACGTCATCGTGCTGGAGGCCGCGCTCCTCGTCGAGGCCGGCTACGCGCCCGATTTCGACTTCATCGTCACCGTCGAGGCGCCCTGCGAGCTGCGCTACGAGCGCGCCGTGGCCAAGGGCCTGGACGCGGATTCGGCGCAGGCCCGGCTGCTCGCCCAGGGGGACGGCGAAGAGCGGCGCGAGGCGGCCCACCGGCTGATCGACAACTCGGGGGACCTGCAGCACCTCCGCCGGCAGACCGACGAGCTCATCGAGGAGCTGCGCCGGCTGGCGGCCGAGCGGTGATTCCCTTCGCCCTCGTCACCGGCAATCCCGGCAAGCTCGCCGAAGCGCGGATCGCTCTCGGTACCGACATCGAAGCGGTCGAGGTAGACCTCCCCGAGATTCAGTCGCTCGACTACCGCGAGGTGTTGCGGGCGAAGGCGGAAGAAGCCTGGCGCCGCGTCGGCCGGCCGCTGATCGTCGAAGAGGCCGGCCTCGATCTCGCAGCCTTGAACGGTTTCCCCGGTCCGCTCGTCAAATGGATGCTCGAAGCGGTGGGAGCCGAGGGGATCGCCCGCACGGCCGCCTCCCTCGGAGAGACCAGGGCTTCGGCGCGCTGTTTTCTCCTCTACAAAGATGGAGAGCAAGAGGTGATGGCAGAAGGAAGGACGGAGGGCGCGCTCGTCCTACCCGGGCGCGGAAATCACGGATTCGGTTGGGATCCTGTATTTCTGCCGGACGGCTCCAGCCAGACCTTCGGCGAGCTGACCGGCGGCGGGAAGGACGCCGTCAGCCATCGCGGCAAGGCTTGGCGGGAGATGGCGAGACGACTCGGTGAGGTGTAGACTGGTAACGTCATGATCGAGAGCTTTGGTGTCGAGAGCTTCAAGAGCTTCAAGAAGGCGACCCTTCCTCTGGCGCCGCTGACGCTGCTTATTGGGGCCAACGCCTCGGGGAAAAGCAATGCGATCGAAGGGTTTCAGCTCCTCTGTTGGCTTGCCTCAGGCCGACGGCTCAGCGATCTCCCCTCCTCCCTAAGTGATCAGGAGGGCGAGTTCCGCGGCGGACTTGGAGATCTGTCCTATGCAGGGTCAGAGATCTCTCTTGGCTGCGAGCTTGATAGCGATGCCTTTGAGCTCCCAACACTCCAGTTTTCAGTGGCCCTGGGGATTGGTAAAGAGGGATTGAGAATTGTTCGGGAGCAGCTCGATTACGCCTATCACACATTTCCTCTTTACAAGGTCATCGGCCGAGATTCCTCTCACGGCGAGCTACTCCAAGTCGCTTATAACAACTTTACTACAGGAAGAAAGCCGCGCATCATTTGCATCGACCAGCAGGCGGTCTTCACGCAAATCGCGACGCCTGCCCGCTTCGCAGCCCATCACAAGGAAGCTCAAGAGCGGATACCAGCCGAAGCTTCCCGCCTCCGCCTGAATCTTGAGAAGGTCCTCTTCCTAAGCCCTGACCCACGATGGATGCGAAACTACAGTTCTTCTCTTGATATCCGGCTCCAGAGAGACGCCCGAAATATCTCTTCGGTGCTAAATCGGCTAGTCGAAGACGGCGAGAAGGATAGGATACTTGGGTTCGTTCGATCTCTACCTGAACAAGATATCCGTGATATCTCTTTTCTGACAGCTCCCCGTAACGAGGTGATGGTCTTGGTCCATGAAACATTCGGAGGTAAGGTTGCGAAGCGCGAGGCAGCGCTTCTTTCGGATGGCACATTGCGCGTCTTGGCCGTTGCAGGCGCCCTACTTTCCGTTTCACCCGAATCAACTGTAGTAATCGAAGAAATCGATAACGGTGTCCATCCGAACCGAGCGGAAGTACTACTCCACAACATTTGGGAGATCGCGCGCGAGCGCGACCTTCGCGTCCTTCTGACGACTCATAACCCCGCCATGTTGGATGCCCTTCCTCTGGAGGCTGTTCCCAACGTCGTTGCCTGTTACCGCGATCCGCAAGAGGGAGACAGCCGCCTTGTGCGCTTGGAGGAACTTGAAATGTATCCCGAATTAGTGGCCCAAGGCTCCCTTGGGCGACTCGTCACACGGGGTATCCTGGATAGATATCTGAAGGACCCAGATTTCCGGGACAGAGCAGCCAGCGTCGCGAAGGGGCTCGCATGGTTTGAAGACTTTCAGCGGAGAGTCCAATCACGGTGAGCATCTGCTTGGTTGACACTTCTATCCTCTGCGAAATCCTTAGAGTCCCCAACAAATGCGGGAATCACAAAAAGGTCTCCGCCCAGATGAGGTACAAGATCAAGACTGAATCCCTTCTCCTACCGATGAGCGCGATCCTTGAGACCGGAAACCATATAGGCCAAAACGGGAATGGAAGACAGCGACGGAAAACTGCTCAAGATTTTGTCCAGCTCGTGAAAACAGCCATCCGAGGTATAGCGCCCTTTAGACCGACGCCGCCACTCTACAATGAGCAGGAATCCTTGCTGGAGTGGTTGAGAGAATTTCCTGATTGGGCGGGCCGAGGCTCGGGATTCGGAGATCTCACGATCCTGAAGGAGTTCGAGCGCCAATGCCACCTGAACCCAGGTCGGCGAATCTACATCTGGTCCACCGACGGACACCTCTCCTCATACGACCGGCCACCTGAAGTGTAGCTCCGCGACAAGCTCGCCTCTTTCAGATCTCCGCCCCCGCCATCAGCCACAGCATGGCGGCCTTTTGGACGTGCAGGCGGTTCTCGGCCTCGTCGAAGATGCGGCTCTGGGGGCCGTCCGCGACCTCGGCGGCTACCTCCTCGCCGCGATGGGCGGGGAGGCAATGCAGGAAGACCGCGTCCGGACGGGCGCGCGACATCAGCGCCGCGTCCACCGTGAAGCCGCTGAAGGCCTTGATGCGCTCCTGCGCCTCCGCCTCCTGGCCCATCGAGGCCCAGACGTCGGTCTCGACGCAGGAGGCGCCTTCGACGGCCTCGGCGGGATCGTTCGTCAACGTGATCCTCGTGCCGGCGGCTGCAGCGTCCTGGCGGGCGAGGTCGGCGTAGTACGGCTTGACCTCATATCCCTTGGGCGAAGAGACCGCCACGTCCATCCCTACTTTGGCGCCGCCGAACATCAGCGAATGAGCCATGTTGTTGCCGTCGCCGATGTAGGCCAGCTTGCGGCCGCGCAGGTTTTCGAGACCGCCGAAGACCTCGGAGAGCGTGAAGTAGTCGGCCAGCGCCTGGCAGGGATGGAGATCGTCCGTCAGGCCGTTGATGACCGGCACCGAGCCATACGCCGCGAGGTCCAGCACCGTCTGATGGGCGAAAGTGCGCGCCATGATGCCGTTCACGTAGCGCGAAAGCACCTGCGCGGTGTCGGAGATCGGCTCGCCGCGGCCGAGCTGGATGTCGCGGCTGGAGAGGAACAGGGCGTGCCCGCCCATCTGCGCCATGCCCACCTCGAAGCTCACCCGCGTGCGGGTGGAAGACTTCTCGAAGATCATGCCGAGCGTCTTGCGGTGCAGGTGGTTCTCGTACTTCTCCGGACGGGCCTTGACGTCGGCGGCCAGCCGGAAGAGGCCGGAGACTTCCGCCGCGGTCAGGTCGTGAATGGAAATCAGATGGCGGGCCATGCGTTCTCCCTAGAAAATGTAGGGGCGGGGCTTGTCCCCGCCCGGGCGGGCGAGGACAAGCCTCGCCCCTACGAAAAACAAGTGGATTCTGTTCACAAAGGATCTCTCTCGAGCGGCATGGTCATGCAACGCGGGCCGCCGCGGGCGCGCGACAGCTCGTTGGAATAGAGCGCGATGGCGGTGGGGCCGCCGGCGACGAGATCGTGCTGGCCGGAGAGCGCCTCGTCGTCGGAGAGGACGCGCCAGCCCCGCTTCGCCAGCTCCTCCAGGGTCTTGCGGTTCCGCCGGTAAAGAAGGATCAGTCCCGGCGCGATGGCGAAGGCGTTGGCGCCGTCGGTCCACTGCTCCCGCTCCTGATCGATCGCCTCGTGAGCGCCGCCGCAAGGCACCATGTCGAGCTCCAGCCCCAGCTCGCCGAGCACCTTGAGCAGCGAGCTGCGCAGGGTGAAGGTGAGGTCCTTGGCGTGCAGGTCGATGGTGTAGACGTGCGCCGCCTCCGGCCCTCCCGGCAGGATCACCGGCACGTGGGCCAGACAGAGGCCGCGGTCGATCAGGGTGAAGACCGTGTCGAGGTGCATGTAGGACCGCCGTCGCGGCAGCTCGACCATGACGAGGTGCCGGAAGGAGGTCCGGACCTGCCGCAGGTAGCCGGCCAGGGTCTCGATCCCTCGCCGGTTGGTGCGTTCGGAGAGGCCCACCAGGAGGACCTCGGGGCTCGCCACCAGTACGTCGCCGCCCTCCAGGTTCGGATACGGGAAGTAGGGGTCGTGCTGCGGCGCGCCGGTGGGCGGCACGTCGATCTCGTAGAGGGCTTCATGGCCGGCGACCGCCGGATGGTGCTCGAAGATCGTGCGCGCGAGCAGCGGCTCGCGCTCCCGCGCCGGCGTGGCCATGGAGGAGATGACGACGCGGCTGCCCATCACCACCTGCGGATCGCGGGTGAAGAAGTAGTTGGGCAGCGGATAGAGATCGAAGAAGACCTTGCGCCCGGCGTCGGACACCTCGGCCGGCGCGCGGATGCCTTCGACCAGCGCCGTGGCGAGACCGCCCGGCTCGAGATCGTAGAGCCGGCGCACCAGGCTGAACTGGGCCCCGTACTCCGCCTCCAGCTCGTCGAGGAGGCGCTTGCGGGCGGTCTCGTCCGCCAGGACGTCGGCCAGCAGGTCCTGAGAGTCCAGGACCTCGACTCCGGCTTGCTTGAGGACGCGGCGGAAGATCTCGTGCTCGTCGCGCCCCTCGTCGCCGTCGAGGATGTCGTCGAAGAGCAGGCTCTCCATCATGGAGGGCACCATCCAGTCGATCTCGCGACCCGGGCGGTGAACGAGGACGCGGCGCAGGCGTCCTATCTCGGAATCGACTCGTATCGGCATGGAAGGCTTTCCGGCGAGGGCGCGTCCGGCGGGACGCGCGGCGGCGGATTGTAGCATTGGGCCCTACGATACAATCCAGCCCGCATGCTGGCCGACACGCCGCAGAACCCGCTCTACGAGCGCTACGCCTCCCCGGAGATGGCGCGGATCTTCTCCTCCCGCCACCGCTTCCACACCTGGCGCCGGCTGTGGATCACGCTCGCCGAGTGCGAACGCGAGCTGGGTCTCCCCATCACCGCCAAGCACATCGAGGCGCTGAAGCGGACCGCGGACGACGTGGACCTCGAGCGCGTGGCGGAGATCGAGCGCCGCACCCGGCACGACGTCGTCGCCCACCTGCGCCACTACGCCGAGCAGGCGGACCGCGTGCACGAGGGAGCCGGCGGCATCCTCCACCTCGGCGCCACCAGCGCTTTCGTCACCGACAACACCGACGCGCTGCTGATGCGGGAGGCCCTCGAGCTGCTCGCCGGACGCCTGGCGGCGGCCGTCCGCGAGCTCGCCGGCTTCGCACGCCGATATCGGGCGCTTCCGTGTCTCGCCTATACCCATTTCCAACCCGCGCAGCTCACGACCGTGGGAAAACGGGCCTGCCTGTGGATGCAGGACTTCGTTCTGGATCTCGCCGAGATCCGCCACCGGCTGTCGACGATGCGCTGCCGCGGGGTCAAGGGGACGACGGGCACGCAGGCGAGCTTCCTCACTCTCTTCCACGGCGACGGCGCCAAGGTGCGCGAGCTCGACCGTCAATTCGCCGGGCATATCGGCTTCGCGGGGAGCTTCGCGGTGACCGGACAGACGTATCCGCGCAAGCAGGACAGCCAGGTGCTCGCCACCCTCGCCGGCGTCGCCGAGACCTGCCACAAATACGGCACGGACCTGCGCCTGCTGCAGGGCGTGGGCGAGCTCTCCGAGCCGTTCGACGCCGAGCAGGTGGGCTCCTCCGCCATGGCCTACAAGCGCAACCCGGTGCGCGCCGAGCGCATGTGCGGCCTCGCCCGGCGGCTGATCACCGACAGCCTCAACGGACCTCTCAACGCCGCCACCCAGTGGTTGGAGCGAAGCCTCGACGACTCGGCCAATCGCCGCCTGGTGATCGCCGATTCCTTCCTCGGCGCCGACGCCATCCTGGGTCTCGCGGCCCACATCTCCGCCGGGCTCGTGGTGCGCGAAACGACCATCGCCGCCCGCGTCGCCCGCGAGCTTCCCTTCATGGCCACGGAGACGCTGCTGATGGAAGCCGTGCTGCGCGGCGGCGACCGCCAGCAGCTCCACGAGCGCCTCCGCGGCTACAGCCTGAACGCGCAGGGCACCTTGGAGAGTAAGGGGGAGAATCCCCTGATCGACCTCATCGTGAGCGATCCCGAATTCCGGCTCACGCGCCAGGAGGTCGAGCCCTGGCTCGATCCGGCCGCCTTCACCGGCAGGTCCGCCGAGCAGGTGGATGAATTCCTCGCGGAGATCGTGGAACCCGCCCTGGAAGGCGCCGAGGCGGCCGCGATCGCCGCTCCCCGCGTGTAATCGGCCCCCAGATGGGTCAGTTGGGAGGCGTAGATCCAGCGAAAGTTGTCGATATGCTAAGATGGCCCGTTGTAAGCGCAATCCGTTCCAGCGCTACTGGACCCAGAGCTCTCACGAAGATGGCTCCGAAAACCACCTTACGGAGAACGCAAGCCCATGCGCCCAAGGACAGGATCCCGGCTCGCCCACGTTCCGTTCCTTTCACTGCTCGCCGCTCTTCTCCTCTGTCAGCTCCTGACCGTCGGCTGCTCGAACAACCGCAAGCCTTCGACGGCTTCGCCCACGCTCGGCGTGCCCTTCGAGCGCGGCATCGCCTCCTGGTACGGACGCCAGTTCCACGGCCAGCGCACGGCCAGCGGCGAGCGCTACGACATGAACGACATGACGGCGGCCCATCCGTCGCTCCCCTTCGGGACCCTGGTGAGCGTGCGCAACACCCGCACCGGACGTGAGGTGGTGGTGCGCATCAACGACCGCGGTCCGTTCGCCAAGAATCGCGTCATCGATCTCTCCTACGCCGCCGCCCGCGAGGTCGGCATCAGCGGGCCGGGCACGGCCAGCGTCGAGCTTTATCTGGTGCCCGCGACCGGCCTGGGGCCGCGCTATACCGTGCAGGTGGGCGCCTTCAGCGAGACCGAGCGGGCCGAAGCGCTGAAGCGCGAAATGGCGCGCATCTATCCCGAAGCCTTCGTGAGCTCGGACGGCACCTGGAGCCGCGTGCAGATCGGCGCCTTCACGGAGCGCGAGCAGGCCGAGACGCTGCGCCGCGAGCTGGCCATCCTCGGCGTCTCGTCCATCGTGGTCGCCGGGCGCTAGGAATACGTTCACTCGCAGCTTTGTTGCAAAGGGTCCGGCTTCAACAAGAATCTGCACCTGGGAGTTGCCATGATCCAGAAGAGTCAATCCCCGCGCACGATGACGGTTTGCGCCGAAAAGCCTCGCCACGGCCGCGGAGCGGCGTTCGTCTGGGTGTCCGCGCTGGCGTTCCTGACCTATCTCGGCGTCGCGGTCGCCGCCGGCCGACAGGACGCGGGTGCGAGCTCGATCAATCTTCCCGAGGATTCCGCCACGGTCACTTCGGGAGCCCGCCCGGCGAAATTCCTGGGCCTCGATACGCGCTGGAGCTCGGCCCTGCGCGGCCGCGCCTCGTGGTATGGCGCGGAGTTCCAGGGCTCCCCCACCGCGAGCGGCGAGCCCTTCGACATGCACGCCCTCACCGCCGCGCATCGCACCCTGCCGCTCGGCAGCCGCGCGCTGGTGCGCAACCTGGAGAACGATCGCACCGTGGTGGTGAAGATCAACGATCGGGGTCCTTACAGGCGCGGCATGGCGCTCGATCTCTCCTACGGCGCCGCCAGGCAGATCGGCATGGACCGCGCCGGCTCGGCGCGGGTGGAGATCACGCCGTTCTAAAACAAACCGGCGGGCTCGATTGCAGCCCGCCGGCTCGTTCCGTGACGCGGAACCTTCCTCTCCTTACGGGCTCACAGCCACCACCACGTTGGGAGTCAGGTCACCGAACCACTCCACGCACTCGTGCACCATCCGCCGCTGGAAGTTGTAGGTCCCGGGCGTCGCGGGAGCGGTCACGTTGAAGCTCACCGTCACCTCGCCGCCCGGAGCGACGGTACTTGGCAGCTCCGCCCGCGACGCTCCCCAGGTGGTGTTGTCGTAAGGGTTGACCGAGCCGAGGCGGAAGGCGCTGCACTGGGCTCCTACAAGGCTCCAGCTCGAGGTGCCCACGTTCTTGAGCCGCACGCTGACCGGATAGCTCTGCCCGGCGAACATGCTCACCGGCACGCTCTGCGAAAGGACCAGGGCGTCCTTGGCGACTTGCGGCAGGACGTTCACGGTGACCGAGGCGCTGAGGGAGTTGTTGCCGTCCTGCGCGAAGTAGGTCAACGTATCCGTCCCCGTGTAGTTGGCGCTCGGCGTGTAGGTGCAGAGATAGGCCGGCGTCGAGCAGATCACCTGGCCGTGCGGAGAGGCGAAGTAGAAGCTGACGGCGAGCTGGTCGTTGTCCGGATCGTAGTCGTTGCGCAGCACGTCGAAGATCGAGAACGTCAGCGGCGTGTTCATGCGCGTCGAGAGCTGGTCGTTGGCGAGCACCGGGTTGAGGTTGAAGCTCCAGTTGCCCGGCTTGAGGGTCACGGTCGTGGTGGCGAGGTTGCCCTGCGGGTCGCGCACGGTGTAGCGGAACCGCGTCACGTCCGACGTACCTCGCGTGTACTCGCAGCCGCTGGAGTAGGTCGTGCAGTCGAGCGTCCCCAGCAGCCCGGTGGTATCGACGCTCACCACCGTCAGGGCTCCGCCTTCCGGATCGTAGTCGTTCGAGGTCATCCACGTATAGTTGAGGAAGGTGCCGCCATACGAGGTGAAGAACGTCTGGTCCTCGCGCGCGTCCAGCACGGTCGGGCTCGGCTGCCGCACCAGGATGCGGATGCGGGCGGTGGCCATGTCGACGCCGTCGCTCGCTTGATAGGTGAGCACGTCGACGCCCGTAAAGCCCGCCGGCGGCGTGTAGGTGCAGACGTAATTGGCCGCCGAGCAACTGATGGTGCCCAGGGCGGTGAGCGGCGCCCGGTAGACCGCAGTCACCGAGAGGACGTCCCCGTTGGGATCCGAGTCGTTGAGCAGCAGAGCGGCCCGCGTGAAGGTCAGCGCTGTGTTGTAAGCCGTCTCCAGGATGTCGTCCTGCGGTGCCGGTACGCCATTGGCGATTCCGACCTTGATGCGGACCGTCGCCAGGTCGGTCCCGCCCTTGCCGTCGTTGGCGCTGTAGGTGAAGCTGGTCGTACCCACGAACCAGGAAGGCGGCGTGAAGCGACAGTATGTGCCGAAGCTGCAATCCAGCGTGCCGCTCAGGCCCGTGGTGTTGATGCCGGTGACCGTGAGGGCGTCGCCGTTCGGATCGTAGTCGTTCGCCAGCAGGTGGGAGTACGGGATGTTGGTCGGCCCGTTCTGATAGGTATACCAGCCGTCGTCCCAGGCGTCGGGCGGCTTATTAGGAACGACCACCGTGAGCGATACGGTCGCGGATCCGGACGGTTCCTTGCCGTCGGTGATCTGGTACGTGAAGCTGTCTCCTCCGGTATAGCCGGCGGCCGGTGTATAGCGCATCGTGCCGTTGGCGTTCTTCGAGGCGCTGCCGTGGGCCGGTTGGGTCCAGGTGCTCACGGAGATCGAGTCGCCGTCCGGATCGGAGTCGTTGACCACCACGTTGATGTCGATCGCCACGTTCTGATTGGTGGTCGCCGAATCGTTAACGGCGATTGGGGGACGGTTCACCGCAACGGTCTGAGTCTTGCTGTTCGTCTGACCGACGCTGTCCGTGACGGTGAGGATGACGGTCTTGGAGCCCCCGGCCGCGTAGACGTGAGTCGGGGTCGCGCCCGAGCCCGTCGTTCCATCGCCGAAATTCCAGGAGAACGTGGGGATCGGCTGGTTATCCGTCGAGCTGGTGCCGTTGAAGCTGCAGGTGCGCTGCGTGCAGCTCCAGGTGAAGTTGGCCACCGGCTTGGCGTCCGGGTTGACGGACTGGCTTGAGGTCGCGGTGTGGCTGCCGGTATCCGTGACAGTGAGGACCACCGTGCGGGGACCGCTCGTGGCATAGGTGTGGGAAACGTTCTTGCCGGAGCCGGTCGTGCCGTCGCCGAAGTTCCAGGAGTAGGTCGAGATTCCAAGATCATCCGTCGAGCAGCTCGCGTCGAAGGTATACACGAGGCCATCGCGTACGGCGGTGAAGCAGGCCGTGGGATTGAGATCGATCGGCACCGTCTTGGTGGTCGACGCCGTCTGGCCGACGGTATCCGTGACGGTCAGCGTGACCGAGAAGCTGCCGCTCGTGGCGTAGGTATGGGTTACGGTGACCCCGGACCCTGTGGTGCCGTCGCCGAAGCTCCAGGCGTAGGAGACGATGCCCGCATTGTCCGTCGAGCTCGAGGCGTCAAAGGTGCAGGTACGGCCTGAGCAGGTGAAGGTGAAGTTGGCCACCGGCTTGGCATCCGGATTCACGCTCTGGCTGGTGGTAGCAGTTTGCGAACCCGTATCCGTGACGGTGAGGACAGCCGTGCGGGGACCACTCACCGCGTAGGTGTGGGAGACGATCTTGCCGGCGCCGGTGGTGCCGTCGCCGAAGTTCCAGGAGTAGGTGGAGATTCCGAAGTCGTCCGTCGAGCAGGAGGCGTCGAAGGTGTAGGTGAGGCCGTTGCGGACGGCCGTGAAGCAGGCGGCGGGCGAGGCATCGCTGACGGCGACCGTGGCGGTCGCGTTGGCCACCTGCTGAGCCGTGTCCTCCACCTGCAAGCTGATCGTGAAGCTGTTGTTCGTAGAGAAGGTGTGAGTCACCACGTTGCCCGATCCGGACTGGCCATCTCCGAAAGCCCAGTTGTACGAGGCGATCTGGACGTCGTCCTGCGAGCCGCTGGCGTTGAAAGAACAGGTGCGGCCGGTGCAGTTCGACGTGAAGCTCGCGACCGGAACGGCGTCCTGGATGTTCACGGTGACCGTGCCCGTGGCTTGGAACCCGTTGGAATTCTGGATGGTGTACGGGAAGGTATCGGTCCCAATGAAGCCGGCGGGCGGATAGTAGTCGTAGACGATGTCCTCCGGACCGATGCCGGCGATGGTGAGCGAGCCGAGCTGCGGTTGCCCCGCGTTGATGAACTCGACGCCCGGCGTATCGTTGAGCAGGAGCTCGCTGGCGTAGAACCGCACCCGGACGTTGGTCACGGTCGTGAGGGTGTCCGGGGCCGCCACCGGCGGATCCCCGATCGTCACCACGACGCTACCGATAGCCTGCCGGCCCGCTGAATCCTGGATCGTATATCTGAACTGATCGCTGCCGGTGAAGCCGGCCGGGGGGAAATAGCGGTACTGGACATCCTGCGGCCCAACGCCTTCGAGCTGGACGATCCCCAGTGTCGTGCCGGGAATGGCGCTCGCGTTCAAAAAGATCGCACCCGCGCTGTCGTTGGCGAGGAGCTCGCTGGCCAGGAACGTGAAGGAGGTATCCCGCACGGTGGAGAGCTCATCCAGCATCGGCACGGGTCCGGTGCCGGTGACCTGGAGGTGGACGGTGCCGGTGGCAGTCACGCCGTGCCCGTTGCTGATCGTGTAAGTGAACTGGTCCGGTCCGCTATAGCCGGGGTCAGGCTGGTAGCTGAAGGTCGCACCGGAACAGCAGCTCCCGACGTTGCCATGCCCCGCGGCCCCCAGAGCCACGACGGAGAGCGTGAAGTTGCTCCAGTCCACATCGTTCGCCAGCAGGCCCGCGTAGGCGATATCCAGAAAACCGCCGTTGACGTCGAAGCTGTCATCTCCCGCGACGGGTGGCCCGCTCGTCGGGAACTGGGATTGGAGGACGAGGTTCGGAGCGCCTGGCGTTGGCGTCGTCTCCCCCTCGCCGCGGATGGAGTTGCAGCCGATCCGGCCATCGGTGCAGAGCTTGTCGCGGGCCGCAACCGCGCGCAATGCGGTGACTACCTGTGCAGGCGTCGCATTGGGATGGTTCTGGAGAAAGAGGGCGGCCACTCCAGCGACATGCGGAGCGGCCATGGAGGTACCGCTCAAGCGGCAGAAACCATTGGCCGGTTGAACCTCTCCTACATTTGGACCGGGATCTGGATCTGCATATTGATTCGATGCCCGATGATGACACGCGGAGACGATGTGGGCCGCGGGCGCCCAGAGGTCGATACAGGATCCCCAGTTGGAGCCGCAGTCCCCGTCCGGGATGGGCTGACCAAGACCGTCCACACAGAGGCCGGGTTCGTTGAACTCGATCGTTCCGTCTCCGTCGTAGTCCTCGGGGCTGTATGTCGGGTCCCCAGGAATCCGTAACCACCGGCCGTCCTTTTCATCCATTCCCCCCGCCACCAGAACCATGCCCTGGATCTTCATTCTCGCCTCGACCGGGAGGTTCTCGGACAGTTGCGCGTCGCTCAGCGTCCAGCGGCAGGCGTCCTCCTTCTTGTTGCCCGCCGACTCGACGAGCAGAATACCGGCCTCGTTCAGGGCCTTGACCGCCAGGCGCAGGCTGGCCGAGTTACGCCAGGTATCGGAATTGGAGCTCAGGCTCGCCACAGCGGGGCCTTGGAGCCCCAGTAACACGCTGCCGTGGTGGTCGGCAATCCACATGAGGGCCAGGACGAGGTTTTGTAGCGGGTCCTGCGCTCCCCGGTAGATCCGCACCGGATGAAGGATGGCACCTTTGGCCACACCGATGGTTCGCCCCCCCGCAATCGCCGTCACGTGGGTACCGTGACTGTTCAGTTTCTCGTCCTCGACGTCGGCGGCCGGGCCATAGATGATCTCGCCGTTGACATCCCTCCTGGTCACATCGACCTTGAGACCAAGCCGCCCGTCGAGCTCGCTATGTCCGGTATAGGCGCCGGTATCCAGGATATAGATGTGGACTCCTGCCCCCGTGGCGCTAAACAGATACTTATCTTTGTGAGAGGGATCCTGGTCTTGAATGGCGAGGGGCGAGTCGATCCGGTCGAGACCCCAGTTATCGACGCAGACTCCGTTGCTGTGCTGCGGGTCCGGGTCCGAGCAGTTGAGGCTCTGGGGCGAAGTGACCGTTGGCCGCGTAACGCTCTCGTTGTAGATCCCGGTCTGGAATCGGCAATCTTTGATCGGAGCCGAGATCGGGGCCGACATCCAGGCTGACTGCTCCACAAATTTGACTCGCGGATCGTTCGACAAGGTCCGCGCCGCCTGGGAAGACATCCTGGCGACAAAGCCTTTAACTCTCGAGAATCTCCACAGATCCAGAACTGTTCCTTTCGACACGCCTGCCATCTCGCGGGCAAGCTTTTCCACGGTCGGCGCAGAGGGCGCCTCCGGCGACCGAACGGCGCCTTCCTGGAATACGACGATGTACTGGTCTGGAATCGGGTTTACAGGTGCGGTCACGAATTTGGGTTCGGCACTGAGGGCCACAGCCCCGCAGGCCACGAGCCCGAGCAGGAACAACGACAAAGTTCTTCTCACGATCGATTTCCTCATAAAAGTGTCGGGCGGAGGGAGGCGTTTCAAAGAACCCTCCGGCCCTCGGTTCAAACTCGCCTGGGCTTGAATGTCAGGCAGAGAACGGCGTCTGGTAGGACGGCAGCAGCAATTCCGAGGCCCGATGGTGGGAGATCCGTAACTCTTTGAAAAGAAGGGATCTCTTTGCCTGAGGTCAGGCAGGGGCGTTTCATCTCTGAACCTCCCGCGGCCGTCTTCGGTTTCAAAAATGAGACGGGCGGCCAGAAGTCACGTACATCGTCGGAGAGTTCGAAGGCGTCCCGAGGAAGCGGACGTGACGCTGGATTGGATAGAGTTTGGAACCGGCCTCGGGGTTACCCAATCCCGGGATCAGACTCGCCGAGATCCACGATTTCCGAAAGAATCGAAGACAGATTGGGCTGCTCGAAGCTCAACCCCGGAGCTGGAATGCGGTTGCGCCTGATATCAGGCGGGACGTGCTTGTGGTGAGGAAAGGTAGAAGCGAGGAGGGGATCCTCAGGATGCGGGAAGTCGTCGTACCAGTACAGCCGCTCATCGCCGCGGTACACCTCATATCCATAGGACGTTATCAGGGCTACAGAGAAATCGATCTCCTCCCTCATTCGCAGCCGAAGGCCGTTCCGGAGGAACACTTCTCCCTCGGCTATCCCTGTATACGGACTGTCCGACCACAGGGCGACCGTCGAGCGTTCGATGCGAGGATCTGCGAGGAGTTCGGCGACGAAACGGCTATATTCAGGTAAGGACTTCAGGGGCGAATCAGACATCCTCAATAGGCGGGTTGAACGCGCAGGGCTTCCACGATGTCGCTCTGCTTCAACCGCTCGTCATACGCGTTCTGGCGTCTCAGCCACGTCTCGTACAGCCCCTTCCACCGGCTGAAGTCCGTGCGGGTTTCGTCGAACTCATCAAAACGCGACAAGCTTCCCGCCATCAGGGCTTGGTAGAAATCCCGGCTCAGAATGCCGTACTTCTCTTCATAGAGCGTCATCCGGCGCTCCAGCAGCTTCATTTCGATGACGAGCTCGTGAATCTCCATGGCATGAGTATACAGAATCACCCCAGCTCGCTCAGAAACGCCTTGATCCCCTCGTCCAGCCGCCGGCGGTCACGGTGGCGCTCCAGCGCGATCTGGACGAGGCGGTCCACCAGCTTCGGCAGCGGCAGGCCAGTGAGGCCCCAGAGGCGGGGGTACATCGAGATGCTGGTGAAACCGGGGAGGGTGTTGATCTCGTTGACGTAGAGGCCGTCCTCCCCTTCGAGCAGGAAGTCGACCCGGGCTAGACCGGCGCCGCCGATAGAGGCGAAGGCCCGCACAGCGAAGTCGCGCAGCCGGTCCGAGACGGGCTCGGGGATCTCCGCCGGCGCGATGAGGCCCGCCGAGTCGAGGAGATACTTGTCGGCGTAGTCGTAGAAGTCCTGGCTCGGCACGATCTCGCCGACGACCGAGGCTTCGAGCTGGCGATAACCGAGGACGGCGCATTCCAGCTCGCGGCCCTTGACTCCGCGCTCCACCAACACCGTCTCGTCGAACTGCAGGGCGAAACGGATGGAGGATTCGATGCAGTGGCGGGAGTCGACTTTCTTGATGCCGACGCTCGAGCCGCCGACGCTGGGCTTGACGAACAGCGGCAGGGGAAGCCGCTCGCTCCGCTTCACGCAGGCGGCCGGATCGCTCTCGAATTCGGCGCGGCTCACCGCCTCG
The DNA here is from genome assembly GCA_046765915.1 of Acidobacteriota bacterium. Lineage (GTDB taxonomy): Bacteria > Acidobacteriota > Thermoanaerobaculia > Multivoradales > UBA5704 > DATARR01. Next base: position 17,985 of record JBKPTH010000010.1, on the reverse strand, counting down.
AAATCCACCACCGGCACGCCGGCGGCCTGGAGCTGGCGCTTGCTGAGCAGCTTGTCCATGGCCAAGGCGCTCGCGGTGACTCCGGGCCCCACGTAGGCGAGATCGAGCATCTCGAAGAGGCCTTGCATGGTGCCGTCCTCGCCCCAGGTGCCATGGACGATGGGGAAGGCCACTTCGATGCCGGAGGCCAGCAGGTGCCGGAGCGTCGGCGCCACCGGCACGCCGACCGGCGGGATCTCCTTCGCTTCGCCGGAGAGGATCGCCGCGGCGGTGTCGGCGTCGATCCAGCAGCCGTCCGCGGCGATGCCGAGCGCCGCGACGGAGTGGCCCGCCTCGCGCAGACCCTGAGCCACGGTACGCGCCGAGCGGATCGAGACCTGGTGCTCGACGCTGCGGCCTCCAAAGACGACTCCGACGTGGGCCATGAAGCTCCTCCCGGGCATACCGCCTCGAGCTTCGAGGCGCGGGCGGCATTCTACAGGCTTATCCCAGCAGCACGCTCCGCGCGCTCTTCACCTCCGGCAGGCTGGTGAGCTGCTCGAGGAGGGCGGACGAGGGAATCTGATCGAGGCGCAGGACGGCCATGGCCTCCTGGCCGCGGCGCGCCAGGTGGATGTCCGCGATGTTGACGTTCGCCTCCGCGAGCAGGGTGCCGACCTTGCCGACGACGCCTGGCCGGTCGAAGTTCTCCAGCACGAGCAGATTCCCCTCGGGCCGGAACTCCAGGCGGTAATTCTCGAAGCGCACGACGCGCGGATCGCGGTCGCCGAACAGCGTCCCTCCCAGCTCGACGCTGCGGCCGCCGCCGGAAAGCGTGACGTCCACGAGCTGCGGATAGTCGCCGCGGGCGCTGTGGGTGGAGCGCACCACCTCGATGCCGCGGCTCTCGGCGATGCGCTCGGCGTTCACGTAGTTGACCGCCTCGCCGAGGAACGGGGTGAGCACTCCCTTGAGCACGGCGACGGAGACCGGCGCGCCCAGCGATTCGTCGAGCCCCCAGAGGTCCACCTCCAGCCGCTGGGGAGCGCTGTCGAGCAGCGAGCAGGCCAGCCGGCCCAGGCCCTCGCCCAGCGCCATGAACGGCTCGGCCTTCCCGCCGGCGGGCCGGAACGGCAGGTTGACGGCCGCCACGGCGAGCGATCCGGAGAGGGCGGCGAGCACCATCTCGGCGGTCTCCACCGAGATCCTCTCCTGCGCCTCGCGGGTCTGCGCTCCGAGGTGAGGCGTGGTGACGACGTTCTTGTGGCGCACCAGCCGGAGGTCCTGCGGCGGCTCCTCGGCGAAGACGTCGAGCGCCGCGCCGCCGAGATGGCCGGATTCCAGCGCGGCGAGCAACGCCTCCTCGTCCACCACCCCGCCGCGGGCGCAATTGACGAGCAGCGCGCCTTTCTTCATCTTCGCCAGCTTCTCGGCGTTCAGCAGGTTGCGCGTCTGGTCCGTCATCGGCACGTGCAGCGTCACCGCGTCCGCGCGGGCGAGGAGATCGTCGAGCGGGAGGAGCTCCACCTCCAGCCGGCGGGCCGCCGCGGCGTCGAGGAACGGATCGTAGGCGAGGATCTTCATCTCGAAGCCGCGGGCGCGGTCCGCCACCCGCTGGCCGATGCGCCCGAAGCCGATGATCCCCAGGGTCTTTCCCTGCAGCTCGACGCCGGTGAGCTTGCGGTTCCACTCCCCGGCCTTCATCGAAGCGTCGGCCTCGGGCACCCGGCGCGCCAGCGAAAGGAGCAGGGCGAAGGTGTGCTCGGTGGCCGACATCAGGTTGGCCGTCGGGGCATTGACCACCAGGATGCCAAGCTCGGTGGCCGCGGCCACGTCTACGTTGTCGACGCCGATGCCGGCGCGCCCCACCACCTTCAGGCGCTTGCCGGCCTTCAACAGATCGGCCGTCGCCTGGGTGGAGCTGCGCACCACGAGAGCGTCGAAGTCCGCGAGGATCTCCTGGATCCGCGGGCGCTCCTCCCCCGTGAGCTGATGGATCTCGACGCCGGCCTCCTGAAACAGCTTGAGGCCGGCGGGATCGAGCGTGTCTGCTAGCAGGATGCGATGCATGTATCCCTTCACGTCACGCGACGGACCGACGAGGTTCATTCTGGATGACGACCGTGGGAGCAGGGTTGACTGGCGGCACGAGAAGCTGCCGCTCGCAGAGCAGGTCTACGTGCTCCTTCATGCCCCATTTGGCCTTGTAGAGGCAGTCCTCCACAGAGTGGCCGATTCCCGAGAATCCCTCCAACTCAGGAGAGTAGAAGCCGAAGTAGTCCGGCTCGTCGGTCGCCTCGATCACCAGTGAATATGGCAGGTCAAGCATGTCGCGATCTCCTACGCCTTCCCGATCCCGGCTGCCTTCAAGATGGGTGCCCGCTCCTTTGCCGCATTGTGGCAAAAGCGCCGCGGCGTGGCAACTCAGGCCGGCCTGCAGCGGCTCCGCCACGCCCTGAAGCCCTTCCAACGCACTTCTTAGGCGTTCAGAATCGCTCTGGACCGGTCCAGAGTCTCGTGGAAGGCGTACAACCTTTTTTGCAGACGTACAACTTCCCGTTGCATCCATATGGGTCGGCGTCGTACGCCTATCGGGCCACCCTGTACGCCTGCCAAAAAAATTTTAGGCGTTCAGGCCCTCGTCGAACGCGTTCAGCTTCTCGTTGTACGCGTACAGAACCGCCTTGTACGCGTAAAAACTCTTTGGTGAGCCTGCCAGAAGAATTTTACCGGTATGGCTCCTCGTCGTACGCGTTCAACGGCGGGCGAAACGCGTGCAGAGTCCTGTTGTACGTGTACAACGGCAAGCTGCACGCCTGCGAAATTTTTTCTACGCGTACAGAGCCGAGCTGAACGCGGGCAACGGGGTTCTGCATCCTTACGACTTCGCGTCGTACGCCTACAAATTTTTCTGTACGCGTGCAGCGCCGAGCTTAACGGGTACCACGCCGAGCTGAACGCGTAGAGCGTCGGGCTGAACGCGTACAAATTTTTTGGCAGACGCTGCCCGCCGAGGCAGATCGCTTCAGGGAGGCCCTGTACGCTTGCAGAGGGACCCTCAGCGCGTACGACGGCTTGCTGCAAGCCTGTAAATCCTTTGGCACGTGTACAGGGCTGAGCTGAACGCGTAGAGGACCGAGCGGAACACGTCCGACACCGAGCCGCGCGCGTAGCAGGCCGAGCTGAACGCCTGGAGCTTCTTCGGCAGTCGTTCCACCTTCCTGTGCAGGCGCAGCGAGTCATGCCCTCTCCCTTCGGGGCGGAGGCGTACGCGAGCGCATCCACGCTGAAGTGAGGCGACTTGGACGTCTCAAGGCTGGGCGGCGAGTTGGGACTGATCCAACGCATTCAAGCCGGGATCAAAGGCCTTCAAAGGAACCACGTCCATTCCCAGCGGGGCGGAGTCCACATTCTTGGTGGGCAACCAGTCGGCGACCACGTTACCCTTCCGGACTTCGGCGACTGCTTCCTCCCACTCCCGCTCCGTGGGCGTGTTGGTTTCCTGGAAGAAGGCTATGGCCTGCTGCCGGAAGTCTGCAAAATCGCCGGCCTGAGCCGCGATGTCGAATAGGACAGATCTGTAACCCTGGCGAAATTCGGCTTGTGCCTCGCCTGAGGTCTTTCCACCCGCGGCCAAGCCGCCGGGGTTGACGCCGTACATCCAAAACCCGTCACCTTCATCAACCAGGAGGGCACGTCCACTCAGAGTAACTCCCGCCACGAACCCTTTCCCCGCGATCAGGTCTCTGAAGCCAAGCAGTAGCGGGTAGCGGGTCATTTGGCACTTCCAATAGCCAGGCAGTCGTAGAGCGACTGGGTCGGCAGCGACTCAATCTCCCCTGCTATGATATCGGGGATGGACGAAAAACGCTCAGGCTACAACCTCAAAGCGCCGGGCGCCGCGGGCGCTCCGCGGCACTTGCCGGGCCGTGGCTTCCCGCGGGTCGACGACCATCTGGTCGTGCCCGAGATCACGCGCGACGAGATCATCGCCGGCCGCCGGGTGGTGGCCATGCCGGCGGATCCTCCCCACGCCACCCGGCACGCCGATCTTGCCTATGTCCTGCGGGCTCACGTGGCCCCCGGGTACGTAGGGGCGGCAGACCTGCTGACCCGGCACGGGGAGAAGTCGGACTTTGCCAGCGACGCCTGCATTTACAAGGAAGGGATCGATCCGTCGACCGGCGCGCGCCATCTGGAGGAGATCGCCTTCGAGGTGGTCTCTGAGCAGAGAGAACAGAATGTCACGGAAAAGGCCGTGGAGATGCACCGGCGCGGGGTGCGGCGGATCTTCGCGGTCTTCGTCAAGGGTCCGCGGCTCTGTGAGTGGTCCCCCGAGAGCCGGAATTGGCGCTCGGTGGAGGCCGGTTCCCGGATCGAGGATCGCTGTCTGGTGACGCCGTTGGCCGTGGCGGCTCTGGTCGATGCGGCGTTGGCCGACAATGCCGTGGCGGAGGCCCTGATCGCCAAGGGCAATCCGACGATTCTGCACCGGGAAGCCGCGGCGGAGGCCAGGGGAGAAGCCAGGGGCCGGGCAGCAGGCCGGGCTGAGGGCCAAGCGGAAGGCCGGGCCGAGGGGATCGCCGAGTCCATTCTCAAGGTCCTGGAGGCGCGCGGCATCGCCGTGAGCCCGGCGCAACGGGAGGAGGTCTCGCGCTGTTCCGACCTTGATCGGTTGGACCGCTGGTTGCTCCGGGCCGCTCGGGCCTCGTCTGCGGAGGAGCTAACCTCGGAGCCCTGAGCCGGGAGTCGCTGGATCCCAGGGGTGCGGCTGGCGCAGCGCCGCGGCGAGCTGCTCCATCGTGAAGCTCCTCGACGCAGCTCCCGGAGGCGATACGATCCAAGCATCCTCCCTGATCGTCAACAATGGAGCCGCCACCTCTCCGCGCACGAGGACGAGCGCGCAGCCCTGGAAGTGCTCGCGCAGGAGATCGCGCAGGACGGGTTGCCCGCGCAACGGCTTGACGGCGACCGTCCTACCCTCGCCAACGGATACCGCGCGCAGGGCGCCGAGGCTCGCGGCGATCTCCAAGGACTCGGGAACAGGTCTGGAATCAGCGCCGAGCTCCAGCCAGCCGATCCGCAGGCCCAGCGCGCGAGCGGCCTCGATGAGAGGTGCGAAACGGTCCGGAGCGTCCTCGACCCGGAGAAGATGGGGAGACTTCACGCGGTCTCCCTTGGAACAACGCTGGGATCGCGACGCCGGCGGTCGTGGAGGATCGGGGCGACATCGCCGCTTCGGGGAGACGCCCCGCCGTTGGTGTGGCCGAACCGATGTCGATGATCGACTGGGGCGTCTCTACGGTCCCGTGTCGCGATGGCAAAGGATGGCGATTGTGGGGGCGTTGCGAAAGCGTCTTCCAACGCCTCCGTAACCTCTATCTCTGGCGGTCCGATCTGCGCGTACCTCCGGCGTCGCGATCCCCCAGAGAAGGAACGGACGTTCATCCCTCCTCCGGATACAGCAGGATCTCCCGGCGTTCTTCCCGGAACGCGTCCTCATCCTCTTTCCAGGAGGCGATCCAATCCGCCAGTCCCTCTCCGCTTTCGATCGACTCGCGGCATTCGGGACAGCCGGTGAGGAGGTCGATGGCGGGACGGTCCGCGACGAACTCGTAGGGTGCCTCCCGCCAGGCGAAGTCTTGATGCCAGAGGCGGTGGATGGCATCGAGCAGCTCGACGCCGACGCGGTAGGAGCGGAACGCTTCGTGGTCCGTGATCAGCAGCTCGACTCCGCCGCAGACCTTGCCGCGGTGCTTCTGGAATTGCGGCCGGAAGTAGGTCGGCACGAAGACGACGCCGCGCAGACACTTCCCATTCAGATGATCGGCCAGCCGCTTGGGATCGATGAAAGGCGCGCCGCTGAGCTGGAACGGCCGCGTGGTGCCGCGCCCTTCGGAGAGCTCGGTCGCTTCGACGAGACAGCCGCCGGGATAGACGCGGGCGGTCTCCGCCGTCGGCATGTTGGGCGACGGGGCGATCCAGGGCAAGCCGGTCTCCTCCCAGGTCATCGAGCGGCGCCAGCCTTCCACCGTCCACACTTCGAAGTTGGCGAGGCCGCCGTTCCAATGCCGGCGCTTCGCTTCGAGCCCGAAGATTTCCCCCAGCGTCAAGCCGTGGCGAACCGGCAGGCGGAAGGCGCCGACGAAGGACTCGTAGCCGGGCTGAAGAAGATTGCCTTCGACGACTTCGCCGCCCAGCGGGTTCGGCCGGTCGAGCACCCACACTTCGCAGCCGGCGGCCATGGCGGCTTCGGCCGCCCACAGGGCCGTCGCGGCGTAGGTGTAATAGCGCGCGCCGACGTCCTGGAGATCGATCAGCAGCAGGTCGATCTCCCCAAAGGCGTCCGCCCGCGGCCGCAGGCTCGTCTCGCAATCGCCGTAGAGGGAGACGATGGGAACGCCGGTCCAGGGATCGCGCCCGCTCTCGGCGGCGATCATGTCCTGCTCGATGCCGTAGTAGCCGTGCTCGGGCCCGAAGAGCGCGCGCGGCGGCCCCGCGGCGCTGGCGGCCAGGGTGAGGTGGATCGGCGTGCCGTCGCGATCGATCGACGCGCCGTGGGCCAGCACGCCGTAACGGCGCCCGGCGAGCCGCGAGGCATCCGCGAGCAGCCGATCCAATCCCGTTCGGATCACGGCGTCGTTCCTCTCCGATCCCAATAGATTCGTAACGCCGGCGTGGTCCGTGCCGCCAAGCCCCTCACTCCCCCTGCCCCCTCTCTCCCGCCGCACACCCAGCCCCCGGGAGGGAGGGGGTTGGAAAAAGCAAAACTAATTTCTTCTTCTGCAGTCTCCCTCCTCTCCCCGGGCGGGTGGGTGTGAGGTGGGAGAGGAGGGCCGGGGAGGTGAGGGGCCCCGGCGGCGCGGACGACGCTGGAACCATCGAGGCCCGCGGAATCGGAGCCAGCGTCCTCATCCTTCCCGCCGGTACGCCCCGCTCCGGCCGCCGCTCTTCGTTTCCAGGCGCAGATCGGTGATGACGACGCCGCGTTCGATCGCCTTGACCATGTCGTAGAGCGCGAGGGCCGCGGTCGAGCAGGCGAGGAGCGCCTCCATCTCGGCGCCGGTGCGCGCGTTGACCACCACGTGGCTGCGGATCTCGACGCCTTCGGGCATGGGGTGAATCTCGACGTCCACCTGATCGAGGGGGATCTGATGGGCGAGGGGGATCAGCTCCGAGGTGCGCTTGGCGCCTTGAATGCCGGCGAGGCGGGCCACGGCGAAGGCGTCCCCCTTGGGCAGATTGGTCAGACGGATCAAGGTCTGCGCCGAGAGCAGCACGCGGCACGAGGCCTCGGCGACGCGGCGGCTGACCGGCTTCTCCGACACGTCCACCATGCGGGCGCTGCCCTGGGAATCGAGATGGCTGAAGGTACTTTGCGAGCTCATCGAACGGCGTCTCCAGAAGAAGGCCATGCTAGCATCTTGGCGTCTTGAGCCCCATGCGTCTGGCGATCGTGGTGCCCACCCTCGACGAGGAGGACGCCCTGCGCCGCAATCTGCCCGCCGCGCTGGCGGCGGCCGACGAAGTGGTGGTCTCCGACGGCGGCAGCGCAGACGGCACCGTCGAGATCGCGCGGCGGCTCGGCGCGCGAGTCGTCGCGGGCCCGCCCGGACGCGGCGGCCAGCTCAACCGCGGCGCGCGCGCGGCGCCATCCGCGGACGTGCTCCTCTTCCTCCACGCCGACACGACGCTGCCGCCGCGCGGCGCCGAGGCGGTGCGCGCGGCCGTGGCCGAGGGCTGCAACGGCGGCGCCTTTCTGCTGCGCTTCGACGTGGACCGGCCGGCGCAGCGGCTGGGCGCGTGGCTCATCAACCGGCGCACGCGGATGCTGCGCCTGCCGCTGGGAGACCAGGCCCAGTTCGTCAGCCGCGCGGCTTTCGAGACGCTGGAGGGCTTCCGCGACTGGCCGATCCTCGAGGACCTGGACTTCGCCATCCGGCTGCGCCGCCTGGGCGGCATGAGGTTGATCCCGGCGCCGGTGACGACGGGCGCCCGCCGCTTCCGCGAGCTGGGCGCGCTGCGCACGGTGGCGACGAACTGGCTGATCTGGATTCTCTTCTTCCTGGGTGTTTCGCCGCACCGCCTGGCGCGGCTGTATCGCCGCTGAAGACACCAAAGCCCCGCGGCCGGTGCGCGCGGGGCTTCGCGGGGCGATCTGCGCAGCGCTTACTTGCGGCCCCGCCGCCTGGTGTTGACGGCCTCCTTGAGCTCCTTGCCGGCCTTGAAGCGCACGCCCTTGCTGGCAGCGATCTTGATCGACTCCCCCGTGGCAGGATTGCGACCCTTGCGCGCACCGCGCTCGGACACGTTGAAGCTGCCGAAACCGGGAATCTTGGCGGATTCGCCCGACTTCAGGGCATCGGTGATTGCCCCGAAGACGGCTTCGAAGGCCGCGGTGGCCTGCCGCCGAGTAATACCGTCCACAGAATCCACAATACTATTCACCAAGTCCGCCTTACTCGCCATCTCTCTCCTCCTTGAATGGGTTGACTGAAACGAAATGACTGCCTTCAACGATAAGGCAACCGGCGGGGGCTGTCAATACGAACCGGGAGTGTCCAGAACGCCTTAAATCCGGGCTTTCGCGAGCACATGGACGGTGAAGCCGTCGTGGTCCGCGCCGGTCAGGATGCGCCATGCTCCGGGCGCGCAAATGCCCTCCGCGACAGGCTCTTCGAGCAATCCGTCGAGAGGCAGCGGCGCGAACGCCGGCTGCGCTTCGAGGAAGCGCGCGATCACCTCTTCGTTCTCTTCGCGCTCGAGCGAGCAGGTGATGGCGACGAGCAATCCGCCGGCGGCCACCAGCGGCGCGGCGCCCTGCAGCAGCCGCAGGGCCTGGCGCGACAGGCGTCCGATCTCCGGCTCGCTGATGCGCCACTTGATCTCGGGATGGCGGCGCAGCGTTCCCGTGCCGGTGCAGGGAAGGTCGAGCACCACGCGGTCGAAGAGGCGGCCGAAAGGAGGCGCGCCGGCGTCGGCCACGGCGAGCGGCAGACGGCGCCGCAGCCGCCGCAGGTTGGCGCGCAGCACGTCGACGCGCGACAGGGCGACGTCGGCGAGGGTGAGGCTCACCCGCGGCTCCCAGGCGAGCAGCGAGAAGCTCTTGCCGCCCGGCGCCGCCGCCGCGTCGAGCACCGTTTCGCCGGCGCGCGGCGGCGGGATGAGGGCGGCGGCCTGGCTCGCCTCGTCCTGCACGTAGCAGTCGCCGCGCTGGAACGCGGCGGCGGCGAAGGGATTGCCGCGGCGCACGATGAGGCCCAGCGGCGAGAGGGCAGCGGGCTCGACCTCCAGCCCTTCGTCGATCAGTTGCTCGGCGAGCAGCTCGCGCCCGCCGCGATCGCGGAAGGCGAGGAGGTGCATGGGCTTGGCGCGGTTGTTGGCGTCGAGCAGCTCCAGCGTCCGCCGGCGGCCGAAGCGCTCGAGCCAGCGCGCGACGAGGAAATCGGGATGGCTCTTCTCGATCGCCAGGCGCCGGATCGGATCGGCGTCGGAGACCGGCCAGTCCTCCAGCCGCGGCGAGCGCGCGATGCGGCGCAGCACGCCGTTGACGAAGCTCGCGCCGCCGCGGTGCGTCTGCTGATGCGCCTGCTCGACCGCCTCGTGCACCGCCGCGTGCGGCGGCACGCGATCGAGAAAGAGGAGCTGATAGGTGGCGACGCGCAACGGCGCGAGCAGGCCCGCCTCGATCTGCTGCAAGGAACGATTGCTCGCCGCGGCGATGACGTGATCGAGGCGGCGCAGCCAGCGCAGGCTCCCCATCACCAGCTCGCGCAGCAGCCCCTGGTCGCGCTCGTCGAAGCGCGGCAGCGCGCTGTCGAGAAAGGAGTCCGCCGGCGCCAGCGACTGCAGGGTCCGCTCCAGCACCCAGGCGGCGGCGACCCGCACGTTGTCCTGCGGCGTGCGCCGGGGCGTGAGCCGGCGGCTGCGGCCGGCTCCCGTCTGCGGAGTCGGCGGCGGTGAGAGGAATCGTTTCGACATGCTCGCTCGGATCCGGATCAGGCGAAGATCTCGCCGGCCTGCAGGCGCTCGCCGTTGACGAAGTCGGCGGCGGAGAGGGCGCGCTTGCCCGGCCGCTGCAGCGCGGCGATCGCCAACACGGTACCGCCGCTACAGGCCACCGCGAGGCGGCCGCCGCGCAGCCCGAGGATCGTGCCGGGCGCGCCGCCGCCATCACCATCACCTGTTTCGGCGGCGATCACTTTCACCGGCTCGCCGCGCAGCTCCGCCGTCAAGCCGGGCCACGGCGTGAAGGCGCGCCAGCGGTCGTGGATCTGGCGCGCCGTGAGACGCCAATCGACGCGGCCGCTGTCGCGCGTCAGGCGCGGCGCGTAGGTGACGCCTTCCTCCGGCTGCGGCCGCGGCACGAGATCCCCGGCCTCCAGCCGTTCCAGCGTGCGCACCATCAATCCGCCGCCCATCCCGGCCAGCCGGCGGGAGAGCTCGCCCGCCGTCTCGCCGGCCCCGATCTCCGTCTCCTCCTGCAGCAGGATGGGACCGGAGTCGAGCCCCTCTTCCATCCGCATCGTGGTGACGCCCGTGCGGGCGTCGCCCGCGGCGATCGCCGCCTGGATCGGCGAGGCGCCGCGCCAGCGGGGCAGGAGGGACGCGTGGAGATTGATGCAGCCGTCGGCGGGCAGCTCGAGCAACGCGCGCGGAAAGATCTGGCCGAAGGCGACGACCACCGCCACGTCGGGCGCCAGCGCCGCCGCTTCCGCCAGGAAGTCGGGGCTGCGCACGCGCTCGGCTTGCATCACCTCGAGGCCGTGCTCCCGCGCCCATGCGGCGACGGGCGGGTCCTGCAAGCGATGGCCGCGGCCGGCCGGCCGCGCCGGCTGCGAGACGACGCGCACCGGCGCCCGCCCCGCCGCCACCAGGGCCGCGAGCGTCGGTACCGCGAAGTCAGGAGTGCCGAAGAAGAGGATGCGGTCGATGCGCGGCATCGACCGCGAGGATACCTTACCCGCCGACGTTGTTGATCACGAACCGCCGCTTGCCGATCTGCGTCTCGACGCCCAGGAGGTCGCGGACGATCACGTCGATGAAGTGCTCGCCGTTCGAATACAGCGTGGTGTCGAGATTGAACCGCCAGCCGGGCGCGGCGCTCTGCGGGAAGCCGAGGAAGAGGGAGCTGATATCCGGCCGCGAGAGGCCGAGCGTGGCGAAGCCGGCGGGATGGCCGTCGATGAGGACCTGCACGCTGGCGATGCCTTCCCAGTCGAGGGCCCAGCCGTTGACCTGCGTGGTGTCGTGCACCATCAGGCCGTTGCGCGGCTGGTCGATGTCGCCGAACGAGTTCTCGTTGGCGCCGTCCTCGTCGCACGAGAAGGTGACGGGGATCTCGGAGATGTTGCGCACCTGGTTGGCGTGATCGGCCGCCCGCACGGTGAGGATGTGGGAGCCGGGGGTGTAGCCGGCCGCCATCAACTGGCCGATGTCGAGCACGAAGCGGAAGCCGCTGTGCGGGCTGTCCTTGAGGGTGGGGAAGATGCGCTCGATGTCCGTCCGGCGGATGCCGTAGCAATTGGTATAGCCGCCGGTGATCGTGTCGAAGAAACAATCGACCTGCGTGTTGGCGTAGACGGCGCGGTCGATCAACAGCTCGACGTAGCCGACGCCGTAGTCGTCCGGGTTCGTGCCGGCGTCGAGCGCATAGCCGGAGACGACGCTGAAGCGACGGTTGGGGTTCGCGAGGTTGCACTTGCCGCGCAGCTCGGCCTGCGGCTGCGGGAACTCGATGCGGCCGAACGGCGCCAGGTCGTGCTCGACGTTGCTGAACTGGAAGGTCTTCGACGGCAGGCTGGTCACCTCGCCGGTCTTGCTCTTGATGCGGACGGTGACGGTGTGCAGGCCGTTGAGATAGCGGGTGCTGTCGAGCTCGAAGGCGAAGCCGGGCAGCGCCGAATCCGGGAAGCCGGGGAACCTGGCGGTCACGCCCGCGCGCGCCCGGCCGTAGGAAGCCCGGCCGGCGAGCACCCCGTCCACCTGGATGTCGACCGCCGCGACGCCGTCGTCGTCGAGCGCCCAGCCGTGCAATGGCACGGGGCCGGAGCCGGAGTTGCCGCCGCCGACGATGCCGCCGAACGAACCGAAGGGCGGAGCCGCCGACGCCGAAACCGCGGCCAGCAGGGCCGCCGTGACCGCAGACAGGATGACTTTGCGCTTCATAGCTCCTACCTCCTCCACCGCCAGCCCCCTCGCCACCACCCGGTGTGAACCTCGGAAACAGCCGAAGTACGCGGACCTATCAGGTCAACCTTCAAGTATTACGTGAACTTTCCGGGATTGTATGGGCAATGCCGCCGGAAAGTCAATCATCGGCGTTCTTCTATAAGGTGCGGAGGCCGAAAAAGGACGACAAGGACGGCAAGGATGACAAGGACACCAGGGACAAGGAGGCTCACCTGAACGGCACCTGTCCTTGCAGTCCTTGGAATCCTTTGGGTCCTTTTCATCGAGAGAGCTACGGCCGGCCCCCTGCCAACCCCTCCAGGTTGGCTTCGACCAGCAGGGGAAGGTTGCGCAGGTCGTATCCACCCTCCAGCACCGCGAGGACGCGGCCGCCGCAGACCTCGGCGGCGAGCTCGCGCAGCCATTTCCCCCAGGCGCGGAACCCTTCCTCCGTGACCCGCATGCCGCCCAGCGGATCGTTGCGCCAGGCGTCGAAGCCGGCCGAGAGGAGCAGCGCCTCCGGCGCGAACCGGCGCAGGGCCGGCAGCACCGCGCCGCGGATGGCCTCGGCGTAGCCCTCGTCGCCGGTGCCGGCGGGCAGCGGGACGTTGAGGGTGGCGCCCTCGCCCTCCCCCACGCCGGTCTCGCCGGCGGCGCCGGTGCCGGGATAGAACGGGTATTGATGGGTGCTGGCGTAGAAGACGTCGGCGCGCGCCTCGAAGAGATGCTGGGTGCCGTTGCCGTGGTGGACGTCGAAGTCGAAGATGGCGACCCGCGAGAGGCCGTGCCGGCGGCGCAGGTGCTCGGCGGCCACCGCCACGTTGTTGAAGAAGCAGAACCCCATGGCCGTCGCCCGCTCGGCGTGGTGCCCCGGCGGCCGCACCGCCGCGAGCGCGGTGCGATCCTCGCCGCCGGCCACCCAGTCCGCCGCCGCCAGCGCCGCCGAGACGGCGGCCCAGGCCGCCTTCCAGGTGCCGGCGGAGAGCGGGTTGTCCGCCGAGTCGAGCAGCGAGTCGCCGCGGGCGGCGGCGCGCTCGAAGCGGTCGACGTAGCCCTCCTCGTGCACGGCCGTCACGGCCTGGCGCGCCGCCTCCGGGGCGAGCCCCTCCTCCACCACCGGCCAGCCGGCCGCCCGCAGGTGGCCGAGCACCCCGGCGAGCCGCTCCGGCTTCTCGGGGAAGCCGGGCGGCGTGCGGTGGTCGAGGCAGAGCGGATCGCTGAAGACGCGGATCATGGGCCGCAGGATGATACCAGCGCCTTCTGCCGCCGGCTCGGCAGGCACAGGCCGCTGCGGGCGAGCCGCCGGCGGGCGCGATGCACCAGCGTGTCGACGCTGCTGGCCGCCAGCTTGCCGCCCTCGGCGTGCGCGATCTCGCGGCTGCTCCAGCCTTCGACGAGGGCCAGGCACAGGACGCGCTCGCAGCGCTCGCGGTCCTGGCGCCAGATCATCGACCGGGCGAGCCGCCGGCAGCGCTCCAGCAGCAGGCGCCTGGCCTCGGCGAGCATGTATTGCTCCTCGGGATTGCCGCGCGGATCGGTGATGCGCTCGGCTAGCCGGCCCAGACAGCCGCCGAAGGCGACCCGCAGACCGCCGCGCTTGATGGCGGCCTTCGACCGCAGCTCGTCCACCACCACCCGCTCCGCGATGCGGGCGAGGTACGCCACCACCTGTCTCCCGCTCCATCGCCGCAGCATGCGCAGCCGGCCGGTGCCGCCCTGCACCAGCCGGCAGTAGACCTCCTGCACGCGCTCCTCCACCTGCTCCGGCTCCAGCGGGAAGCCCGCGTGGTGCAGCGACTTTCGCACCTGCAGCTCCAGGGCCGCGCCGTAGCGCCGGACCAGATCCTCCCAGGCCGCCTGAAAGGCCAGCTCCTGCCGCATCCTCGGGGAGATGCGGCGCTCCGTGAATGGTTGCATCGACCTCTCCTTGCATGGCAAAGGAGAGGAAGAGCGACGAAATTACGGTCTGAATGGGAAAAAGGCCCGGAGCACACCGGACGGAGGGATCGCCCGGTTTATACCGTATTTCGCCACTTCCTGCAACCCGGGCCGGGGCGGTGCGGAATAGAATGCGCCTCCGGAATCCGCAGCCATGCGACGGCGAATCCTCCTCCTCACGGCCCTGCCCCTGCTCCTCCCGGTCTTCACGGCCTGCGAGCGCGCCGACGAGGCGCGGGCGGAGCGCCGGCGCCTCACCGGCGCGGCGAAGGGGTGGAACGTCGTGCTGCTGACGGTGGACACCCTGCGGGCCGACCGGCTCGGCGCCTACGGCTACGCGGCGCGCGCCAACAGCCCGCACCTCGACGCCCAGCTCGCCTCGGGAGTCCTCTTCGCGGACGCCCAGTCGCAGCGCGCCTCCACCTGGCCGTCGCTCGCCTCGCTGCTCACCGGCCTGTACCCGAGCGGGCACGGCGTGGCGGAGAACGGCTACGGTTTTCCCGACGACCTGCCGACCCTGCCGAAATTGCTGCGCGCCGGCGGCTACGAGACCGCGGCGTTCCTCAGCAACATGTGCCAGGCGAACCATCAGGGCTGGGACGCCTTCGCCTGCTCCGGAGGCCAGGACGGCAAGAGCATCCGGCGCGCCCTGGAGTGGGCGCGCGGGACGGACGGCCGCCGGCCCTTCCTGCTCTGGGTCCACCTCTTCGGCGCCCATCCGCCCTACTACAACGGCGGCGACTTGGCGAGCCGGCTCGATCCCGGCTATCGGGGCCCCCTCGGCCCCAGGAAGCGGCTGCTCGATCCGGTGATGACCGGGCCGCTGCCGCTCGACGGCCGCGACGTCCGCCACCTGAACGCCCTCTACGACGCCGCCGTGCAGGGCAGCGACCGGCTGAGCGGCGCGCTGCTCGACGGGCTGCGCGCCGCCGGCCGGCTGGAGCGGACGATCGTCCTCTTCGCCGCCGATCACGGCGAGGAGCTCTACCAGCACAACCATTACCTCTACCATTCCTGCTCGGTCTACCAGACGACCCTGCACGTGCCGCTCGGCTTCGCCGCTCCGGGGCTCTTGCCGGCGGGCGCCCGGGTGCCGCAGACGGTGGAGCTGATCGACGTGCTGCCCACCCTGCTCGAGCTCCTGGGGGTGCCCGGGCCCGCCGAGCAGCACGGCCGCTCGCTCGTGCCCTATCTCGAGCGGCCGGGCGGCGGCGGCGGCGGCAAGCCGGCGTTCTCCGAGTACGGCTCGAGCACGGTGCGCACGGTGGTCCGCGGCGGCTGGAAGCTGGTGCACAACCCGGACGGCTTCTCGCCGGTCTGCATCCCCGACGCGCCGCCGAACCACTACCCCATCGGCCGCGAGGAGCTGTACGACCTGGCGCGGGACCCCGGCGAGACCGCGAATCTGGCGTCGGCGCAACCCGGCAGGGTCGCCGAGCTGGCGAAGCTCATCCGGCAGCGCTTCGCCGGCCTGCGCAGCCGGGCCGGCAAGCAGGAGGTGCCGGAGGACCTCAAGAAGCAGCTCAAGTCGCTGGGCTACGTGGCGCATTGAGCGATTGACATCCCCACCCTCCTTCCCTATCATTGGCCGTTCTTGACGGCCGAGGGAGGTTAGCTCAGCGGTTAGAGCACCTGCCTTACACGCAGGGGGTCGCGGGTTCAAATCCCTCACCTCCCACCAGGGAGTGAAGGTCGTCGGCCAAGAGTTCTTTGCGGGGCTGTAGTTCAGTCGGTTAGAACGCCGGCCTGTCACGCCGGAGGTCGCGGGTTCGAGTCCCGTCGGCCCCGCCAATCAATACAGAAGAGAGAACCGAGATGCGCGAGAAGATCAAACTGGTTTCGTCCGCCGGCACCGGCTACTTCTATACGACGACGAAGAACAAGAAGCTCTCCACCGAGAAGCTGCGGATGAAGAAGTACGACCCCAAGGTCCGCAAGCACGTGGAGTTCGTCGAAGAGAAGCTGCGCTAGCCCCTCGCGGCGACCCGGCGTTTCTGTAGAATAGGCCCAGGCCGGGGGGGCGAATCCGCCAAGCCTCACCCCGCCTCCTCGCGTCTCCGCGCCGGCGGCCCTCCCCGGGCTTCCGCGCGGCCATCCACAACCACGCAAGAGGAGGGGTCCCGATGCCTCATCAGTTGCCCGCGCTGCCCTACGCCTTCGACGCGCTGGAGCCTCACATCGACGCCAAGACGATGGAGATCCATCACGACAAGCATCACGCCACCTACGTCAACAAGCTGAACGAAGCCCTGGCGAGCCACGCCGATCTCCAGGACAAGCCGGTCGAGGAGCTGCTGCGCGGCTTCGACAGCGTGCCCGAGGCCATCCGCACGGCCGTGCGCAACCACGGCGGCGGCCACGCCAACCACAGTCTCTTCTGGCAGGTCATGGGGCCGGGCGGCGGCGGCAATCCCTCGGGCGAGCTCGCCGATGCCCTGCAGCGCGACCTCGGCAGCTTCGAGGCCTTCAAGGAGAAGCTGACCAACGCGGCGGCCAACCAGTTCGGCTCCGGCTGGGGCTGGCTGGTGGCGAGCGGCGGCAAGCTGGAGGTCATCGCCCGCCCGAACCAGGACAGCCCGTTGATGGAGGGGAAGGCCCCGCTCCTCGGCGTGGACGTCTGGGAGCACGCCTACTACCTCAAGTACCAGAACCGCCGCCCGGACTACCTGGCCGCCTGGTGGAACACCGTCAACTGGCCGGCGGTAGCGCAGCGTTACAGCGCCGCGCGGGGCTGACCTCACCCCAGCCCGGCCGTTTTGCACATTCAGCAGGGCTCCTTCGCGGAGCCCTGTCCCGCTTTGTCCTTCTGAAGCTACCCCCGCCCAGCGACGCAACTTTCGGTTATAGAGAAGTTTGCACGCCTGTGCTCACGAATTGAGCAGATGCGGCGTTAAAAAACGCGCAGCATCAAGTGCGGCTCAACTATGCTCCCTCTACAATGATTGCAAATACGGACGGCGCAGGAACTGAATCCCCGTCCAAGGAGACAAGAAGGCCATGGCAAACATCGACCGCGGCACCCACGACTACCGGCGAGAGGAGAGGCATCTGACCAAGGTGTTCAAGGCGCTCTCGGACGGCACCCGGCAGGAGATCCTCCGGCTGCTCGAAGGGAACCAGCGTACGGTCGGAGAGATCGTCGGCAATTTCAATCTCTCACAGCCCACGATATCGCGCCACCTCTCGGTCCTCAAGGAGGCGGAGCTGGTGCTCGACCAGCGCCAGGGCCAGAACGTCATCTATCGCCTGAATGAGCCCGCACTGTCGACCTCGATGCAGGAGTTCTTCGGCCAGTTCCGCAGTTGCCAGGAAGTCATGCGGTAATTGGCTAGGGGGCATTTTTCTCCAGGCGGCCCGAAGGGATGGGGCCGTCCTCTCTTCCGGGGCGCCCATGCGGGCGCCCCAACGTTTCAGCGCCGATCTCGGGTTCAGGTATAATCCGCCCGCGTCGAAGGGCCGTCCGTCCAACCCTGACGGCCATCCCTTCCTGTCTGTTCGTTTTCCCGGCGGTGTAGCTCAGTTGGTTAGAGCGAGCGGCTCATAACCGCTAGGTCATGGGTTCGAGTCCCGTCACCGCCACCATCCGCACCGGCCCATGGACGTCTCCGCAGCTCTGGAAGCCTTCTTCCAGCGGGCAGTCCCCCTCGATCCGGGGGACGGCGTCGTCGTCGCCTTCTCCGGCGGCCCGGACTCGACGGCGCTGCTGTGGGGGATGTCCCGGCTGGCGGCCCGCCGCGGGTTGCGGCTGCACGCCGCGCATCTCGATCATGCCCTGGACGCCGGCTCGGCCGGACGGGCCGCCGAAGCCGCCCGCCTCGCGGCGCGACTGGGCGTGCCGCTGGTCCACGAGCGCTCCGGCGGCCCGGCCGCCGGCCGGACGGCCGAGAGCGCCGAGGC
>JBKPTH010000009.1:0-81548 GCA_046765915.1 Acidobacteriota bacterium | reverse complement strand
GGTGAACCCCTGGCCGAGCCGCTTGAGCTTCGCGTGGAGGTCGGCCGGGAGCTTCTGCACCTCGACGGCGCCGCGGTAGGTCTGCATGCGCTGGCGCGGCCGGTCGGTGGGCAGGTCGAGCACCGGCAGCTCGCCGCCCAGCCGGCCGCGCCAGTAGGCGCGCAGGCGCTCCCCCCGCTCCCCCGCCAGCATCCGCCGCTGCCAGCGCACGAAGTCCGCGTAGCGCAGCGCCGGCGCCGGCAGACCCGCGGGCTCGCCGCTCAGCTCGGCCGCGTAGAGGTTCCCCAGCTCCTCGACCAGCACCGCCTGCGACCAGAAGTCGGTGACGATGTGGTGCACCACCACCAGCAGGACGTGCTCCTGCTTCGAGCGCTCGAAGAGGTAGACGCGCAGCAGCGGGCCCGCGGCGAGGTCGAACGGACGCTCGGCCTCCTCGGCCAGCCGCTCCGCCAGCGCCTCGTCGCTCCAGCGCGCGGCGCTCTCCTCGGCGAACGGCACCTCGATGTGCGGCTGGATGCGCTGCACCGGCTCGCCCGCCGGCGCGGCGAAGGTGGAGCGCAGCGACGGATGGCGGTCGGCGAGCGCCTGGAAGGCCCGGCGCAGGGCCGCGGCGTCCAGCTCGCCCTCGATGGTCAGCGCTCCCGGCACGTTGTAGGCGGGGCTCGCCGGATCGAGCTGGTGCAGGAACCACAGCGCCCGCTGGCCGTGGGAGAGGGGGTGCTCGGGTTCCTCCTCCCCCGCCGGGACGGGGATGAGCCACGATCCCGTCTCGTCGAGACGGCGGGCGGCGAAAGCGCGAGCCACCAGGCCGGCCACGGTCTCGCCCTCGAAGAAGTCCTCCATCGGCACCGCCAGGCCGAGACGCTCCTCGACGGCGTGGGCGAGCTCCAGGGCGTGCAGCGAGTCGAGGGCGTAGCGCGACAGCGGCTGGTGGACGTCCACCGCCGCGGCCGCGACGCCGGCGCGCGACGCCAGCTCCGCCGCCAGCCAGGCCCGCGCGCCCTCCTCCGTCGCCACGTCGGCGGCCCGCATGTCGAGATTCAGCACGCCCGTGGCCTCCTGCTCCCAGGCCGCCACCACCGCCAGCTCGCCGTTGAGATAGGCCTCGCGGCACGCCTGGCGCCGCACCTTGCCGCTCGACGTCTTGGCCAGCGTGGCGGTGCGGATGAGCACCGCCGCCAGGAGCTGCACCTCGTGCTCCTCGGCCACCGCGCGGCGGAGCGATTCCAGCACCTCGCTGAAGTCGGCCTCGCGGGCCTCGCGCCGCACCTCCTGCACCACCACCAGCCGCTCCTCGCCGCCGGCCTCCACGGCGAAGGCGGCGCCGCAGCCCGGACGCAGGGCCGGATGGCTCTTCTCCACCGTCAGCTCGATGTCCTGCGGGTAGTGGTTGCGGCCACGGATGATGATGAGGTCCTTGAGCCGGCCCGCCACGTAGAGGTTGCCGCGGTGGCGGAAGCCGAGGTCGCCGGTGCGCAGGAAGGGCCCCTCGCCCTCGGCCGTGCTGGCGCGGAAGGCTTCCTCGGTCAGCTCGGCGCGGCCCCAGTAGCCGCTGGCGACGCTCGGCCCGCGCAGCCAGATCTCCCCGACCTCCTCCTCCGCGCAGCGCTGCAACGTCTCGGGATCGACGATCACCACCTTCTGCCCGTCCGGACCCGGCACCGGCCGGCCGCTGGCCACCAGCAGCCGCGACTCGTCCCGCGGAGCGGCTGCGGCCACGCGGCGCAGCGCCAGCTCCGCGCTGCGGAAGCGGCGCATCACCGGCGGCTCGCCCGCGATCCCGCCGGTGACGAACAGGGTGGCCTCGGCCAGGCCGTAGCAGGGATAGAGCGCCTCGCGGCGGAAGCCGCAGGGGGCGAAGGCCTCGGCGAAGCGCTCGAGGGTCTCCGCGCGCACCGGCTCGGCGCCGTTGAAGGCCACCGTCCAGCGCGAGAGGTCGAGCCCTTCGAGATCGGCGCCCGCCAGCTTGCGGGCGCAGAGGTCGTAGGCGAAGTTCGGGCCGCCGGAGACCGTGCCGCCGTAGCGCGACATCGCCGCCAGCCAGCGGCGCGGGCGCTGCAGGAAGTCCACCGGCGACATCAGCACGCACGGGCAGCCGGCCCACAGCGGCTGCAGCAGATTGCCGATCAGGCCCATGTCGTGGTAGAGCGGCAGCCAGCCCACCACCACCGACTCCGCGGTGACGCCGAAGGCGCGCTGGATCAGCCGCTCGTTGTGCACCAGGTTGCCGTGGCTCACCATGACGCCCTTGGGCGCCGAGGTGGAGCCCGAGGTGTACTGCAGGAAGGCGAGGCTCTCCGCGCCGAGGGCCGGCTGCCGCCAATCCTCCGCGGCGTCGAGGTCCAGGCCGTCGGTGGCCAGCTTGTGGATGCCGGCCTCGCCGCCCAGCAGCCGCTCGGCCGCGGGCAGGATCGCCGACGTGGTGAGCACGATCCGCGAGCGCGAGTCGGTGAGGATCGAGCGGATGCGCGTATCGGGCCGGTTGGGCCGCGGCGGATACACCGGCACCGCCGCCGCCCCGGCGTACAGACAGCCGAAGAACGCCGCCGCGTATTGCAGCCCGGGGGGATAGAGGAGCAGGGCCCGCTCGCCGGCGGCGTCGAGGGCCTGCAGGCGGGCGGCGATGGCGCGCGCCTGCCGGTCGAGCTCGCCGTAGGTGAGGTGCACCTCGCGCGACTCGCCGTCCAGCAGGAAGGTGTAGGCCCGCCGGTCCGGCTGAGCGATCGCCCGGGTGCGCAACACCGCTACCAGCGTGGAAGCCTGCGGTGCGGAATCGAAAAGCTCGTCGCTCATGGCCTGCGTTCCTCTAGCTCGATGGCGGACCGCGCTCCGCTTCAGGTAGGCGATCCAGGATGTCGAAGGTCAACGAGACGCGGCTGCCGGACGCCGCACCGGCGAGGCGCGGCAGCTCGCCATGCTCAATAACGTCGAGCCTGGCCTGAACCCCCCACTCCTGCCGCGGCGAACGCCAGGCCGCTCTTCCCTTGCGCCGCGGCAGCGAACGCCGGAGCGCCAGGCTCGCGGCCGGCGATTCCTTCGCCGCGCCGCGCAAAGTCATGGGGGAGATCGCGGCCGCCGCCCGCCGGACGTCCAAGGTGTCCTCCCGCGCACCGCCGAGCGGCGGCGGTTCCTGCGCGGCGACTCGCAAGGCGGAAAAAGCGAGCAGGAGGAAAAGGGCGAATCGGCGCGTGATCAACGGTTCCTCAACTCGATCGAAATGCTCCCGGCCCGTGCCCGAAACGGCTTCGGGACGCGTAGGCTGCCGCTATCGCTCGCTCGGAAAATAAAAGGTAAGAACCCTACCGGCCCGGAAGCACCAGAACAACCCTCTGGCAATGGAGGTGCAGCACCCTCCGGGAAGCGGGACAACGCGGCATCCCGGGTACGCGTTGCACCGCCAAACCGGATGAAGGGACAACAGGGACCCCAAGGACCAAAAGGACCCCGTGCCCGTCCCTGTTATCCTTGTCGTCCCGGTTGTCCCTGTCGTCCCTGCTGTCCCTTTGCGGAGAGCTGTTTTTCACAGGAGCCCGCCTTCATGGAGAGCACCGACGTCGCGGTGGTGGGCGCGGGAGCCGCCGGGCTCGCCTGCGCGCGCGAGCTGCGGCGCCAGGGCTTCCGCGTCGCCGTCTTCGAGGCGCGCGGCCGCATCGGCGGGCGCATCCTCACCCACCATGACGAACGGGTGCCGCTCTCCGTCGAGCTGGGCGCCGAATTCATCCATGGCGAAGCGGCCGAGACCCACCGCGTCCTGGCGGAGATGGGCCTCGCGGCGTGCGACGTCGGGGGAGATCACCGGCAGGCGGGACGCGCCAGGCTCCGCCCGGCCGGCGATTTCTGGCGGCAGGTCGACCGCGTCCTCCAACGCATCGATGCCAAGGAACCCGACGAGTCGTTCGCCGCCTTCCTCGCCAGGCGGCCCGGCGGCCGCTCCCTCGCCCGCGCCCGCACCGCCGCGCGCGCCTTCGTCCAGGGCTTCCACGCCGCCGACGTGAACGAGATCGGCGTCCTCTCCATCGCGCCTGAAGAGGGCGAGGCGCCGAGCGAGTCAGCGGCGCGGGCCGGCCGCATCGTCCAGGGTTACGGCCAGATCCCCCACTGGCTGGCCCGCGACCTGGGGGACGCCCTCCACCTGCGCACGCAAGTCGTCGAGATCGCCTGGGAGCGCGGCCAGGCCGAGCTGCGGCTGCGGAGAGAATCCGGCGCGACGTCCTGCGTCCGGGCTCGCGCCGCCGTCGTCACCGTTCCCCTCGGCGTCCTCAAGGCACCCGTGGACGAGCCCGGCGGTCTTCTCCTGCGGCCGGAGCCGGCGCGCATCCGCAGGGCTGTGAACGGATTGGCCATGGGCTCCGTGGTCCGCCTCGTCGTCTGGTTTCGCGACTTTCCCTGGCAGGGTCTCCCGGGGCCGAGCCTCGACCGCCTGAGCTTCCTCCACACGCGCGGCCCGTTCAACGTCTGGTGGACGGCCTATCCCATGCGCTCGCCGCTGGCCGTGGCCTGGAGCGGCGGCCCGCCGGCGGCCGATCTCAGCCGGCGAGGACCGCAGGAGATCCAGGATCTCGCCCTCCGCGCTCTGGCGGAGAACCTGGGGATTTCCCATCGCCGCGTCAGCTCCCGCGTCCTCGCCGCCTGGAGCCACGACTGGGACGGCGATCCCTTCGCCCGCGGCGCCTACAGCTACGCGCGCGTCGGCGGCTCGAAAGCGGCGGCGGCCCTCGCCCGGCCCGTCGAGGGCACCCTCTTCTTCGCCGGCGAGGCCGCCGACGCCGCGGGCCGCACCGGCACGGTCGAAGGAGCGCTCGCCACGGGATTGCGGGCGGCGCGCCAGGTCAGCCGCTCAATCTCCTGAGCAGATCGAGCACCGCCTCGGTATCCTGGAAATCGGCGACCACGGCGCTCGCCCCCTCCTGCCGCAACCGGCCCGCGTGCTCGCCGCGGCCGACGCCGAGCACCGGCCAGCCGAGGCGCGCCGCCACCCGCACGTCCCAGAGGCCGTCGCCGACGAGCACGCTGCGGGCGTGCGGCGCGCCGGCTCTCTCGGCGGCCCGGTCGGCGGCCAAGCGGAAGATCTCCACGCGGTTCAAGGAGTCGTCGGAGGAGGCGAGGAGAGGCTCGACCGGCAGCCCGGCCGTGCGCAGCTTGAGGCGCGCCGTCCGGCCCCAGCCGCCCGTGGCGAAGGCGACGTCCCATCCCGTCCCGGCGAGGCGCTCGAGGAGCTGGGCTGCACCGGGCATCGCGAGAGCTCCGCCGGAGCCGCGACGCAGCTCGCGCGAGAGGACGGCCTCGAAGGCGTCGATGAAGGCGTCGAGCTCCCGCCGCGCCGGCGGGCGTCCGCGGTGGCGCTCCCAGAGCCAGGCGAGGATGCCCGCGTCGGTGATCTCCGGCGCCGCCTTCCAGCTCTCCGGCGGCACCGGCACGCCGAGCATCTCCGCGGCCACCTCGCAGAAGCCGACGTCGTCGACGTGACAGGTGTCGCAGAGCGTGCCGTCGACGTCGAAGAGGACCAGCCGGTCAGGCACGGGGAATCATACCTGCCCACGCATCGAGATTGAGTCGTGTTGAGATATTGAGGCTTAACAAATTCTTCATACCATTAGATAGTGACGCGCTTCTTCAAAGGAGGTTCTGTAAGCTGGAGCACCTCGTTCCCGCCGGCCAGCGCTCATACTTCGGGTCACCACTACTACTGGACGACCTGCGTGAGCGACGGTGGCTGCTCCTCCTACGCGAACTACGATTTCATCTACTGAGCCGCGAGGCGGGCCCCCGGCTCCGGGGGCCCGCCCTTTTGCGGCTGTCATCGAGCAGCTTCACCCCCCCAAAGAAGGTTTTGCCAGGACCGAGCGTACACGCTATGATCCTGACAGACGGCTACCCCAGGCTTCTAGGTCGATGACGCCCTGCAGCCGGATCGCGGCCGTTACGAAGGAGTCATGGGAGATGTTGAACAGGGCTGCCGCGCTACCGAAGAACAGGTGTGCGTCCCAGCCGTACACCATAGCGAGGAGCACGAAAGCGGTTGCTTCGCGCCATTCCGAGGGCCGCAGGAGATAGGCCTCCATGTCGCCGGTTTGCCGGACGTGACCACTGAGCAGCTCCAGGTGCCGGAGGCCGATGTCCTGCGATCTGTCGTTCCAGATCGTCCAGTCACGGAGCCAAACGACCATGTCGCAGCCGGTAGCGAATACGACAAGGCTATCGGCCAGGTCAGGCACTTGCTGCGGGTCTTGCGGAAGCGGGATGTGAACAATCCGCGCCGCGCCGGGCAGGGAAGGCCGCCAGTCGGTGAGCACGTAGCCGGATTGCAAACACCACGCGGCGAGCTCTTGTTGGTTGAGCCTCTTCATTGGCGCCTGCAATCCTCTGATGGTGCCCTGTCGCCTACGCTATGGCCTGAGTGATGGGCGGAACCGCGCATTATGGTTTCCGTCCGCTGCAGGCCCCGGGTTGGCCGCCGAATCTCCTTCGTTATCATGCGCGCCTCTCAGCTTATCGGTGTAATCTCTCCCAAACTCACAGAGTGTAACAGAAGCCCTGCCTCTGAGATCTGCGTCCGAATGGACTCGAGTATCGTGTTTTGAAGAGACAGTCGCGACCTTCTAGCCTCATCGGAGGTAAAACGCTCAAGGACTGCAAGAGAAGCAGACTCGATCTGATTCTTGAGATATGCCTCGGCTCGCGCAGGGGAACCGAACTTCATGACAAGCGCCAGCGGAGCTTCTGTCGCTCAGAAAAAGCCCCAACAAGCCCGCTAGGCTAGTGAGGATCCCGACACCGGGCTCCCAGTCGGGCTTCATCGCGAACCACCCGATCGAACCGCAGAGGGCAGCGGCACTCAGCAGATATAGAAGAACACGAAGCTTCTGCATACTCATATTCCTGCCGGCGGCGGCCAACGTGTTGCATAACCGGCTGCCAACGAAGCGCAGCGTAGCTGGCAGTCCGAGTTGATGCGGTTGTTGAGCGGCGCCATGCTACTCTCCGGCCACGACAATTCGAATGGCCGCGCGTCCTTAGGCGAACAAACACTTGAGAACCTGGCGACGCGTGCTCGTGTTGAAGTGGGAGGCATCGACCCATGTGAAGCGTTCGTGCCGGCCAGATGCAACGGCCTCTTGCGCCACGGTGCGATCGGTCCGACCGTCGGTCAGTACCACGACGCGAAGCTCGCGCGAGGCCTGCGCAAGCGTGGCGAGCTCGTACCGACAGCCGGCGTTGTGCGCCTGGAATCCCCGTAGATCCATCAGCACGACGTCGCTGTAGCGGACGAGCCCCTGCAGTGCGTCCTGCCAAGTTGTATCGTGGCAATAGCACTCGTTGACCCGATAACGACCATCGATGTCGGCCACCAGGTCGAACGCGTCGATGCGTCGCGCGACATCCGCCGGACGGACGATGAACCGCTGGGCCAGTTTTTCATCGAGAAACTGGAAGATATCGTCGGCGTCGAGAGTGCGATCTGCGAGGTCGGTCCCGGCAATCATCACCGTGTTTCCGCTGAGACGCCACCGCTCGACGACATGGTCGAACAAGGACCGGGCCTGCGCGTCTTGTTGAAACACCCTCAAGACCAGCAGCGTAGGTGGCCGCTCACTGCGGGAACGCCAACTTGCGGCGGGCCAAATCACCATTGGAATCCACAGCAGCGGAAGATACATCGCGAACGCTGCCGCGCCAAAGCTGGCCTGGTTCGCGACCGTCAGTGCTTTGTCGGTCAGCGAAAACGCCCAGACGGCAGTGTATATCACCAGCAGGTCGGAGAACCACTTGCGCGAGTACGCGCGTCCGAGCGCGCGTCCCAGCACCCGCGCGGGCCACCACGCCAACACCCACGGCAGCAGGACGAACAGTACGAGCACCCCGTACCAGGGCAACCAGCCCAGCACCGGACCCAGTAACGCGATCAAGGACGTCAGCAGTGGCGACTGCCCCTCGCCGATGAATACCATCGCCTGTACGCCGGCGAGCGACGACCACGCCAACAGTGCGGCCGGCATGAGCAACCACGGGGCGATTGCGCGGGTAACATTGCTCAGGAACACCAGCGACAACAGTGCCAGTGACAGTCCGTTCTCGCTCGCCATCAGCTTAAGCAGGAGCAAGGGTCCCATGTCGACCTGCCGCCATAACGAGATGACGAAGAGCACGACCCACGTCACGGCGCACCACAGCAGCAGCGCTCCGACGAAACGTGCGCGAGACCAGCGCCACATCAGCGCTATCGCGGGGATGACGGGCCACAACTGCAGCACGGCGATGGGGATCACTCGCCATAGCATCAGCGGATCGGCGGGAAACATCAGTGCGGAGAAGATGCAGGCGCTCGTCCCGGCGATCAGGCACGATGAGGCGATCAGCAGCATCGTCAGCCGCATGCCCGCGGCACGATTGACACCCAGCGAAACCGATGCCCCTGCCGGACGGTCTACCGTCGCCTCGGCGGCAGGCGCGTTCGAAGGGCGTGAATTCTCGGTGCACGGCGCGCACATCAACTGCTGCATGCGACGTCGATAACGGTGAGAAATGATCCAGGAAGCGACACAGGAGAGCAGCGCGCATAGGGCGAATACTTGGTACAACTCGACGGGGTCTCGCGTCATCGCACCCTACCTTGCGGGAGCGTGAAGTCGGATGTTCACCAATGCCGCTACGCATCGATGGGAAGCACGGCGTCACGGTACTGACCGCACTTCAGTCCGCCCAACGTTGTGGCGGCTCAGCGTGCGGCGCTCCCAAAAGGTGCCACCTAAAAATCCGCCTGTCTGTTCCCCAAAGGACCATGGCATGCAAAGGAATTAGCCGGTCGTCCAAATCTTTTGCGCGGAGGCAAAGCCTTGCAGCTTCGTGGTTTACACCTCCTGTGGCGATCCCGGCGCCAAATCTTTTGACACGGCTGTGATCCGGCGCCGACAGGAATCCTCGCCGAAGTGTCCCGTTCTCAGCAGCTTAGCCCCGTCGCGCCTTCCTTGGCAAGAACTTTGATCCCGTCCTGGCGCCATGGCTCGCGGGCTCCGTCATACTCCCGAAGGGGGCGCTCTCTTCGACGTCACCTGCCGCACGGTCCAGAGCCGCTTCCTGCTCCGGCCCTGCCCCCTGCTCAACGAGATCATCTTGGGAGCCTTGGCTCGGGCCAAGCGCCGCTATGGAGTCGAGATCTCGGCCTTCATCTTTCTGAGCAACCACCTCCATATTTTGGCCTGGGCCAGCGACAGCGAACAACTCGCCCGCTTCATGGGCTACTTCCTTTCCAAGCTGGCGCGCGAGGTCTCGCGATTGACCGGCTGGCGAGACAAGGTGTTCGCCCGGCGCTACCAGGCGATCCCCATCAGTGAGGAAGAGGCGGCTCAGGTGGAACGTCTCGTGTACATCCTCTCCAACGGCTGCAAGGAGGACCTGGTGGCAAGGCCCCAGGACTGGCCCGGAATCCATTGCGTCAACGCCCTGCTGACCGGCCAGCGCCTGGAGGGAACCTGGTTCGATCGCACCCAGGAATTCGCCGCCCGCAACCGCGGCGAGAGCTTCGGCCTGCGGAAGTACGCCCTGCCCGAGATCCTCGATCTCGATCCGCTGCCTTGCTGGCGACATCTGTCGAAGGAGCAGTACCGCTCTCGGATGGCCGGCCTGGTGGAAAAAATCACCACCGAGACTGCAGCCCGGCACAAAGCGGCCGGCAGCCAAGCGCTCGGCCCGGACAAGATCCTGGCACAGCATCCGTTCGGCCAGCCGGTGAAAACCAAGCGCTCGTGCGCGCCCCGAGTGCACGCCTTCAGCCGGGAAGTCCGCAAGGCGATGGGGGAAGCCTACGCTTGGTTTGTCGCGGCTTTCCGAGAAGCTGCCGAGAAGTTGCGAAGAGGGGACCGTATGGCGAGATTCCCCGAAGGGAGCTTCCCACCCGGGCTTCCCTTCGTTCGCGGCGGCCTATCGGCTGCCGGTTCAGCAGCATAGCTACTCAAGCCTGCTGGTCACACCACACAATCCTCGACAAACACATAGGAGACGTGTGCTCGGAGAACGGGTCTGCCGCTCTCGAGGGACCGCCCAACCACCTTTCTGGCGACTTCAGATCGGCCGTGGCCTGGCACTTCGAGACATTCTGGTCGCGTGAGCTCGCGAAAATCGGCCTGCTCACCTTTGATTGTCGCAGATTAAGGTGGCACCTTTTTCGGCTCGGCTGTTTGCGGTTTCGTCCGCTCGACTGCCGGTGTTAGATGCCGTTCTTCTCAACAGCTATCCCGAAAACGAGGAACATCAGGATCATGAACACCTTCGCCGAATCCTTTGGGCCATACTCTCTCCGCATCTTTCCGTGGAGAATGGCATGTCGATTGAAGTAGTCCTCATCGTCCAAACGAGTTGGATCAATGTTTTCTTGAAGCGAGCCAAAGACCTCGACGAATCCACTGGCGAAGCGACGCAGGGCTCGCGCACCCTCAGTAGTGATACGGCAGGCTAGCTGCGGCCGTGGCTGCTTGTTACGCTTGGTAGTGAATTCGCGTCCATCGTATAACAAGCGACAGAGTTCGTCGATTACTGTCATTCCAACAACCGCCGTCACGGTATGGCTGTTGACCTCCCGATGCTCGAGAACTATGCGAACCCTCTCTATAGTGTATCGAGGGATTCCCTGCTGCACTAGCCATTCTTGAAAAAGGTTGTTGTTAAGACGCAGTTGCGCTGCTTGCTCGACCAAGAGTTCATCTACGGCGGCCCAGTCCTGGGCCGTTGCCCTTTGAGCAAGCTCCTCGACAAGCGTTATTGGTTCCTTGCCAGTGAGATACCAACCCCTTTTAGGCAACTCAGTACGCACGATCAGTAGAGCGCGCGCCCATCTCTTCGAAGTCTCTTTCCATGGAGCCAGGATCCGGTCGAGCTCTTGGAGGTCACGAAAAAGCACGTCGTCGATCAAGCTCTGCATCGACCGAGAGAAATTCTCAAAGCTATGTGCCAGTTGCTCCTCTACTGATTCTCGGATCATCCGGTTGGCATCGTCGACGACCCGCTGCATCTGCTCGAGCGCGGAAGCGAAGGGAGACGACGGTGAGCTGGTCTTCATAGCGAACCGTGTTTGTGAATCCATGACTTCTGGCATCTAACGGAATGCCGATGAGCGGCGGAACCGCGCCTTTTGCGGTTTCCGTCCGCTCGATCGGCCGGGGTTAGGCGGCCAGGCCACCTGCTGAGAAGCATTAGTCTTAGTGCCCACCGAACTGGCCGCGCAGGCGCCGAGCTTCAGCCTCGAGCTTGCTCGCCGACTGAAGCGAAATCGCAAGGGAATCCGCCACGTTGGCGTGAGAGATAAAGTCATTGCGGCGCTCGTTGAGTTTGTCGGCGCAATAAGTGTTTGGTGTTCCATCAATTGTCTGACCGATAAGGCTCGCGTCGCCGCGCGCGGGAGCCTGGCACCCGCCCACCGGTTGAGCCCCATCTAGCTCAACGCTCAAGAAACCGGTTCGATCAAAGGCTGGCACAGGCCTCTCAGCGGCAGCAGCGGCAGGAGCAGGCGGTCCGCCGTGGCCCGCGAAGTTCGCCGCTAGGCCGACAAGCTGAAAACCATGGTCTGGGTGATCGCCGCCTGGGTGCTCGTGCTGCTCTCGCGTACAGTGAACATCCGACTTGTTTACAGGTCCCCAGCAAAAGCCGTCACGAAGGGATCCCAGGACAACTTGGTCGATCTTCGCTTCGCAGGTTGACCTTCCATTGTTCTCCGAGTAGAAGATTTTTCCTAGATAGCACCTTCGGCGAGGTGTGTTGCTGCTAATCCATTGCCGGTCGCTGTTGGCCTGAGCAAAGTGAACATCAAAACTCTGCTTTAGCGAGCCAGCCTCCTGTGGGTCCTGAGCTCGCGCGAAGAAAACCCGATATGTCTCGAACGTATCTCGCCGTGTTGTCCTCGCCGAGCCTGCGAGTTCAAACAGGTCTCTCTCAACAGCTAGAGCGAGACCAACCGTCTCCAAGCATGGATAGGGACGCGTCGAGAGGAGCTTTTGAATGTCTGAGTCAAACTCGTTAAGAAAATTGCGAATTTCGGACCTGGTCTCCTTGCGGGACGAATTCCTGGCCCAGTCGGCGAAATGTAGACGCATCGCTCGGATGCGCCCCAACACGTCGAGCCGTGCTTGCTCTTGCGGGAGGTGATCGATCGACTGCTGAATTTGATAGATCCCGCGAGAAATCTCTTCAAGTTGAACTTGAATCTGATCAAGTTTGCGGTCAATGTCCGAGAGACGTGCTGCGATTGAATCCAGTCTTGCGTTCTGATCTCTATCCGAGAAGAAGGAGAGAACTAGTTTTCCGGCAACCTCGGCCGTGTTCGGATCCAGCGCTGAGAGCGCACATGGAACGGACTGGGACAATAGAAAGAGAGCAAGTGTGCGGATCAAGGCAGATGGCTGGAACACTCGAGCCTCCTTTTGGGATTGAGTAATAGGGAGAGCCTTAGAATCCGTCGCAGATCGCGTTTCATGGTCGCCTAACCTCGCACTGAGCTTATGCGCCACTTCCCCGCATGCCTATCGAGGTGGTCGCATAAGCTCGGAGCAAGATCTATGTCCCTCATTCTATAGAACATAGGAATTCTACGCCGTTTACGGACCAGCGTCAATCCGCCCCCGTTCTGGTCGTATAAGCGCCTGAACGACCGGATCTCCCGCTTCGTCACTTACGACGTGGATAGTTGAGCCTCCTGGCGAAGCTATCCCATTGAACGTACGGGGGTTGTCTCATTTACACGCGGGAAGTGCCGGTCGGATAAGCGTCCTTCCGCATAGGCGAACGGAACGTTATCTGACCGCCGGAAGGGCGATAAGCAATCCGCTGAGTCGACCGAGAGCCGGTATCTTCTTTGATCTCTACCGGTTACGCTTTCCACGAGATGCGTCCGGCTGCTTATGCGGCTGAGGATCGGTCGTATAAGCAGCCGAAGCAAAGGCGACTGGAACTAACGGAAAATCTCGGCGTTTCAACTCGCCGGCTGTTCAATGAGACTGCGGCGCAGGAGGTGCAATCCTTCGCGCGTTGTGATCTGATTGTGCACATTGTGACTCGCGACGAGTACGAACGGAGCAAGGAACGCCTCGCGGAGCAGCGGCGCGCGGGCATCGAGCTGGTGGAAACGGCGTACCAGGCCCAGGCCCGGGCCCTGGAGATGGTCTGGATGCTCCAGGGCGAGGGGACCGGCATCGGACCGGCGGCCGCAGCCTCCTCGACGGCCCCCGCGGCGCCGGCTCCCGCGAAGCCGGCTGCCCCGGCGGCGAAGCCCCGGCACCGGAGCGGCGCCGCGGTGGCGGCCGATGTCGAAGCGGCTCTCCCCCGCCTGCCCGAAACCTTCACGCGCCGCGACGTGTGCGCAGCCCTCGGCTATGAGCCGGATCGCGGGGCTCTCTACCGGACTCTCCAGAGGCTGGTCGAGGAGGGCCGCGCCCAGGTCGTGTCTCCCGGCGATGGCCAGAGGCCCACGATCTATCGCCGGACCGGTGGCGGCGCTTCCCCCGCGCAGACGTGAGGCGCCGCGGCGGCGCGCGAAGATTCCCCCCTCGCGACGAGCGGCGCCCCCGGCGTGCGCGCGCATTCCGCTCCGCTGCAGCGCTTCCGGTGCCGGCGTCCGGAACATTCGTCGGCAGCTCCGGAACATTCCGCAAGGGAGACGGCTCATTGCGCTCGCCTGCTGGGTCTTTCCGCTCGCCGTCCGGAGTTTTCGGCTCGGCAGCGGGAGCATTCCGTTCGGTATCTGGAACATTCCGTTCGGCAGCGGGAGCATTCCGCTCGGCAACTGAGGCATTCCCCCACGAGGGAGGCTCATTCGGCCGCCGGGGGGGATGACTCCGCGCCCGGGGGGAATGCGCGAGGAGGAGAGCGGAATGTTTCCGCTCGCGGGGGGAATGACTCCGCGAGCGAGGGGAATGACTCCGCGATGGGGAGGAATGCTTCGATTGCCGGGGGGAATGCTTCAGTCCGCGGGGGGAATGATCCAGCAGGCGGGGGGAATGATCCAGCAGGCGGGGGGAATGATCCAGATCGCCGGGGGGATGTCTCAGCAGGCGAGCGGAATGCCTTAGCGGCCGAGGGGGCGGTCGCCGCTCGCCAGGGGGAGGTCTGCGCCAGCGAGGGGCAGGTCTGCGCTCGCAAGGGGGACGACTCCGCTCGCGAGAGCGAGGCCCCCGCTCGCGAGGGGGAACCGCCTGCCGGCCGGGGGCCTTACGGCGTGACGACGCGCGGGCGGTCGCACCCGCAGCCGTCGGCCCTTTCGCCCATTCATTGTAAACTGGCAATACGAGAAAGGACGGCAATCCGGAGGTCGCCTTGGGGGAGCTCATACGGGTCTTGGTGGTCGACGACCACTTCGTGGTGCGCAAAGGGCTCTGCGCTCTGCTGATGGATGCCGAAAACATCGCCGTCGTGGGCGAGGCCGGCGACGGGCAGGAGGCCGTCGAGCTGGCGGAGAGCCTCCGGCCGCGGGTGATCCTGATGGACCTGAAGCTCCCCAAGCTCGGCGGCGTGGAAGCGATCCGGGAGATCCTCGCCGGGCAGCCGGAGACGGGGATCATCGTCGTGACGGCCTATGGTCTGGAAGCGCAGGTGCTCGCCGCCGTCGAGGCCGGGGCCCTCGGCTATCTCACCAAGACCGCCGAGCGCGAGGAGCTGCTCGCGGCCATCCGCCGGGTCGCTCATGGCGAGTTGCACCTGCCGGCGAGCCTGACCCGCCAGGTGCTCACCCACCTCCACTCGCCGTCCTCCGGGATCGCCGCGGAGCCGTTGACCGAGCGGGAAGACGAGGTCCTGCGGCTGCTCGCCCGCGGCTGGAGCAACCAGAAGATCGCCGAGGGGTTGGGCATCGCCGAGATCACGGTGCGCACTCACGTCAGCCACGTCCTCGGCAAGCTCGGCGTGCACAACCGCGTGCAGGCGGCCCTCCACGCGCTGCGCGCCGGGCTGGTGTCGCTGGAGGACGTGTGACGCTCGCCGCGCTCGCCCTTCTCCTGGTCTGCGCCGCCGAGGCGTGGCTGCTGCTGCGCGTCCACCGCGGCGCCATCGCCCTGGCGCGCGAGGCGGGATCGCGCAAGCGTTCGGAGCAGGAGGCGCGCGCCGCCAGCCTCGCCAAAGGCCAGCTCCTGGCCAACGTCAGCCATGAGATCCGCACTCCCATGCAAGGCGTCCTCGGCATGACGGAGCTGCTGCTGCGCGGCGAGCTGAACCCGGCGCAGCGCGAGCAGGCGGAGCTGATCCGCACCTCGGCCGAGGCGCTGCTGGCGCTGGTCGACGACATCCTCGACCTCTCCAGGATCGAAGCCGGCCGGCTGCTGCTCCGGCCGCGGGACTTCCACCTCCGCGAGATGGCGGGCGAGGTGGTGCGGCTGCTGGCGCCGCGGGCCGCCGCGCAGAGGATCGGCCTGCGCCTGGACGTCGCCGCCGGCATCCCGGAGATCCTCCATGGCGATCCGGCGCGCCTGCGCCAAGTGCTGATCAACCTGGTCGGCAACGCCATCCGCCACACGCGGGAGGGGTTCGTGGCGGTCAAGGTCGAAACGCGCGGCGGCGAAGGCGGCGCGCCGCGCATCCGCTTCGAGGTCCAGGACACCGGCTCGGGCATCCGGCCGGCGGTCCAGACGCGGCTGTTTCAGCGTTTCGCGCGCTCGGAGAGCTCGGCGTCCGAGAACCTGGAGGGCGCCGGGCTGGGGCTGGTCATCTCGAAGAGCATCGTCGAGCTGATGGGGGGCGAGATCGGCTTCGAGAGCACCTACGGCGCCGGCTCGGCCTTCTGGTTCGAGGTGCCCCAGGTGGCGGCCCAGGGCGCCGAGGCGGTCCGCCGGCCCGTCCCCGGCCTGCGCGAGGACGGCCGCCGCGAGGCGCGCGGCGGCGCCCGCGTCCTGGTGGTGGACGACCATCCGGTCAACCGCATCCTCGCCCTCTCCCAGCTCCAGGACCTCGGCTATCTGGCCGACGCCGCGGCGAGCGGCCTGGCGGCTCTGGACCTGCTGGCCGAACGCTCCTACGACGCGGTGCTCCTGGACTGCGCGATGCCGGAGATCGACGGTTACGAGACGTGCCGCCGCCTGCGGGCGCGGGAAGGCGAGGGCCGGCGGACGCCGGTGATCGCGGTGACCGCGTTCGCCAGGGACGGCGTGGAGGAGAAGTGCCTGGCGGCCGGCATGGACGACTTCCTGGGCAAGCCCTACCGGGCTGAGGACCTGGCGGCCAAAGTGGATCTCTGGGCGGGCATCGGGCCCGCCGCGCCGGAGGGCCGCGACGGCGAGCGTCTCGACGAGCGCCTCGCGGCCCTCCGGCGTCTCGGGGAGAAGCATGGCGAGGCGGTGCTGGCGCAGGTGGTGGAGGCCTTCCTCGGCCAGGGAGCGCGCGACCTCGCCGCCATGGCGCGGGCCCTCGGCGAGGCGGACGGAGAAGCCGTCGCCGCGGCCGCCCACTCCCTGCGCGGCAGCTCCGGCATCCTGGGGGCCGTGGAGCTCGCCGCCCGCTGCGCCGAGCTGGAGGCGCTGGCGCGGCAGGGCGACCTCGCCGCCTGCGGCCCGCGGCTGCAGGGGGTGGAGCGGGAGTATCGGGCTTTCGAAGAGAGGCTCGCGTCGTGATCCAGGCCGGGCAGAAGATCGGCCACATCCGCATCGAGGAACGCGTGGGCGCCGGCGGCATGGGAGCCGTCTTCGTCGGCTTCGACGAGAAGCTGCAGCGCCGGGTGGCGCTCAAGGCCATCCGCAGCGACCGCCTCGACGCCGCCGCCCGCCGCCGCTTCCTGGCCGAGGCGCGCGTCCTCTCCCAGCTCGACCATCCCAACATCTGCCGCATCCACGGCTATCTGGAGGGAGACGGCCAGGACTTCCTGGTGCTGGAGCTGATCCGCGGCCGCACGCTGCGCCAGGCGCTCGCCGCGGGCGTCGAGCCCAGAGACCGGCTGCGGATCGCCGAGGAGATCGCGCGGGCTCTCGCCGCGGCCCACGAGAAGGGCGTCGTCCACCGCGACCTCAAGCCCGACAACGTGATGCTGACCGAGGCCGCGGAGGTCAAGGTGCTGGACTTCGGCCTGGCCCGCTTCGTCGACGCCGACGAACCGGAAACGCCCGCCGGCCAGGAGGAGCCGCCCTCTCCTCCGGCAAGCCCGGCGACCGGCGCCGCTCCCGCCGCCACCGACGACCTGCCGACCTGGGTGCCTTCGCGGTTCCTGCACACCCGGCGCGGCCTCGCCCTGGGCACGCCCGCCGCCATGAGCCCCGAGCAGGCCCGGGCGGAGGCGGTGACGGCGGCGAGCGACGTCTACTCCCTGGGGCTGCTGCTGCAGGAGCTGTTCACCGGCCGCCCGCCCTACGAGCCCGGCCTCTCGGAGCCCATGCTGATGGTCAAGGCCATCGAGGGCGACAGCCTGCCGCTCGACGGCGTCAAGGATGCGGATCTCGCCGCTCTCCTCCGCCGGCTCAAGGCGCTGGCTCCCGAGGCCCGGCCCACCGCCGCCGAAACGGCCGAGCGGCTGGCCTGGATCCGCGGCAAGCCCGTGCGCCGCCGCCGGCGGCTCCTCGCGGCGGTGCTGGCCGCGGCCTTCGTCCTCGGCGGCGTCAAATACGTCCTCGATCTGCGGCGGGAACGGCAGCTCGCGCTGGAGGCCCGCAACGAGGCCGAGCAGGTCACCGGCTTCCTGGTGGACCTCTTCCGGGTCTCGGATCCCCAGCTAGGGCGCGGCCCCACCATCACCGCCCGCGAGATCCTCGACCAGGGCGCCGGACGGCTCGACCGCGAGCTGGCGGGGCAGCCGCGGGTGAAGGCGCGCCTGCAGCAGACCGTGGGCACCGTCTACCAGCAGCTCGGGCTGTACGACAAGGCGTCCCCCCTCCTGGAGCAGGCGCTGAAGACCCGCCGGCGGCTCTTCGGCCCCGAGAGCCTGGAGGCCGCCGAGAGCCTGGAGAGCCTGGGCCGTCTCGCCGAGCGTCAAGGCCGATACCCGCAAGCCCGGCCGCTGCTCGAGCGGTCGCTGGCGCTGCGCGAGGCCGCCCTCGGCCCGGAGGATCCGCAGGTGGCCCAGAGCCTCGACGCCCTCGCCGGCCTCGCCTTCTCGGAAGGGGACTACCCCCAGGCCAGGTCCCTGTGGGAGCGCGCCCTCGCCGTGCGGGAGAAGGCCCTGGGCCCCCGCCATCCCCGGGTGGCGGACGTCCTCGACCGCCTCGCCCTCGTCCACCTGGGCGCCGGCGAAGACGCCGCCGCGGAGCAGCTCCTCCAGCGCACGCTGGCCCTCCGGCGGCAGGCCCTCGGTCCCCGCCATCCCCAGGTCGCCGAGAGCCTGGCCAACCTCGCCATCTTCTATCGCCAGCACGGCGATCCGGCAAAAGCGGAGCCGCTGTTCCGGCAGGCGCTGGCGGTGAACCGGGAAGTCCTCGGCCCCGAGCATCCCGTGGTCGCCCGCAACTTCTACAACCTGGGCCTGTGCCTGATCGACCTCGGCAACTTCGGCGGCGCCGAAACCCTCCTGCGCCGCGCTCTCCAGATCCAGCGGCAGGTCCTCGGTCCCGACCACCCCGAAGTCGCCTCCAGCCTCAACAGCCTGGCCACCCTGCACCACCGCCGGGGAGACGTCGCCGGGGCCGAGTCCCTCTACCGCCAGGCGCTGGCCATCCAGGAACGCGTCCTGGGGCCCGATCACCCCAGCGTCGCCTACACGCTGATGAACCTGGGCCTGCTGCTGAGCGGGCGGCGCGATCTCGCCGGGGCCGAGCCCTTGTATCGCCGCGCCATAGCGATCTTCGAGCAGCGCTTCGGCCCGGACCACCCGCTGGTCATTCAGGCCCTCGGCAACCTCGCCAGCCTGCGGCGCGAGCGGGGGGACCTGGCCGGCGCCCTGGCGCTCTATCAGCGCGCCATCGACGCCACCCGCAAGCGGCTCGCCGCCGATCCGCGGAACCCCGGCGAGCGGCAACGGCTGGCCCAGGCCCTGGTGGAGGTCGGCAAGCTCTATCGCGACCAGGCGCAGACCGCGCGCGCCGAGGCGAGCTGGCGCGAAGCCGCCGACCTCATGGCGCCGCTGACCGCCGGCGCGGAGGCCGTGGACTTTCTCGATACCCGGGCCCGCGCCCTGCTCTACCTCGGCCGCGTCGACGAGGCCCGGCCCCTGGTGAAGACCCTCCTCGGCCGCGGCTGGAGCGACGCCGAATTCCTCGCGCTGTGCCGCGAGCGCGGGCTGTGCCTACAACAAACGTTGAGACCAAAATCAACGTTTTGAGGATGACAGGCGGCGGCCTCATCCCTGATCCTGAGGGGTGAACCCCGCAGAGTGACAAGGCGGCGTTCTACCCCGCAGCCGGGGGAGCAGGAGCTCCCCTGGCCACTTTTTTCGCTGGCGGCAGGCTCCGCCCCACCCGAAAAGAGGGAAGGCGCTCGATACATTTGTAGGATGACAAGCTCGCGAGTCTTCTCTAAGATGTTTGATCAAGCCCGCTCTTCATGAGACAAGGCCGCTCTTACGGAGACAGCGAAACATGTCCGATCGACGTCCCAGGATCCTTCTCGCCGACGACCACCCGATGATGCTCGCCGGCTTGTGCAAGCTGCTCGAGCCCGAGCACGCGGTGGTCGGCGCGGTAACGGACGGACGCGCGCTCCTGGCCGCCGCCGAGCGCCTGCTGCCCGACCTCGTCATCACCGACATCGAGATGCCCGGCCTCGACGGCATCGAGGCCACGCTCCGGCTCCAGGCGGCTCTTCCCCTCGTGCGGGTCCTGATCCTGAGCATCCACGCCGAGCCCTCTTGCGTCCATGCGGCGTTCGACGCCGGGGCCTGCGGCTATCTGCTCAAGACCTCGGCCCCCGAGGAGATCGAGCGCGCCGTGCGCGAGGTGCTCGCGGACCGCTTCTACGTCAGTCCGGCGGTGGCCCGCACCGCGATCGCCCGGACGGCATGCCTCGAGCGGCTGCCGCGAGCCGCGGACGAGGCCGTCCTCACCGCACGCGAGGCGGAGATCCTTTGTCTGGTCGCCGAGGGCCTGGGCAACAAGCAGATCGCGCTGCGGCTCGGCCTGGCGGTGCCGACGGTGCGTACCCACCTGAACCGCGTCTACGAGAAGCTGCGGGTGGAGAGCCGGGTGGAGCTGGCGCTCTACGCCGCGCAAGCCGGCGGCCTGGCGGCGTGAAATCGGGCCCCGGGAGTACCGACGTCCTCGCCGGCCACCTGGCCGCCGCGGAGGAAGGGCAGCGCCGGATCGCGCGCGAGATCCACGACGATTTCGGCCAGCGGCTCGCCGGCCTCGCCGTCGCGCTCAAGGCGGCACGCAAAGAGCTTCTGGAGAGCGGTCCCCAGCGCACGGATCTCGACGCCATCGGCGGCGGCCTGACGGAGCTGGCCGAAGACCTCCGCCGCTTGAGCCACGATCTGCATCCCGCGTCCCTCGAGCGCCGCGGCCTGGCCACGGCCCTGCGCGACCACTGCGCGGAGATCGAACGACGGCACGGCCTGCGAGTGGGATTCAGCCTGGCCGGCGCCAGGCACTCCTTCCCGCCGGACGTCGCCCTCGGCCTCTACCGCATCGCCCAGGAGGCTCTGGCGAACACCGTCCGCCACGCCGGCGCGGGGACGGCCCAGGTGACGCTGCGGGCCGCCGCCGGCACGGCGCGCCTGACGGTGGCGGACGACGGCGGCGGCTTCGATCCCGGCGAGGCGCGCCGCGCCGGCGGCGTGGGGCTGGCGAGCATCGAGGAGCGCGCGCAGTTGCTCGGCGGCCGCTGCCGCATCGCCTCGGCTCCCGGCGCCGGCGCCGAGATCGAGGTCACCGTGCCGCTGCCCGCCGCGGAGGAAACTCCCGCCATCGAGCTCTCCGCGCGGCTATGGGAGAGGCCCGATTTCCAGTCGCTCGCGTTCGGCCGCAAGGGCGAGGTGCTGGCCGCCAAGGTCCGCTTGTGGGCCATGGCGCTGGCCGCCCTGATCCCGCTCCAGACCGTCCTGTTCCGGCCGCCGGAAGCCGAGGCTCGCATCGGCCTCGCCGCCGCGGCGGCGGTCCTCGCCCTGGGACTTCTCGTGCTGTGGCTGGCGAAAAGGGCGGCGCCGCCCGCCGGGCTGGGCCTGTTCACCTGCCTCCTCGACGTCAGCATCGTCAGCTCCATCAACGCGGCGTTCGTGCTCGCCGGCAATCCTCTCGCCGCCACCAACAGCCGGGTGGTGTTCTGCTGCTACTTCGTGGCGCTGGCGTTGGCCTGCCTGCGCCAGGACCGGCGGTGGTGCCTGCTCGCCACTCTCGCGGCGATCGTGCAGTATGGAGGAATCGTGCTGTGGGCGGCCAGCCGCTACGATCTGCGCGCGCCTGCCCTCGCGCTCAGCGGCTACGGCAGGTTCAACTGGGACAATCAGGTCAGCCGCCTGTTGCTGCTGGCGCTCGCCGGGGCGGTCTGCGCCGTCATCGTGGTGCAGAGCCGGGGCTACTGGAAGGCGGTGATCCAGTATCTCGACTCCCTGCCGCTGGGCGTCCTGGTCACCGGCGCGGACGGCAAGACCGAGTACGCCAACCGCGCCGCGCAGGAGCTCCTCGGGCGTGCCGTGCCCCCCGGGGTCAACCTGTCGGAGCTCAATGCCCAGACTTTCCTCGCCGGCACCGGCGAGCGCTATCCGCTGCAGGGCAGCATCACCGCGCGCGCCTTGGCGGGAGAGACCAGCGAGAGCGACGACCTGGAGATCCAACGGCCGGACGCCAAGATCGCGGTGGCGGTCTGGGGAGCTCCGATCTTCGACGCCAGGGGCCGCGTCTCCCAGGCCGTGGCGGTATTCCACGACCAGACGCGGCGCCGGCGGGCCGAGGAGGAGCTGCGCCGGGCCACCGCCGACCTCAAGGCGTCCGAGGAGCGGTTCCGCGGCCTGCTCGAGACGGCACCGGACGCCATCGTCATCGCCGACCCGAGCGGCGGCATCGTCCTCGTCAACTCGCAGACCGAGAAGCTCTTCGGCTACCCGCGGGCCGAGCTCATCGGCCAACCGGTGGAGATGCTCGTTCCCGAGGATCTGCGCGAGGCGCACGTCAGGCACCGGTCCACGTTCCACGCCGAGCACGGGGCGCGGGCCATGGGTTCCGGGCTCGATCTCTTCGCGCGCCGCAAGGACGGCGGCATCTTCCCCGTCGAGGTCAGCCTGAGCCCGCTGGAGACCGCGCAGGGCATCCTGGTGTCGAGCGCCATCCGCGACGTCACCGCACGGCGGCGTCTCGAGCAGGAGCTGCGCGAGGCCAACGCCGAGCTCTCGAGCCTGGCGGACCTCGACGCGCTGACGGGCCTTGCCAACCGGCGGCACTTCGACCGGCGGCTGGCCGCGGAGTGGTCGCGAGCGGCGCGGCTCAACCGGCACCTGCGGTTCCCGGTGGCGCTCGTGCTCCTCGACGTGGACCACTTCAAGGCCTTCAACGACCTTTACGGCCACCTCGCGGGCGATGCATGCCTGCGCCGCGTGGCGGAGGTGCTGCG
Source organism: Acidobacteriota bacterium (assembly GCA_046765915.1). Classification (GTDB taxonomy): domain Bacteria; phylum Acidobacteriota; class Thermoanaerobaculia; order Multivoradales; family UBA5704; genus DATARR01. The sequence continues at coordinate 59,120 of JBKPTH010000009.1, read as the reverse complement.
CGCGGCAACCCATCGCGAGGGAGACCTCGCGGCGCGCTACGGCGGCGAGGAGTTCGCCTGCCTCCTGCCCGGCACGGACCAGGAAGGGGCCTGGAGCGTGGCCGAGGCGATACGCCTGCACATCGAAGAGCTGGCGATCCCGCACGGCGCGTCCGGCGCCGGCCCCACGCTGACGATCAGCGCCGGAGTCGCGGCCCTCGCGCCGCTGCCCGACATGACGCCCGACCAACTGCTGGAGGCCGCCGATCTCGCCCTGTACTCCGCCAAGGCCATGGGTCGCAATCGCACCGCCCGCCCGCAGTCAACCTGACGAGGCTGACTCAGGGCTCGCGAGAACGTTCCGTAGCAGGCCGCGTTCGCGCAGCAGGCGGCTCCTACTCCGAGGAGTTCGTAGGGGAGGCTCCCTGGACCTCGAGCCGACGGGCTACGGCACGCAAGAAGTCGGGATCCTCGAGCAGCACCGCCTTGATGGCCTCGGTCTGCTCCGGCCGCAACTCCTCAGCGATCACCGCTTTGCGGAGCGTCTGGTTGATCTGGGTCTGGTAAGGCAGAGCGCCGGGCTTTGCGGCCTCAGCTTTGAAGTGCTCCACCAGATCCTGGTCCAGGGTGATGGTGATGCGGATCTTGAGCGGCCGCCCCGCGGCATCGCGAAAGGCAGGCAGAGGTCCCCGCCGCTTGACCTTCAGCTTGGCGAGATCATATTCCTCTCTCATAGTCCCGAGTCTCCTTGGGCGTCAACCGCCGTGCCGAGATGATCCGGATCGACTCGCCACGGAGGGTGTAGATGACTAGCAGCAACCTGTCGTGGTCTGAGTGGGCGGATCAGGATCTCCCGGTCCTCCTCCTCGCTGTGGTCTGGGTCGTAATAGGCCACCTGGAGGGGATCGTAGAAGCAGGTTGCTGCTTCCTCGAACGTCACGCCGTGCTTGCGCTCATTGGTCGCGGCCTTGTGCTCCTCCCATTCAAACCACATCGAGTATGCATAGCATGCACAGAGACTCTACGCAAGGGTGGTGACCGCCGCCACCACCCAAGGCTAGCAGGGTCGCTTTCTGGCGCCTCCACAGGAGAGAGACGTCCCGCCGTCCCCGATGCCATAGCACAGCATCTCCCTGTCGAGATGCCGGAGCCGCCCTTGCGGTCTCTCGCCGATGCGCTCGGCAACGCGGATGGAAGCCCGGTTCTCCGGATGGATGAGGCTGATGACGCGGTCCTTGTGCCAGACGGTGAAGGCATGGGCGAGGGCGGCCCGCGCGCCTTCGGTGGCATAGCCGTACCCCCACCAGCGCCGCGCCAGAGTCCAGGCGAGCTCGAATCCCGGCCAGCCTGTCGGCGCGGCGAAGCCCACGATGCCGAGAAACGCGCCCGTCTCCCTCAGCTCCAAGGCCCACATGCCGGAGCCCGCGAGCTGCCAGTGCCCGATGAGGAAAGCCATGTGCCGCCAGGACCGTCCACGGTCCCACGGCGCCGGCCCGCAGTCGAGGTAGCGCAAGACCTCAGGGTCCGAGCGTAGCGCGGCGTAGTCTTCGAAGTCGCTGCCGCGGAAGGCCCGCAGCCGCAGGCGCTCCGTCTCCAGGGTGGGGATTTGGGGTGCGTCCATCGTCGGATTCCTCGCTCCCTCAGCGTTCGCTCACGGAAGCATCAGCTTGTCGTTTGGGGCCGGAGAGGCGGACACTCCTGCCATGGGGGACATCCCTCGCGGGCAATGGCGCCCGTGCGGCCTGTCCCTGGAAGGGAGGAGCTGTGCTTCGCCTTGTCCTGCTCTTGCTCTATCTCATCGCGTCGTACTCCGCGGGCCAAATCAAAACCGGCGGCGGCTGCGACCCCGACGGACTGATGTGCAAACCGCGGCCGGCGGTAACTGGAGATGAAGGCGGCGGTTTGGACCCCAACGGCTGATGCCCGCCACTTGGCGAGGGGCGTCTTCGGCGTCCCTCGCTCTTCCCACCTCGCGCACTGTACAGAGGCATGTACTTCGTCGTAGGCTTAACTACGCTGAGAAAGGACCAACCTGAGCGGAGCCTAAAATGGCCCACCTGGGACGGGTGCTCATTCGTAGGGTTCTGAGCGGCGATGGCGGCCCCCGCGATGCCGAGGAGGCCGTTGAGCACCTCGTCTCCTGCGACCGCTGCCGGGCTCTGGCTGGAAGCCTGCTCGAGGAGTTGCGCGCGGCGACTCCGGGGCTGCGGGGAGAGGGTCCGCTGCGGCTAGTGTTCGAGCTGATCGACCGGGAACGCCAGTGGGGAGTGGAATCCTTGGCGGCTCTCGCGGAATGGGCCGAGCTGCGCAAGCTGAGCCGGCGCGCCCAAAGAGACCGCGTGCGGATGTCCAAGGCGTGCCACACCCTACCGTTCTTCCAACTCGCGCTCGACGAGCTGAGGGAAGAGTCATCTTGGGAGGAGGCCGAGTTTCTCGCCGCGCTCGCCCTCCTTTCGGCCGAGGCCATGAGCCAGCGCCGGCTGATCGCCGAACCTTCCTATCACGACTTGCGGACGGAGGTGTGGACCGCAGTCGCCAACGCCCGGCGAAAGGCGGCCGAATGGCAGCGAGCCCATCAGGCCTTGACCAATGCGCAGCAGCGCCTGAGGGAGGGGAGCGGAGACCCGCGGCTGGAAGCGGGCCTCCTGTCTGTCGCTGCCTCAACACTGGCCGACGAGGGGCACCGGTCTCAAGCGTTGAACACTCTGGAGAGATGTAGCGCGATCTATGAAGAACTCTCCGAATGGCCCCTGCTGGCTCGCACGCTGGTTCAAATGGCCAACGTTTTGACCGGAATCGACTCCGCCAAAGGCCTGGCGGCTCTCGATCGCGCCACCCCTTTGATCCCTGCCGAGGATTCCTATCTAAGGCTTCTCGCTGAGCTGCTCCGAGCAGAGTGCCTCATTGGGGTCGGAAAACCGGGGGAAGCCTTGCCCGTCTTTCGGCGGTGCTCACGGCTCCTCCTTGCCAATCCGAGACCCCGGCTGCGAATTCGCGGCCGGTTCATCGGTGCGAAACTGCTCGACGCCCTTGGATCCAAACAGCAGGCCGAGCGGCTCTTCAACGAGGTGGTGGACGGAGACGTCGAGCACGAGCTGTACAAGGATGCCTTCCTCGACCTTCTCTACCTCTATGGGCGCCACATGAAAGCCGGCGACCTCGAAAAAGCGGCGCGGGTCTGCCGGCGGGCACTGACGGATTCGACGCTCGCCGAGGTCGCGCACGAGCAGCTCCGGACTCTCTGGTCACAGCTCCTGGAAGCCGCGCAGCATCGCGCGATCGGCGAGGACGTGCTGAGCGAGCTGCGGCAATACCTCAGCGTTCATTGGAAGCGCCCCGCCGCAAGACCCCCCGTGGTGCGGGCGTGACGAACGCGCGCACCGGCAGACCGCGAACGTTCCCGTAGAGACGTCCCAACCCGTCAACGATATCCAATCGCAGGCCACGGGGACGGCGGGACGTCTCCTCGAAGGCAAGGACCTTCCGCGGCCACTGTGTCGTCTGATGCCTCTTGCGGGGATTGGTTCCCGGCTCACGCCAAATGCATGGGCAGCGGTTTCAGCTCGCGGCGGAAAGGATCGAGGACCAAGCCGAAGCCCTCCAAGGTCGTCGCGCCTAGCAGCGGACTGTCACCCTCTTCTCCAAAGATCACCAGAGAATCGCCGCGCTGCCCCTGATACTCGAAGATCGCGCTGCCGATCTCCCGGTCGACCTGCTCGCCGTTGGCGAGGATGAAGCTGCGCCGGGAATGAGGTTCGACGCCGATCTGCTGCAGGTCGGTGCGCGGCACCAGGGAATAGACGGCCCCGGAATCGACCAGGAACTGCTCTTCGACGGCGCGCGAAGGATCGGCGGGATTGGCCACTTTCACTTTGACGAAGGTTACACCCATCTGTCCATGCCTCCTCCTGAAATCTAAGCCTAGCACGAGCCAAGAGCAGTTGCCGGGCTGGAGACCACGACCTCCCCTCCTCTCCAGAGACGATGCGCGCTGCGGCAACGTTCCCGTAGAGACGTCCCAACCCATTAACGATATCCAATCGCAGGCCACGGGGACGGCGGGACGTCTCCTCGAAGGCAAGGACCTTCCGCGGCCACAATCCCGTCTGACGCCTCTACCGCTCGCGGGGACGTGCCTGCCAACGACGTCGCGGGATCGGTCGGGATGGCGCCTCCAGGAGAGAGACGTCCCGCCGTCCCCGTGGCCTGCAAGGGATGTCGTAAACGGCTGGGAACGTCTCTACGGAAACGGTGGCGATAAAAGGGTTCCGAAGCTCTTCCTATCCAAAAGGGTCGCCCTCTCCTCCTCTCTAGAGAGGAGGCCGCCTCATCCCTGGAGATGATGCGGAGGCCCTAAAAAATCATCGCTCGCGACGATATACACGGCGGATCTCAGCCGCTACTCTCAGGACGCACTTCGATCGAGATCTGAGATCCGACGCACGCTTTCTCCGCAAAGTCGCGGGCTTTGGCGGCTTCGGGGACGGTCGAGGGGACTAAACCTCTAACGGTAAGGAAGAAGGGAGAAAGAAATGAAAATGTCTAGGACAAGAAATTGGCTCCTCGGGGTGGGGCTGGTCATCGCGGCCCTCGCGGTGAGCGCCTGCATCGGGACGATCCACGGCGGTGGCGTGGTCTCCCTGGTTGGCGTTAGTACGGGGTTGGGGGCTGGTGTACTCACGGACGCCAACGTGGCGGTTTCCGTCGTCTGCAACGACAGGAAGGATGCGGTGCTCAGTACCATCCATTGGACCGATAACGCCAACGGCGTCAACTTCACGGCCCACTTACCGTGGACTCCTCTCTCTGCGATTCCGCCAGGGATAGCCACCTGTGAGGAAGCGGCAGCAATCGTGAGTGAGATAGGCGCCTCCTTTACCCTGGGGATCATCAACTCGCAAGGGCAGCAAAGCGGCGAGGCGGTGATAGGCGTGTCCGCCCCCGGAGTTGCGACTGAGTGTGGAGCTTTACAGGGAGTGGAAATCCATGCAGAGGGTACTGAGCTCCCGGGTGGCTTCTATACAGCCCTAGGCTGTCTTGACCGTGGGAAGATCGTCTTCCAATCCCCTTAGGACACCGCGCGCGTAATCCGGAGCGGATTGGCAATGCGCGAAGGCCTGGCATCCGAGAGTCTTACTCGCTTTTACCAAAGGAGGAAGACTGCCGCAATGCCTGGCCTTCGGCCTTCTCGACCGCGGCCGGCGCGCCCTGTCTCCTTCCATCGCATCCAGCCCTGAACCGGTCTTGAATCGAGAAGGAGCACCTCATGCAACGTTCAATCCTCAGCCGTTCCAGCCCGTCGAGCTTGGCGCTCGCGCTGACCGTTCTGCTCGCGCTACTCGCGCTGGCGCCCGTTGCCGCCCAGCCCTACAAAGACACCGGAACCTACAAGATCTCGCAGGTCTTCGACGCCCACGCCCGCTCCGCCATCGCCGCCACCGGCGCGGACATCTTCGAGGTCGGCCACGACTACGTCCTGGTGGAAGCGACTCCTGAGGAGGCCATGGCCCTCGGCCGTCTCGGCCTCACGCTCGAGCCGCTGCTGGTCTCCCAGGCCTTCCCGCCCGCCGACTCGGCCTACCACGACTACGCCGAGATGGTGGCCGAGCTGCAGCAGGTCGCCTTCGACCACCCGGGCATCTTCTCGCTGTTCAGTCTCGGTACCTCCTATGAGGGGCGTACCGTCTGGGCCGGCAAGATCTCCGACAACGTCGGCACCGACGAAGCCGAGCCCGAGGTGCTCTTCACCAACCACCAGCACGCCCGCGAGCACCTGACCGTCGAGATGGCCCTCTACACGCTCCACATGTTGACCGACGAGTACGGCACCGATCCGCAGATCACCAGCCTGGTGGACAGCCGCGAGATCTGGATCGTCTTCGACCTCAACCCGGACGGCGGCGAGTACGACATCGCCACCGGCGCCTACCGCTCCTGGCGCAAGAACCGCCAGCCCAACGCCGGCTCCCAATACATCGGCACCGACCTCAACCGCAACTGGGGCTACAAGTGGGGCTGCTGCGGCGGCAGCAGCGGCACGACGAGCAGCGAGACCTACCGCGGCGCGGCCGCCTTCTCCGCCCCCGAAACCGACGTGGTGCGCGACTTCGTCGACAGCCGCGTGGTCGGCGGCGCGCAGCAGATCACGGCCAGCATCGACTTCCACACCTACGGCGAGCTGGTCCTCTGGCCCTACGGCTATACCTTCACCGACGTGCCGGCCGACATGACCCAGGATGACCACGACGTCTACGTGACGATGGGCCAGGCCATGGCGGCGATGAACGGCTACACACCCGAGCAGGCGAGCGACCTCTACATCACCGATGGCACGATCGACGACTGGACCCACGGCGTCCACCACATCTTCACCTACACCTTCGAGATGTATCCGGTGACGTCCGGCCAGGGCGGCTTCTATCCTCCCGACGAGGTGATTCCGGCCCAGACCTCCGCAACCGCACCGCCATCCTCTACCTGCTGGAGAATGCCGCCTGTCCCTACGCCGTCATCGGCAAGCAGGCCCAGTACTGCGAGTCGGTGCCGGGCGCGCCGGGTGCCCTCTCGGCCACCCCGGGAGACGCGCAGATCAGCCTCACCTGGACGGCCGCGAGCGGCGCCACCGGCTATGGCGTCCACCGCGCCACGACGAACGGCGGGCCTTACACGACCATCCAGAGCAACTGGACCAGCACCAGCTTCACCGACACCGGCCTGACCAACGGCACGACGTACTACTACGTGGTGACCGCCACCAACGGAGTGGGCGAAGGGCCAAGCTCGAACGAGGCGTCGGCCACGCCGGTGGCTGCGCCCATCGTCGCGACCTTCACCTCCGCCGCCGCCCAGGACGGTTGGGTGCTGGAGTCGAGCGAGACCTCCAACGCCGGCGGCACGCTCGACGCCACCGCCAACACCACCAGCGCCCTGCGCGCGGGCGACGACAACAAGGACAAGCAATACAAGGCGGTCGTCTCCTTCGACACCTCGGCGATTCCGGACGGCGCCACGATCGTCTCGGCGACCCTGCGGCTGCGCCGCGGCACGGTCTCCGGCACCAACCCCTTCACCACCCACGGCACCTGCTGGGCCGACGTGCAGACCGGCGGCTTCTCCGGCTCGACGACGCTCCAGACGGGCGACTTTCAGGCCGCGGCGACCGTGGTCCAGGCGGCGAGCCTCTCCAACGCCGCCAACAACGGCGACTGGTCGCAAGGCAGCTTGAACGCCTCCGGCCTGGCGGCGATCAGCAAGACGGGAACGACACAGCTCCGCATCTACTTCAACCTCGACGACAACGACGACACGGGCAACGACTACATCGGCTACTACTCGGGCGACAACGGCACCTCGGCGAACCGGCCGCAGCTCGTGGTGACCTATCAGTAGGCCCGAAGCCCAAGAGGAATTTCCTGTAGGGGCGGCCCTGGGTGGCCGCCCCTCCGGGTCTCACGGCTGGTCCGGGCGGATATCGTCCCGGAACCGCGGCTGGAGCTCGACTTCGTCGGCGAAGCGGCTGCTGAAACCGGTGACGCGGACCCTCTTTCCCAATCCGATGAACGGGATCTCGAACGGATTGATCCCGGTGGAGCGGTGAACGAAGACGGCGACCGCGCCGGAACCGTCGTCGACCGCGAGCTGCACGCCGAAGGTCCCGTCGTCGAAGATGTCGGTGATGACGCCGGCGACGGTGATGATGAGTCCCTCGGTCGCGTCGCCGACCTCACCCGTGGCGATCAGCAGCGGCGATGCCGGCAGGAGCTCGACGCCGGAGGGCTCGGCGTCGACAAAAAGGATATTGAACGACTGACCGAGGGTTCCCGTCACCCGCACCTGCTGGTTGCGGTGGAGGCCGAGATTGACGTCCATGCGGACCCAGATACCGCTGGTGACGTCCTGGATGGCGAAGCCCTGATCTTCCAGGCTCGCCGACGAGAACAGCCCGGAGGGAACGGTGACCCGGCCTTCGATCGTGACCATGGTCCCGAGCGGCAGGTCGCGGGCTCCGGCGATGGGCGTGGCCGCGGCGGCAACGGCCGGCAGGGCCAGAAGGAGGAGCAGGAGCGAAGCGAAGGTTTTCCCTGTGCGCATCATGTTTCCCATCCTTTCTAGGTCTGGTTCGATGGTTCGTCGCCGTCGAGAACGCCATCCTCGTTGCGATCGATGCCCATGCGTACCCCCGAGCCCGGCGGGGTGCAGGTGTAGGTCAGCTCGCCGCCATCCTGCGAGGCGGTTTGCCGCAGGCTGGCATCGGAGACCGGCGCGTCGCTCCGCCGGTTGCCGAGGAACAGCCCCGACGCGGAATCGTAGAGATAGCCCCTTTCGCCGTGGTTGCTCCCGCCCTTGACCACCAGGTCGCACTCTCCCGCCCGGGCGCGGTCGATCAGCAGGTCGATCCGCGCTCCGACGGCCGTTGCGTTTTCATTCGTCAGCGTCGTCTGTTGTCCCACGATGGGTGCCAGGTTGCTGTCGAAGGCGAGCACGAAATCTTCGACCTGGCGTTTCTGGAGCTCGCCGGCCGGCCCGGGCAGGAACCCGCCGGGCGTGGACGGAGACTGGTTGAAGCCCGTCGTGGCGGTCGTGGTGCTGAGGAAATTGAAGATCGTCGGGGTGGCCCCGTCGTGCGTGAAGCCGAAGCCGCGGATCTGGTCCCCCAGGAAGGCGTCGCTGGTGGGCATGGCGGGTCTGGTCTTCAGCCCGAACATGCCGACCTTCTGGTAGAGGTTGCGGAGGTGCGGCGTTTTGAACCCTTCCGGCGATCCATCCCGGGTATAGCGGCCATCGGTGCCGAAGAAGCCTGGCGCGGCCACGCCGTATTCCTGGTTCGCCTCGGGATCGAGCCGATGACAGGACGTGCAGGTGCCCAGGATGGACAAATCGGAGAAGTTGTGCAGGAAGAAGTCGCGCCCGGCCTGCTGGCTCGGGGTGAGCTGGTTGTCGAGCCTGCGGATCGGGTTGGGCGGATAGGTGACCTGGAGGATGAAGGCGGCGAACGCCTCCATGTCGCCGTCGGCGATCGGTCCGCTGCGCCCCAGGAGGCCGGTGAAGCCGACCTGGAACTTCTTGAAGGCCGCCACTTCATCGAAGGTCCCGCTGTCCGGCTGCGCGCTCGGGTTGTCGTTGCCGCCGGTGCGGTCGCCACGCCAGTGCATCGGCCCGTGGTTCGCCATGCCGCGCAGGCTCTGCGTGATCATCGGCCCCTTGATCGGGTGGTGGGTGTCCATCAGCCCGACATCTGAGGGGCGCACTTCGAACGGCCCGGGAACGGGCTGCACCACGCCGTCCGGATTGCCGAGGTCCCACGCCAGGCTGTCGAAGTCGCCGAAGACGTGGCAGCTCGCGCAGGAGGAATCCCCGTGGCTCGACGTGAGCGACGCGTCGTAGAGGAAACGACGCCCGGCGACGATGCCCGGCGGCTCGGGATTGGGCATGGCGACGTGCGCGATCTCCGCGCCCGCGACCGTATCGACGACCGCGATCGAATTGTCGAAGCGGGTCAGCGTGTAGATCCGGTGCGCGTCCTCGTCGAGCACCAGGCCGGTCAGGCCGCCGCCGGACACCTTGATCTGGTCGGCGGTGCTCGGCGTGAACGTGTCGTTCTCCAGGGCCTGGGTGTCGAAGACGCCGATCTTGGACGTACCGAGCGTTGCGACATATAACGTTTTTCCGTCGCGCGTGACCGCCATCTGCTGCGGCAGGGCGAGGCTCTTGTCGTTCTCGGCGTTCGGGACGGCGTCGCAGCAGAGGGCGTAATCGATGTGCTTGTTGAGGTGCCGCGGCGCGACGCTCCCCCCCGGGCCGAGGACGGTGATCCGGCTCTCATGAAGGTGGCCGCGGATGCTGTGGCCGGCGAAGAGGCCGGGCCCTTCGAAACGTTTTTCGTTCCCCGCCTCGGTGTTCGCGACGTAGACCTTCCCATTCACCGGGTTCACCACCAGGTTGTAGAGGATGGTGCCGACGCCCTGATAGGACCCGGCGGCTCCGGCGAGCTGCGCCGGCGGATTGGCATTCGCGTTGATGACGAAGACGTCCTTGTCCGGCAGGGAGAAGCGGATCTGGTCGTCCCAGGCCCGGTTGAGCTCGTCGACCCAATGGGTGCCGTTGAACCGGACGATGAGCGCCATCTCCGGCCGCGGAATGCCTTCGACGTTGGTGTCGGGTCCGGGCAGGCCCCCCGCGGCTTCCCCGCCGTCCGGGACGAAGATCCTGTGGACCGTCGTGGTCCGGTTTCCGGAGTGGAACGCCGCCGCGTAGACCGTGCTGCCGTCCGGGGAGACCGCCAGGGCGCGCGGCGTGTCGCTGAACAGGGTGATGATGGTGAGCGGCGTCCCCGTGAGCGTGCCGCCGAGATGATCCGCATCGAAAACCCAGACATCCGCCCGGCCCACGCCGGGAACGGTGAGCTGAGGATCGTAGGGGACGTTCTGGCCGCGGTGTGCGGTGGTGATGAAGGCACGGTTCTTTCCCGGCCCGGCGAAGACGATGTCGCGCGGCTCATCTCCGACCAGCAGGGTCCTCACGACCCGTCCGCTGTGCCCGCCTTGGGCCAGCTCCACCACGCTGACGCTGTCGGAGAGATGATTGACCACCCAGACCTCATTGTCGTTGCGCGCCGCGACCGCCACCGGCTCCAGGCCGACAGAAATGGAGGCGCGATGCTGCAGGCCATGACCCACGATGCGAAAGACTTCGAGACGGTTGTCGGGCGTGTTGGCCGCGAAAAGGAGCTTCCCACTCGGGGACAGCGCCAGAGGGCGGACCTGGCCGCTCTCGAAAAGCGTGAAGCGCCCCGGCTGGGCCGTGGCCGGCTTGAACGAAGCCAGGCGGGCTCCTCCAACCACCGCGGGCAACGCGGCGGCAAGACCTACGAGGACAGACAGCGGGACTTTCAACAACCAGACAGAACGGCGAGAGAGGTGTGGCATAGCCATGGGGACCTCCTAGCGAAATATCCGAATATCTTAACACACTTCGAAAACGAGACGAAGTAAGAAGGCCGCTCCCAGCAAGGTACCCCCCTCTCAGGGCTGGTCCGGCTGGAGATCGTCCAGGAACCGCGGCTGGAGCTCGACTTCGTCGGCGAAGCGGCTGCTGAAGCCGGTGACGCGGATCCTCTTTCCCAAGGCGATGAACGGGATCTCGAACGGGTTGATCCCGGTACCGCGCCGGAACCGTCGTCCACCGCGAACTGCACGCCGAAGGTCCCGTCGTCGAAGATGTCGGTGATGACGCCGGCGACGGTGATGATGCGGCTCTCGGTGGCGTCGCCGACCTCGCCCGTGGCGATCAGCAGCGGCGAGGCCACCGCAACGCGGGCCCTGGCCTTTTTTCGCTCGTGGCTGACACCTTACTTAATGGAACCCGGAGAAAACTCTCTACGGACCGTCATAGGAGAATCCCGATGCGTACCGTTCGTGCCGCCGGCTTGCTGCTCGCCCTTCTCGCCTCGGCTCACGCCGCCGCGGCGCAAGTCACCCTGCTCTCCGCAAGCTTCGACACGGACCCGAACGGCTTCGTTTATGGTGACGATGCCTTTGGCACCGGCCAACCGAGCTACGCCAGCGGCGCGTGGGTGGCGTCTGGCGGCTTTGGCAATACGGGCGGCCTGCAAGTGACGTTGGGCGGAGTCGATGCCAATCCCGTCAACGACATGTCCGGCGGGTGGAGCCTCACTTTCGACCTGGCTGCGGACGAGAGCGGTGTGGCGCTTGCCTTCCGCTACAAGCTGGACCAGTCCGCCACCTACGAGTACGACGAGTACACGCGCATGCTGGTCAAGGTGGACGGAGTCCAGTACGGCCGCGGGTCCAAGAGCTATATCGACCATATCGGAGGCGACGGCTCGAGCTCGCTGGGCAACAGCAGCACCTTTCTGCCGACCACGGATTGGCAGCAGCACCAGGTCTTCGTGGGGAACCTGGCCGCGGGCACCCACACGATCGTTTTGGGCGGCTACAACAACAAGAAGGATGCCGCGGACGAGCTCTCGACGGCCGTGATCGACGACGTGTTGGTGACCTCCGGCAACTCCGCTCCGGCAGTCAGCGACCGACAGGCCCTCGTCGACCGGCTGAGCAGCGCTCAGTTCGCGAGCTACCTCCAGGGCCTGACGAGCTTCGGCGACCGCTGCCGGATGTCGACCTGCCCGGGCTCTCCGCCGAACAGCTTTTTCGACGCCCAGGCGTGGGTGGCATCGCAACTGACCGCGATGGGCTACACGGTGCAATACCATACTTCGACGTTGAATGGGGGGATCTCAAACCTCTACGTAACCAAGGTGGGCGCCGTCGATCCCGACCAGATGTACATCGTGTCCGCACATTTGGATGGGCGGGGTGGTGGAGCGGCTTATGACGACGACGGCTCGGGATCGGCGTTGCTGCTGGCGGCGGCACAGGTCTTTGCCGGGTCTGACGTCCAGACCGACCCATCCGTGCGCTTCATCTGGTGGGACAGAGAGGAGGCCGGCCTGTTGGGGTCCAGCGCCTACGTGCAGGAGCGCCGGTCGCTGCAGGGAACCGCGGGCGAGCCGACGTGGCTGGGCGTCATCCAACACGACATGATCCTCTACGACCACGGGGCCGGCACTGCGAGCGCGTCCCAGAGCCCGTACGCCGACCTGGACGTCGAGTGGCGCGCCGGGACGGCGGCCGAGAGCCTGTCGCGGGCGCTGGCCCTGAACTGGCGCTTCCTCAACGGCACCTACTCCACGCAGTATCCGGCGACGGCCTACAACTTCAGCACCAACACGGACGACACGTCTTTCCATCCTTACGTGGCGTCGATCAGCGTGCGCGAGAACCGCCGCAACTTGACCTCCGGCAGCAATGCGGAGTGGATCAATCCCAACTATCACACGGCTACCGACGTCGCCAGCTCCTACTCCGCCCTCGACCTCGGATTCAACGCCGTCCAGTGCACCGTGGGGACGGTGGCCGAGCTGGTGAACGCGCACCTGCTGGGCACGAATTCTCCGCCCACCGCGAACGCGCAATCGGTCACCACCGCCGAAAACGTTGCGGTCGCCATCACGCTGACCGGCTCGGACCCGGAAAACGACCCTCTGACCTATAGCGTAGTGAGCACGCCGGTCCACGGCACGTTGAGCGGCCTGGAGCCCGACGTGACCTACCACCCGGCCACCAACTACAACGGCCCGGACAGCTTCACCTTCAAAGTGTATGACGGCACGGTCGATTCCGCGCCCGCCACGGTGAGCATCACGGTGATCGCGGCGGCCGTCACCTTCACCTCCATCGCCGCCCAGGACGGCTGGGTGCTGGAGTCGAGCGAGAGCTCCAACGCCGGCGGCTCGCTCGACGACAACGCCACCAATACCAGCGCCCTGCGGGTGGGCGACGACAACAAGGACAAGCAGTACAAGGCGATCGTCTCCTTCGACACCTCGGCGATCCCCGACGGCGCCACCATCGTCTCGGCCACTCTGCGGCTGCGCCGCGGCACGGTCTCCGGCACCAATCCCTTCACCACCCACGGCACCTGCTGGGCCGACGTGCAGACGGGCGGCTTCTCAGGCTCGACGACGCTCCAGACGGGCGACTTCCAGGCCGCGGCGACCGTGGCCCAGGCGGCGAGCCTCTCCAACGCCCTCGCCAACGGGGACTGGTCCGAAGGCAGCTTGAGCTCCGCGGGCCTCGCGGCCGTCAGCAAGACGGGCACGACGCAGCTCCGCATCTACTTCAACCTCGACGACAACGACGACACGGGCAACGACTACATCGGCTATTACTCGGGCGACAACACGACCGCGGCGAACCGGCCGCAGCTCGTGGTGACGTATCAGTAGGGAGAAAGACAGAATGCCGGAGAGCCGTAGCGGCGGCCCTACGTGGCCGCCGTTTTCCCAAACCGGCTGCTACTCGAGCGGCACGCGCTGGTAGTGGAATCCGTTCAGATAGCTGCAGTCGAACTCGACGCTGGGCGGCACGGTCGGGGCGAACGGGTCCTGCCCCGGGGGATAGATCTTGCCCTGGCAACTCGCGGTGAAGGTGCGGAAGCCCGGCGCGAACTCGAACGTAAAGTCCACCACCGCGATGCCTGAGAACGCCGGCGCCGGCCCCGTCAGATCGAAGTTCAAGTTGATGAGGCGCACGGAGAGCGTCCGCGGTCCGGCGACCTTCCAGGAGCCGAGGCTGTCGCTGAACGTGAACCCTCCGGCTCCCGCGGTCACCTGGTCCGAGAGGGTCTGCTCCACGGTCCCGTCCCGGTGAAGCTGGACGATCTCCGCCCTGTCGGGGAGCGATGCCACGTAGGTGCCGGTGAAGCTGTCCCGGTTGTCCGGTGGATCCGCCGCCAAGGGGTTCGCTCCGAGGGCGAGCACTGCCAGGATCGAAAGCAGATGGGAGGCGCGCACGGTACGCATCGAGTTGTCTCCTTTCAAAGACTTCGTTGGTGCTTCCAGGTTAGCGCCTGCGATGCGGCGCGTCCATCGTCTCCAGCGATGAAGGGTGGACCTCTCCTCCTCCCTAGAGAGGATGCCGTCTCATCCCTGGAGATGATGCAGAGGGGTCAAAAAATCATCGCTAGAGATGATGGACACGCTCCCGCGCAGGCACTAACCTGGGAACGTAAACAGAAGGCGAACAGCGAAGGGTTGACCTGCGGGCCGCCGCCGGTCTGACGGAACGCGGTTTTGGCGTAGTCCCCCCATGCCGGGTCCGCGCGACGGCGTGGACCCGGCCTTTTTCGCTCGTCGCTGACACCTTGTTTTCAGGAACCCGGAGAAAACTTTCTGCGGACCGTCCAAGGAGAATCCTGATGCGTACCGTTTGCGCCGTTCTCTTGCTGCTCGCCCTCTTCGGCTCGCCGGCCTGGGCCCACGACGAAACCCCCGGCGCCATCGAGGCCTATCTGCACGGCCTCGTCGAAGGCGGCGCCATCACCGAGGCGCAGCACGCGACGATCGAGGAGCTTTTCTCCCGCGGTCTCCTGGTGCAGCTCGACACCTGGCTGAAGGCCCAGGAGACGGCCAAGCAGATCACGCGCGACACGCACATCTATATCGACGCGCTGCTCGGCCTCAGCGCTCCGGACGTCGTGCAGGCCGCAGCCCCGGCCGACTACACCGGCAACGGCAACGTCACCAAGCTGGGCCAGATCAACACGCAGCCGCCGAACCCCTACTACGGCGACAACAGCTCGACAGGACAGCTCTACAACGGTATCTGGGGCTACGCCGCCGGCGCGCGCGAGTACGCGCTGCAGTGCAACAGCTTCGGCCTGCACATCATCGACGTCACCGACCCCGCCGCTCCCTTCCAGGTCCAGTACATCGACATGTCGGGCGGCGTGAGCCCGCCCAAAGGCCGCATCTGGCGGGACGCCGACATCCACCGCGACCCCGTTTCGGGTAAGACCTACGCCTACGTCGGCGCGCAATCGAACGGCGATCTGTGGGTCGTGGATCTCTCCTATCTTTCCGATTCGGTCCCCAACGGCGTCGATTCCAATCCGATCCCCCCGGCGGGTATCGCCGACCGGGGCCGTACCAACTACGGGCACACCATGTTCGTCAACGACGGCATGGGCCTCTTGTTCATGAACTCGGCCAACAACGGCACGACGCTCGGCTGCGAGATCTTCGACCTGTTGCAGAACCCTTTCGATCCGCCCCTCATCGCGAGCTGGAGCGGCAGCGGCCACGACTGTCATGACAGCTACGCGCGGGCCAACGTCCCGGGCTCGGGCGGCAAGGATCTGCTCTACGTGGCGGAGGGGTACGCCATCCGCTACCGCGTCATCGACATCACCAACGTGCGCACCAGCGGCACCACCGCGCTGCTGGGCGAGTCGGCCACGGTGTCCGGCATCTACGCCCACAGCAACTGGCTGGACGACGACTCGCACTACCTCTACGCCTTCGACGAGTTCAACGTCCGCGACATCGGCGTCTACGACGTCTCGAACCCGGCGAGCCCGACGCAGGTGACGACGTTCCAGTGGTCCGGCGACGCCACGGGCAACTCCCGCATCCACAACGGCCAGGTGCGGGGGAAGTACCTGATCACCGCCTACTACGAGGCGGGCCTGCGGGTGTTCGACATCTCGAACCCGGCCAACCCGGTGGAGGTCGGCAAGTACGAAACCTGGCGCGATCCCGACGGCGACGGCACCTTTAATCAGTCGATCACCGGGAATTACAACGGCGCCTGGAACATCCACGTCTTCCTGCCTTCGGGCAACGTCCTGCTGTCCGACATGAAGTCGGGCACGTTCATCTTCCGGGTCGATCCCGTGCCTTCGCCGGGCGCTGCCAGCGGCCTTTCGGCTACGCCGGGCAACGCACAGGTGGGCCTCACCTGGGCGGCCGCGAGCCATGCCACAGGCTACAGCGTCCACCGCAGCACGGCGAGCGGCGGACCCTACACGACCGTCCAGACCAACGTCGTCGGCACGAGCTTCACCGACACCGGCCTGACCAACGGCACGACGTACTTCTACGTCGTCACCGCGACCAACGCCGAGGGCGAAGGCGCCGGCTCGAACGAGACGTCGGCGACGCCGGCGGGCGCGGGTGGACCGGTAACCGTGACCCTCACCTCCGTCGCCGCCCAGGACGGCTGGGTGCTGGAATCGAACGAGACCTCCAACGCCGGCGGCTCGCTCGACGACAACGGCAACAACACCAGCGCCTTGCGGGCGGGCGACGACAACAAGGACAAGCAATACAAGACCGTCGTCTCCTTCGACACCTCGGCGATCCCCGACGGCGTCACGATCGTCTCGGCGACCCTGCGGCTGCGCCGCGGCACGGTCTCCGGCACCAACCCCTTCACCACCCATGGCACCTGCTGGGCCGACGTCCAGACGGGCAGCTTCTCGGGCTCGACGACGCTCCAGACCGGCGATTTCCAGGCCGCCGCGACCGTGGCCCAGGCGGCGAGCCTTTCCAACGCCGCCAACAATGGCGATTGGTCGCAAGGCAGCTTGAACGCCGCGGGTCTCGCCGCCGTCAGCAAGACCGGCACGACACAGCTCCGCATCTACTTCAGCCTGGACGACAACGACGACACCGGCAACGACTACATCGGCTACTACTCCGGCGAGAACGCGACCGCGGCCAACCGGCCGCAGCTCGTGGTGACGTACCAGTAGGAAGCAATCTGCAATGTAGGGGCGGCCCTGTGTGGCCGCCCTCCTCCGGGGCGTCCACATCGGCCGCCCCGACAACACCTTATTTAAAGGAACGCGGATGTAATACCGCGGATCGTGCAAGAAAGGAGACTCCTGATGCGTACCGTTCGCGCCGTCCTCCTGCTGCTCGCCCTCTTCGCCTCGACCCATGCCGCCGCCGCGGCGGTGATCTCGATCGCCGACGCCCGCAGCCAGCCGCTGGGGACCGTCGTCACCGTCGAAGGCGCGGTCATCGTGCCCTCCGGCGATTTTGCCTCCTCCACCTTCGACCAGGGCTTCGGGATCCAGGACGCGACTGCCGGCATCTACGTCAGCACCAGCGAGAACCCCAACCTCAACTTCAACCGCCTGGTGCGGGTCACCGGCGAGGTGGCGGACGACGGCTTCGGCGTGCTGGTCCTGCGGCCGGCGTCGCTGGCCGACGTCGAGACGCTGGGGGGCGCCTCGCTCGTGGCGCCGGCGCCGGTGGCGACCGGTGCCGTCGGTGAGGCCACCGAGGGCAGTCTGGTGGAGATCACCGGCACGGTGACGCGGCCGGTGGGCAACGACCTGCCCTTCGGCTACAGCGTGTTCGTGGACGACGGCAGCGGCGAGGTGCAGATCTTCATCGCGGCCTCGACGGGCGTCAATCCGTTCACCATCCCGTTCATCGAAGTGGGCGCGCAAATCACGGCCGTGGGCCAGAGCGGCCAGTTCCTCGCGCAGTTCGAGGTCCTGCCCCGCTTCCGTGGAGATATCCACCCCGTGGTGCCCTGACCCGGAAAGTCCAAGGAGATCCCGATGATCGATTCGTCAGCCGTCAGAGCGGCTTCACGACGGTGACGTTCGAGGTGCGGTGAGAAGGAAAACGAAGGCGGGGTTCCTGCAAGCTTGTACACCATGCCGGCGTTTTACGGCGTAAAATGACGGCGGCATGGTCAAGGCGGTTCTCCCACGGATCACCGTCGCGCCGAAGGGCAGCTTCTTCCTCTTCGGTGCCCGCGGAGTCGGCAAGAGCACCTGGGCGCGCGAGACCCTCCCGGGCGCTCGCCGCTTCGACCTTCTCGACGAGGGGCTCTTTCAAAGCTTCCTGGCCGACCCGGCGTTGTTCGGAGCCGAGCTCCGGACGCTCCAGCCGGACAGTTGGGTAGTGGTCGACGAGGTGCAACGGATTCCCGGGCTCTTGAACGAGGTCCACCGCGCCATCGAGGAGCTGGGCCTGCGCTTCGCGCTTCTCGGATCGAGCGCCCGGAAGCTCAAGACCGCGGGGACCAACCTCCTGGCCGGCCGGGCTCTATGGCGAACGATGTATCCCTTCGTGCCGCAGGAGCTGGGCGCCGCTTTCGACCTCGAGAGCACCTTGCAGTTCGGCAGCATTCCTCTCGTCGTGGCGTCCGAGGATCGCGCCGCGACCTTGGCGGCCTATGTCCAGCTCTACCTCCGTGAGGAGATCCGGGGCGAAGCCCTGGTGCGGAATCTTCCGGGCTTCGTCCGCTTTCTTCCGATCGCCGCTGTCGCTCACGGCCAGGTCGTCAACGTCGCCGGAATCGCCCGCGATTCGGGCACCGCGCGATCCACCGTCCAGGGCTATCTCGAGATCCTCGAGGACACCCTTCTCGCCTGGCGGCTGGCGGCTTTCGAGACCCGCCTGCGGGTGCGGGAACGCAAGCACCCGAAGCTCTACTGGCTCGATCCCGGCCTGGTGCGCGCGGTCAAGAAACAGCTCGGCGCCGTGTCCTCCGAGGAGGCCGGCTCTCTGTTCGAAGGCTGGATCCACACCTTGCTCCGCGCCTACGGCGACACGGGCCCGCTGTTCGACGAGATCGCCTACTGGTCGCCGGCCGAAACCCGGTCGGTGGAAGTCGATTTTCTCCTCCAGCGGGGCGGCGAGCACCTGGCTCTCGAAGTGAAAGCCGGAACGCGCTTCACGCCCGCCTGGCTCTCCGGCCTCACGGCGATCGGCGACCTGCCGCGGCTCGCGCGGCGGGTCCTGGTCTACACCGGCACGCGCGAGCTGCGCACTCCGGAGGGAATCGAGGTCTGGCCGCTCGCCAAGCTCCTCACCGCGCTCGCGGCAGGGACGCTCTGGCCTTGAGCGCCGATGTGGCGTGCGCTCATTGATCCCCAGGAATCGTGCCGAGCCGCGAAAGGGCGTATTTGCGGCCGGCGGGCACCCTGTTCAATGAAGCTCCAACCATGGAGGACGCCATGCCTCGATCGAAAGGCTGGATCCCGTACCTGCTGCTCGCCGCCGCCGCTTGCCCCTGTCTCGCCGCCCGGGATTCCCTGAGCCCCGAAGCGCGGGCCGCCGCCGTCATCGCGCTCAACTCCCGCCTCATCGACACCAGCCGGCCGGACCCCGAAGCCGCCGAGGCTCTGAAGGCCCTCGCGCTGGAACCGGGCGAAGACGAGATCGTACTGGTCAAGTTCCCCGCGCCGGTGACGGCCCGCCAGGCCGCGGCCCTGCGCGAGGCCAGCCGGCGCATCTACACCTACCTGCCGTACTACGCCTACCTGGTGAAGCTGCCGGCCGGCGCGGCGGCGAAATCCCTCCTCTCCGGCCTGGGCGCCTCATGGACCGGCCCGTTCCTTCCCGAGTACAAGATCTCCCGCGAGATCGCGGCCGTGGAGCCCGGAGAAGCGGCCGTCAAAGCCCAGGAATTCCAGCCGGTGATGGTCCACATCCTGCCCGACGCCGATCTCCCGGCGGTGGTGCAGACGATGCGGGACCTGGGAGCGCAGGCGATCGTGGGCGTCGGCCGCGACCGCTTCTTCTCCCGTGTCCGCCTGCTGCTCTCCCCGGCCGAGATCGCCGCCCTGCGCGGACCGCTGGCCGCGTTGCGCGACGTCTTCTGGATCGAGCTCGAAGGCCGCAAGGCGCTGCGCAACGACACCACCGTCTGGGTGGGCCAGTCCGGCCTCGCCGGCGGCCAGACGACGCCGATCTTCAGCCAGGGGATCTTCGGCGAGGGCACGACCGTCGCCATCATCGACACCGGCATCGACGCCGACTCGTGCTTCTTCCGCGATACGTCCCTGGGTCTGCCGCCCACCAACCTCTGCAACGGCGGCACCGCGTTCAACGCCGCCCAGCGCAAGGTCGTCGCCGTGGACTTCCTCGCCTCCGGCGAGTGCGCCGGCGGCATCGCCGGCAACGAGTGGGACACCCACGGCCACGGCACGCACGTGGGCGGCACGGTGGCCGGCGACAACTTCGCCAACCTGCTGACCCACGACACGGCCGACGGCATGGCCCCCGGCGCCAAGCTGGTCATCCAGGACGCCGGCTTCCAGACCGACAACTGCGGCGACCTGCCGGGCATCGGCTGCCCGGTGGTGGATCTGAAGCCCATCTTTCAGCAGGCCTACGACCAGGGCGCGCGCCTGCACACCAACTCCTGGGGCGACAACGAGAACGGCGCGGTGCAGAACAACTACACCGCCGCCAGCCAGGACGTCGACCAGTTCATGTGGGACCACAAGGACGATCTGATCTTCTTCGCCGCCGGCAACTCCGGCCCGGGCGCCGGCAGCGTGGGGAGTCCCTCGACCAACAAGAACGGCGTCTCCGTGGGCGCCACCCTGCGCGGCACCAGCGCCGAGTCCATGGCCTCGTTCAGCAGTTGCGGCCCGACGTTGGACGGCCGCATCAAGCCCGACGTCACCATCCCGGGCTCCTCCATCGTCTCGGCCGGCAACGACGTCAACATCGCCAGCAACAACTGCGGCACCGCCACCATGTCCGGCACCAGCATGGCCTCCCCCGGCGCCACCGGCTTGACGGCGCTCATCCGCCAGTACTACGCCGACGGCTGGTACCCGACGGGAGGCGAAGTCTCCACCAACGGCTTCACCCCCTCGGCGGCGCTGCTCAAGGCCACGCTCGTCAACTCGGCGGTCAGCATGGCGAACACCACCGCCATTCCGGCCAACTGCCAGGGCTGGGGCCGCATCCTGCTGGAGAACGCGCTGTTCTTCACCGGCCAGACGCGCAAGCTGTGGGCCAAGGACGACGCGGCGCCGTTCGCCACCGGCTCCACCAATGAAGACCGCACGTATTCCTTCGCCGTCACCGCCGGCGAGCCGTTGAAGGTCACCCTGGCGTGGACCGACTTTCCCTCCACTCCGGCGGCGAGCGTCAACCTCAACAACGACCTCGACCTGCGCGTCACCGGCCCCACCGGCACGCTCTGGCTCGGCAACGTCTTCTCCGGCGGCGTCTCGGCGGCCGGCGGCGCGGCGGACCGCCGCAACACCCTGGAGCAGGTGCTGCTGGCCTCCCCGGCCGCCGGCACCTACACGGTGACGGCGCGCTCCTTCAACGTGCCGAACGGCCCGCAGCCCTTCGCCCTGGTGGTCACCGGCAACGCGGTCGAAGGCACGCCGCCGCCGCCGGTGACCGTCTTCTTCGACAACTTCGAGACCGCCCTGGGCTGGACGGTGAACCCGAACGGCACCGACAACGCGACGTCCGGCGCGTGGGAGCGCGGCGTCCCGCAGGCGACGAGCTCGGGCGGACCGAAGCAGCTCGCCACCACCGTCTCCGGCGTCAACGACCAGGTGACCGGCCGCCTCGCCGGCGCCAATGCCAACGCCAACGACGTCGACGGCGGCACCACCTCCATCCAGTCGCCGGCCATCGCGCTGCCCGCGACCGGCACGCTGACGCTCTCCTTCTCCTACTACTTTGCGCACGACAAGAAGTCCTCGACGGCGGACTTCTTCCGCGTCAAGGTGGTGGGCGCCACCACCTCCACCGTGCTCCAGGAGCTGGGCTCGACCGCCGACGACGACGCGGCCTGGGCCGTCAGCTCGACGAGCATCACCTCGTTCGCCGGGCAGACCGTGCGCATTTTGATCGAGACCGCCGACGCATCCTCGGCGAGCCTGGTGGAAGCGGCGGTGGACGACGTGAAGATCGTGCAACAGCCATGACAACGTAAAGCCCATCGCCACCGGCGCCGTTCCCTGGTCCTTGTGGTACCGGTGCGCCCGTGCCGGACGCTTGAGCGCACCCGCTTTCGCTAAGGAAATACCCTTTCCTTTCCGATCATCTGTAGTTGAAACCCGCAGATGAGAGGAGGAAAACATGAGCATAAAAAGGAATCCGTCGATTCTCTTGTCCGTGATCGTCCTGTCCCTGTCCGTGTTCGTCCTGCCCGCCACAACCGCCGCCGCTCCGCCACCGATGCTCGAGCCCGAGGATCTGGCCTTCGACGAAGCGCCGATGGCCGCCGCGGCGACGCCGCGCGCCCGCAAGGAGCAGATGCGCGAGCGCGTGAAGAGCCTGCGGGCCGCCGCAACGGCTCCGGCCGCCGCGGCCAAAAAGCTCAAGCTCGTGGATTGCACCAAGGGAGACAGCCTGCAGAGCGCCATCGACGCCAGCGTGGACGGCGACACCATCGAGGTGCGCGGGCTGTGCAACGAGAACGTGAAGATCGTGCGCCGCAAGCTGACGCTGCACGGGACCGATCCGCTGACGGACGGCGTCCGCGGCGTGGCCTCGGCGTCGACGGTCTACGCGGCGTTGGAGGTCTGGTACTCCGAGCTGATCCGCATCGAGAACCTCTCGTTCACTCACACCGGCGCCAACAAGTCGGGGCTCGGCCTGTGGTTCTCGGGCGCCGAGGCGGTCAACTGCCGCATGACCAACAACACCTCGATGGGCGTCCACGTCTCCGCCGGCAGCTTCCTCGACGCCTCCGAGCTGATCCTCTCCGACAACGGTGTCCACGGCCTCAACGTGCAGCGGAATTCCTTCG
This sequence comes from Acidobacteriota bacterium, assembly GCA_046765915.1. Classification (GTDB taxonomy): domain Bacteria; phylum Acidobacteriota; class Thermoanaerobaculia; order Multivoradales; family UBA5704; genus DATARR01. Next base: position 36,246 of record JBKPTH010000009.1, on the reverse strand, counting down.
CCATCTGCCTCGGCTGCCGGCTGGAGAACAACGCCAACCGCGCGGCGGCCGCCAACCGCGCCAGCTTCTTTTCGCTGTGGGACAGCGTGATCACCGGCGCGCGCGGCCTCCTGGTCAGCAACGATTCCTATGGCGACCTCGACTGCATCACCGGCGGCAGCAGCTTTCCCTGCAGCCTCAACGTCACCATGATCGCGGCGACCGCCTTTAGCAACGGGACCGCAGGGCTGTACGGAGCCGGACCCTTCGCCGGCCAGGTGGCCGCCGCCGACCGCGGCCAGATCGGCCTGTACGGAGCCCAGCAGACCTCGACCGGGGTGAACGCGAGCGGCAATCCACGCTCCAACAACTTCGATTACTTCGCCATGCTGACCGCCGAGCCTTCGTTCGAAACGGGTCTCCAGAGCCAGCTCAAGGGCCAGACGTTCATCAACACCTTTTCGCGAGCCCTGCTGATCGACAGCACGACCGTCAACGGCACCCTCGCCTGCGGCAGCGCCGGCGACGCCTGGAAGGAGGCCGGCGTGACCGGCACCGTCAGCGGCTGCGAGCACGCGCCGTAGGCGATCCGCAATGTAGGGCGGCTCTTGCAGATTGAATTTTGAAAATTCAATCTGCAAGACTTCACGCCGGATTCGAAACCACCGCCGGCTCCAGCATCCGCACGGTGCCGGCCGTGGCGTTCGCCTCGACTTCGATGCCGACCGGCAGGGTGAACTGCTTCTCGATGTGGCCGATCATCGCTCCCTGCCAGGCGGGGACGCCCAGCGGCTTGATGTGGTCCTGGAGCACCTCGCTGATGGTGAGCGAGCCGAAGCCCTCGCCCGGTCCGCAGTCCGAGCAGCGGCCCCAGATCACCGCCCGCGCCTGTTGCAGGATGCCGGCGAGCCGGAGCTGGGTGAGCATGCGGTCGATGCGGTACGGCGCCTCCTCGACGTCCTCGAGGAAGAGGATGCAGCCGTCCCAGTCCGGCAGATATCCCGAGCCCACGAGGCTGGCGAGCACCGAGAGGTTGCCGCCGAGCAGCCGGCCGCGCGCCGTTCCCGGATGCAGCGTCTGCACGCGGTTCTCCACCACCGTGAGATCGTCCTCGCCCACCTCCCGCAGGTTCTCGAAGGTGACCGCCTCGCCCTCCTGGAGCACCCGCTTCATGTAGCCGACGTTGAACGGGTTCCATTGCGAAGTCCCCACCGGCCCGTGGAAGGTCACGAGACCGGTCTTCGCGTGCAGGGCGAGCAGGAGCGCGGTGATGTCGCTGAAGCCGAGGAGGATCTTCGGATTCCGCGCGATGGTCTTCCAGTCCAGCAGCGGCAGCAGGCGGGCGCAGCCCCAGCCGCCGCGCACGCAGTGGATCGCCCGCACCTCGGGGTCGGCGAACATGGCGTTGACATCCGCGGCGCGCTGCTCGTCGGTGCCCGCGAAGTAGCCGCGCCGCGCCAGCAGGTTCGCGCCGCGCTTCGCCTTGAAGCCGATCGCGGCCAGCGACTCCTCCACGATCTCCACGTTCATCGGCTCCCACAGCGCGCTCGCCGGGTCCACCAGCCCCACGGTATCTCCGGGCCGGAGGCGAGGAGGCTTGACCGTCCGTGGCTTGTCCGAGCTCAGCCGCAGCGCGGAGAGGGAATGAGGCAACGTACCGGAGAAAGCCAGCGCGGCGGCGCCGGCGAGGGCCTGACGGCGGGAGGTGTTCATGGTGCGGGATGCTACAGCAGCGGAGAGGCCTCCCGCAGCGCCGCCGGGGCGGGTCTTCGCGAAGGGATCGCGAAGGCCGCCCCGGAGAGGTTTCAGGCCTCGATTTCCAGGCTCCAGCGGTTGAGCTTGCCAACGTCCTGCCCGACCAGATCCTTCACCTTCAGGGTCCAACGGCCGGAGATGGGCTCGGGCTGGGCAAGGAGGGCCGTCAGGGCCGGGTTCGCGGCCGAATCGAAGGTGGTGATCAAGTCGTCCTGGCCCTGGCCAACCCGATCGTGAAGCACCGCCGTTCGGCCTGAGGGCGTGGCGAGCTCCACCCGCAGGTCGCCGATGAAGGTGTGCGTGATATCGACCCCCGCTTTGATCCGCCGCGCCGTGCCCGGCTGCGCCAGCGTGATCGAGCTGGCGATCCCGCTGGAGTTGGCGTCGGGGATGGACAGATTGGGTGTCGCTTCGCCCCGGACGACGGAGCCGACGGGGCCGACAGGCTGCTGCACCGGCGTGTTGAAATCGGCGACGATGCCGGACAGGCTGGCGCCGTTGGAGCGCGCGCCGGGTCCCATGCCGAAGCGCGCGAAGGTCCCCCAGATCGCGTTCCTCACCCGCGCGTGCTCGTCGGCGGCGAGCTGCCCGCCGGTGAGCTTGTCGGCGAGCGCCTTGAGGATCGCGTCGCGCATGTCGAGGAAGCTCGGGTTGGTCGGCGACAGCTTCAGAGCGTCGACGACGAGCTGCACGGCGAGCGGCACGGCGCCGATCCTGCGGTTCATCTCGAGCAGCGTGGCGCACCAGATCTCGCCGATGTTGTGGACCTCGTCATAGCGGCCCTGGCCGAGATCGGCGAAGGTGTCCGGAACGGCGTTTTTGTTACGGCGGGAGGCTGTTACTTTGCTTCGTGTATAATGTCTTCATCATTGGAGACTGAAAAGAAGTCATCGCGTCCCGAGCGGGAGGCTTTCATGCGGGCATGGTTTCACCTCGTCCTACTGGCCACGGTCGCTGCTGTGCTGTGCCCGGACACCTACGCGCAGCAGGTAAAGATCACCTACAGTGACGCCGGCGCGATCGCGGAATCCCCGGTGGTGGACTTGAGCCTGGGGCTGTTCCTGGATCTCGCGAGCCGTCTGATTCAACAGCCCTCAGCGGCTTCCCGCCTCCTCGAGGCGGATCCCGGAGAGCCGTCCGCCAAGCTGCAATCGCTGGGGATCGACCTCGACTCCTTCCGCAAGCGGCTCGCCGAGACGGCCAAGGTCCAGCCCCTGATCCTCTTCGTGCCTCATGGCGGCGATCTCGCGGCGGCAGCCCGGAAGCGCGGCCTCGACCTCGACTCCTGGCCTGCGTCGGCGCCGCCCGCTCTGCTCTCCGGGCCCGAGGTGGACGTCCTCATCGCGTTCCAGCCTCTCGGCGGCGAACAGGGCGAGACCGGCGGGCGAGGCCCCGTGGCGCGCACGCGCATCGCTTCCCTCGCAGGTCTGGCGAGCCTCATGCTCACCCCGGAACAGCGCGCCCGGGAGCTCGACTCCAGTCTCTACCGGGTGAGCCCGCGAGAGTGGAAAAAATCCATCGTCTTCGAGCACACCCGCTGCGGCTTCCCGGGAGCGCAGACGCTCGTCACCAAGCTGATGTATCAGGGTGGCAGCGCGGAGTTCCAATCCACCGCCCTGGCCGAGAAGAGCTGGGGACCGTGCAACCTGGCTCCGGGCGCGGATCTCAAGGCCGTCACCGTCCAACAGAAACCGAGCATGAAGAAGCCGCAGCGGCCGGTGATCATCGCCGCCAGCTACTTCCAGGACCCCCAGCCCGGACCGCTGCTGGCGGACTGGGTCGGGGTGAAATAGGCCGCATCCGTGCCGCCCATTCTCGAAGCTTTCGCCGACTACGGAGGATTCTGGATCGCGCTTCTGGGCGCCGTCGCCTGGATCGCCTACACCCGCCTCTCCACGGTCCAGGATGATTCGACGCGTTGGGTGGAGGCCCTCTCGCAGCCGTGGGTGATGAAGACGGCCGTCTTCCTCTCCTTGCTGGCATGGCTGTGGAGCTTCGGACGCCTCTTCCTTGGCAAGGCATACCTCCGCGGCGCCGACGCCGTCGAAGAGCTGTCGACGATCCTCCTGGTTCTGGCCCTGCTATTGGCTGGGATCGCCTGGCGAGGAATTCCTGCCGGTTCTCGTTTCCATCCGTGGCTCACGTACGCGCTGGTTCTCGCGTTGATCCTCTCGTCCGGTCCGCTCCTCGCGGACGCGCCGCAGAGGGACCTTTCCCAGCAGAGCGGCGACGACGAGCGTCCCGCCGTCGCCTACGTGCAGGGCCGGCTCGCCCACCTGGATTGTTTCAAGGCCGTCGGCGAACCGGCGCGGCGCTCCGGGGACGGCTCCTTCGAGGCCCTCACGGCCAGCGCGGTGATCGCCTTCCAGATGGCCAACGATCTGGTGCAGGACCCCAAGCTCGACAACCCGGGCGTCGTCCGTCCGGATCAGGAATTCCGCCTGCTCGCCCGGCCCTTCCCTTTCCTGCTCGGTCCCAAGCGTTGTCGGGTTGCGCCTTGATTCCACTTAACGAGTACGAAGCCGTCCGCGAAGAGCGCCGAATTCACTCGCACCTCTCAGGCCCCGGCAGCGCCTCGCAGGTCTTCCGGTAGGGCTTGTCGGCGCTGACATACTCCCGCCATTCCTCGCAGGTCAGATTCCGATTGGCCGTGCGGCAGGCATCGGCCACGAAGTCCTCCAGCTCCAGGTCCCACAGGATGACGGTCCCGTCTTCGCTCGCCGAGGCCAACTGCTTCCCGCCCGGGCTGAAGGCGACGTCATAGACCGCCTCCTGGGGCGCGTCCAGCCTTGCCAGAGGCTTGCGGCTCTCCACGCCCCACAGGATCACGGTGTGGTCCCCGCTCGCCGAGGCCAGCCACTTGCCGTCCGGACTGAAAGCGACGCCATAGACCGCGCCCTTGTGCACGTTCATCGTCGCCAGGGGCTTGCGGCTGTCGACGTCCCACAGGATCACGGTATGGTCCTCGCTCACCGAGGCCAGAAGCTTGCCGTCCGGGCTGAAGGCGATGCTCCAGACGATGCCGGTGTGCCACTCCGGCATGGCCAGGGGCTTGCGGCTGTCCACGTCCCACAGGATCACGGTATCCCCGCTCGCCGCGGCCAGCCGCTTGCCGTCCGGGCTGAACGCGACGCTCCGGACCTCGGCCTTGTGCTTCAGCGTGGCCAGGGGCTTGCGGCTGTCCACGTCCCACAGGATCACGGTGTGGTCCTCACTCGCCGAGGCCAGCCGCTTGCCGTCCGGGCTGAAGGCGACGCCGGTGACAGCGCCCCTGTGCCCCGCCAGCACGGCGCGCGGCTGGCGGCGGTCCACGTCCCACAGGATCACGGTGTGGTCTTCACCCCCCGAGGCCAGCCGCTTGCCGTCCGGGCTGAAGGCGACGATGGTGACAATACCCCTGTGCCCCGCAAGCGTGGCGCGCTGCTGGCGGCTGGCCACGTCCCACAGGACCACCGTCTGGTCCTCGCCCGCCGAGGCCAGCCGTTTGCCGTCCCGGCTGAAGGCGACGTTCCAGACGCCGCCCGCGTGCCGTCCCAGTGTGGCCAACGAATAGCGGCTGTCCACGTTCCATAGGATCACCGTCTTGTCATCGCTCGCCGAGGCCAGCCGCTTGCCGTCCGGGCTGAAGGCGACGTCATGGACCCCGGCTTTGTGCCCCACCAGCGTGGCCAGGAGCTTGCGGCTGTCCGCGTCCCACAGGACCAGGGTCTCGTCCTCGCCCCCCGAGACCAGGTGCTTGCCGTCCAAACTGAACGCGACGCCCCAGACCGCGCCCTTGTGCCCCTCCAGCGTGGCCAGCGGCCGGCGGCTGTCCACGTCCCACAGGATCACCGTCTCGTCCGCGCTCGCCGAGGCCAGCCGCTTGCCGTCCGGACTGAACGCGACGCCATGGACCGCGCCCGTGTGCCCCGCCAGCGTAGCGCGTGCCTTGCGGCTGCTCACGTCCCACAGGATTACGGTCTCGTCCTCGTTCGCCGAGGCCAGCAGCTTCCCGTCCGGGCTGAACGCAACGCCCCGGACCGCGCCCTGGTGCCCCTCCAGCGTGGCCAGCGGCCGGCGGCTGTCCACGTCCCACAGGATCGCGGTCCGGTCCCGGCTCGCCGAGGCCAGCCGCTTGCCGTCCGGGCTGAAGGCAACGTCCCAGACCGCGTCCTGGTGCCCTTCCAGCGTGGCCAGCGGCTGGCGGCTGCCCACGTCCCACAGGATCACGGTCTTGTCCTCGCTCGCCGAGGCCAGCAGCTTCCCGTCCGGGCTGAAGGCGACGCTCCAGACCGCGCCCTTGTGACCCTCCAGCGTAGCCAGCGGCTTGCGGCTGGCCACGTCCCACAGGATCACGGTCTTGTCCTCGCTCGCCGAGGCCAGCCGCTTCCCGTCCGGACTGAAGGCGACGCCGAGGACCTTCTTCCGGTGACCCGGCAGAAACGCGGCCAGCCGCGGGTGGCTCACGAAGCGCCGCAGCAGCCCGGCCGAAACATCGAGTGCCGGAGCGACCCCGATCGCCGCCAGGTTGACCAGCAGGGATGTGTCGTAGTGGGGCTCCTGAAGCTGATCGGCGTTCGCCATCAGTCGCGTGCTTTCCGCCTCGTGCAGCAGCTCGCCGGCCTGCTTTTCCCACCGGCTGGCTTTCCACGCGAACCACCCGGCAACGACGATGAGAACGATCGCAAAGAACGCTCCGGCCAGCACGAGCGCCGCATTGCGCCGGTTGCGCCGCTGCTGCTCGAGCGCCGCGCGTTCCCGGGCCTCCGCCGCCTCCTCCGCCTCGCGAGCGCGGCGGCTGTCGCGGCTGTTCTTGACCACGCGGGCCAGCACGTCGTGGGTCAGCTCGAGCCGGCGCACGCTCTGCCGCTCGTCGACGCGCAGCAGGCGGCGCCGGATCAGCGCATTGATTGCCTCGGAGGAGATGCCGTGGGCCAAGGCGTCCTCCACGGGATAGCTGTCACGGTAGCCTTGGTCGGTGATGAGCTCGTCTTCGACGAAGGCCCGCACGCGGGCATCGAGGCCGGCCATGCCGCGCTCGTAAAAGCCCGCGAGAATCTCGCGGTCGGCGCCCTCCAGCAGCTCGGGCGTGATGCGCTCGAGCGGCGGCGCCGCTTGCTGGCGCTTTTGGTTCAGCTCGCAGCACACCACGCTGAGAAGCGCCGGGTCGATCTCGATCTTGGGGAATTCCGCCGGCTCGACGGGAGGGCTGGGCTCGTTCTTCCAGGCGAGCCGGATGATCCGTCGCGCGACGACGTCGTCGACCAGATGCCCACCCGCGCGGGTGATCACCTCGCAGGCCTGGGTGCCGCTCATCGCCGGCAGGCGGAAGCGGTTGTACATCAAGGAGGGCATCCGCTCCTTGAGCCCCTCCATCTCGGCCAGGAAATCCTCGCGGAAGCTCAGCACCAGCTTGACGTTCGCGCGCTTGAAGTCGAAGCGCCTCGCCGCCGTGGGATCCGCTTCCAGCGCCTGCCGGACCGCATCCGGCGGCCGGTTCTCCACCAGGTCGCCCAGCTCCGCCAAGCAAGCGGCCGAACGGGCCTGGGACGCTTCGCTCTCCTGACCGAGCGTGAAGATCTCCTCGAACTGATCGAGCACGACCACGGGGATCACCGGGCGGTTGCGCGCGCTCCAGAACTCCGCGTCGCGCCGGTGGAAGAACGACCACAGGCTTTCGTCCCCGTCAGGCCGGGCCGCCTGGACCCGGTCGGCGGCGCAGGCCGTCTGCAGCGCGCCAAAGATCTGCTCGCGCAGGGCCGGCGCACCGCCGGTATGGTCGAGGCGCAGGTAGACCGGCAGGTAATCCTCTTCGCGCAGCAGCGGGAACAGCCCGGCCTTCAGCAGCGACGACTTGCCCAGCCCGGAACGCCCGAAGAGCACCGTGAGCAGCTCGCGGCGGACCAGCCGCACCAGCTCGCCCGACTCCGCCGCCCGGCCGTGGAAGTAAGCGCGGTCCGTCTCGTCGAAGGAATCGAGCCCGGGCCATGGGTTGTCGCGGCTCAGGGCCGGGCGTTGCGGCTCCGCCATCTCAAGCCGCCCGCTGCCGGCGATGGAAGTCGCGCACCAGCTCGACGAGCAGCTCGGCGACGTCGGGCGGGACGTTCCCGTCCGGCAGGTTCTTGCCTTGCGCTCGCTTGAAGGAATCCGGCAGCGGAGCGCGATCGATGCGCGTGTCGTCGATGGTCACGGGGACGATGAAGGCCTCGTCCGGCGCCATGCCGCGAGCGAAGTCCTCGGCGTCGTTCCACTCCCGCCAGAAGTATCGGCGCCGGTTCTCCTCGCTGAGAGATTGGCGCGAGATCACCGGCACGAACAGCGAGCAGCGCTCGATGCCGCGGCGGATGCTGCGCGCCCAGTCATCTCCGATCTGCAAGGCGTTCTTGTCGAACCACACCTCCAGGCCGGCCGCGCGCAGGCCCTCGGCCAACCTGCCGGCGGCCGCGAGGTCCTCGCTCGCGTAGCTGACGAAAACCGCTCCGGTGGGGACGCTCCTGCCGCCCGTGCCGGCCTCGCGCGCCGCGGGCTCCGCGCTCGGCGCTTGCGGCGGATGGGCGGCCCGCCAGCGCGCCGCCAGCTCGCTGACGAACTGTGCCGCGGTCATTGGGACTACACGAGCGTCGGAGCTGAAGCTTTCGAGGAACAACGCCAGCTTGGCGTCGTGCGCGATCTGATCGCCCACCAGCACGTCCCAGCGCCGGCGCTTCTGCGACAGCTCGAGGCTCCTGACGGTGCGCAGGAAAAAGCGCGTCAGCCAGTCCCCGAAGCTGCAACCGAGGATGAGCAGATGGTTGCCGCGCAGCTCGTCCAGCAGCGTCTTGGGCTGCCGCTGCTTGTCCTGCATGGCGTGCAGGAACTCGAGCAGGTCCTCGTCGCAGATGGCGTAGTCCGGAGAAGCCGACGACCGCCCGAGGAGATGGAACACCACCGGCTGCCGCAGCTCGGCCTTCGGAGAGGCGAGGTCGCGGACGGTATTCGGCGAATAGGCGATCTGCGGTGCGCCGCCGAGGGCCTCGGCGAGCAAGGAGTCGAAGGTGAGCGAGACGAAGAGGTCGAACCCGGGGATGCCGGCGAGCGCCCGCAGCGGCTCCGGCGGCGTCAGCGCGGCGTTGCGCAGCATCCTGTGGATCTGGGGGTAGAGCTCCTCCCGCTCTCCCCGCCGGCGCAGGTGCATGGAAACCACGTCGTTGAGGTCGAAGCCCTCGGCGAGCTCCGCAGTGGGCAGCCGGAGATCGGCCGCCAGCCGCTGCGCCAGCCAGCCATAGAGGGGCACATCCAGGTCGCCTTCCCGCACCGTGACGAGCTCCGGACCGATGACGGGAATGACGGTCCGATCCTGGATGTAGTCCAGGAGGTTGTCCCAGAAGCTCTCCTGCAAGTCGGCCATGGCCGCGCGTTCCTCCGGAAGTCCTTGCTGGCGCTGGTCGATTATAGCCGGCTAAGAGAGAGCCGTCCGTCCGTTTTTGGAGTACCCCCGTACCATTCCTGAATCGAGTTGAAGTGAGCCCCACTTGAGTCCACAATGCAGCGGGCACGCCTTATCGCTCTGTCGAGGCTCCGGAAGAAGAGATGGACATCAGACCAATCAAGACCGAAGAGGACTACGGAGCCACCCTCAAGGAGATTGACTCGCTGATGAGAGCCGACTCCGGCACTCCCGAAGGTGAGCGGCTGGACCTGCTCGTCACGCTTGTGGAAGCCTATGAACGGAAGCACTATCCGCTCGATCTACCGGATCCTGTCGAGGCCATCAAGTTCGCGATGGACCAGCGAGGATTGACGGTGAAGGATCTCGAACCGATGATCGGGCGCTCCAACCGCGTCTACGAGGTCCTAAGCCACAAGCGGCCGCTCACCCTCAAGATGATCTGGAAGCTGCATAAAGAGTTGGGCATCCCTGCAGAAAGCCTGATCAAACAGCCAGACGATTCCCAGGCCGCTTGAGCCTTGTTGGCGCCTGACCCCTGTGTGCGTGTCGCGGATCCTCCACGTACTCTGCGTTGCACGCCTTTTCGAAGAAGACACAGCAGACCGCCCAGCGGGACCTCGAGCGTGCACGAGGGAGGTATCGGGAAGTCCTGAAGGGCCGGAAGGAAACGCGTCGGACGCAACGGAGGAGCCTCTCGTCATGGATGCGAAGATCACTCCATCGAGCGGAAATGTCTTCAGAGACCTTGGCTTCGATGAGCTTGAAGCCGAGCACCTGAGGATCCGCTCGACGCTCATGATCGCTGTGCGCAAGCTCATCGAAGAACGCAGCCTTACCCAGGGCGAAGCGGCCAAGCTATTCGGTGTCACGCAGCCGCGGATCAGCAACCTCGTTCGCGGGAGGATCGATCTCTTTAGCATCGATACCCTGGTAGGCATGCTTGCCCGTGCCGGAATCCACGTAGATATTGTCTTCTCCACTGTCCGTGAAGGAGCCGCCTAAGCTGCCGGGACTCGGGCGGCCGTGAGTACCGCGGAGAAGCTCGGCGGACCTTCTCTACGTACTCCGCGCCGCTTTCCATCTCTCGATCCTCAGCCCGGGCTCCGATCTCCGGAGAGGAGGCAATCTCCTCTGCAGTGAGCAGTGCCGACACCTTGGGTTGGTCGACACCCATGATCGCCGCAGCGGCCACTTGGGTCAGCCGTCGGCGCTTGATCACCTGACGGATTTGACTGGCCAGCTCAGCCCTTGTCAGCTCCTCCTCCGGCTCGGCGAAACCTAAATCGGCGAACACGTTGCCGCTACTTGGTGTCACTGGGATTGAGGGTTTTGACTTCTTGACCATTGCTCGTAATTTTCTCTGGCTCGATTGAGCTGCTGCTTGATCAGGTCGAGGTCAGGTTTCGGGGAGGCGATGCCATGCCTGGACTTCTTCTGAAAGGCGTGCAGCACGTACACGACTCCAGAGAAGCGAACGGTGTAGACGGCGCGATACGTGTCACCATCGAAGTCGTCCACTACCTCCAGAACGCCAGCGCCACCAAATCCCTTGAGCGGTTTGGCGTAGGTTGCCTTGCGACCCAGTTGCGCATCCCAGAGCGCGCCGCCGACTCGCCTACGAACATCCTCTGGAAAGTCCCTCAGTCCTCTCTGCTGCTCCCGATCCATCGTACCGGCTTGGGTTGGGTCTCACCTCGGGTCGGAACCATGGCTCTCCGGCTCATAGTATATGCCAATTCAGGCATGGGCACATCGCCGCCTGGTACGGAAAAATCGCTGAACCGGCTCTCCCGCCAGATCCTCCGGTCCCTTCAGCAACTTTGGCCTCGTCGCGCCGGCCGCCCGACGCAGCACGCGCTCTCTACGGGAAGAACCCGGGCTTGAACAAGTCCGAGAGATCCTGGTTGCCGGACACGGTTGCTAGCACCGGAAGGTTGAAGATCTCCTCCACGGACTTGACGATGGACCCGTGATCGTAGGAGACGTTGCCGGCGTAGTTGGCCTTGACACCGGGGCCAACGGCAAGAAACGGCATCTTGCTCGTGTCTTCGCCTTCGTCCCAGGTGAGGAAGATGACGCCCGAGTGTTGGTCAACCCAGTCGATGATGGAGGGAAGCTGCGCTTTGAGCCAGTCGTCTCCGGCTTTGATCTTGTTCGTACCCGGACATCCGATCTTCCCGTGCATGTCGTGACAGAGGTCCGGAGTGATGAAGACGTAGCTCGCCATGCTGCCGGCCGTCAGGTCTGCCGCCAACGAGCTGAAGGGCTTGCTGTGCGCCGAGCAGTAGGAGTTGGTCTTCGTCGGGGGATTGCCCGACACGTCCTGGAAAAAGACGAAAGGATTGTGTTTTGGTACGTAAAACTTGCTCTTGGCTATAGGGCAAGGTCCGGTCTTGGAGCTCTGGCCTTCTTGATAGGTCATCCAGGTGACGCCATTCGTGGCGCTCTTGATCTGCGTCACCAGGTGAGCGGTGTTGCCGGTGCTGTTGGTTCCCGAAGGATCATCGTCGGTCTTGAAGGTGTGATCGGAGAAGACGTTGGTCCCGGCCTCCATCCAAAGATAATGCGGTTCGCTCCGGAGACCAGGCAGCTCGTCGTTGAAATTTGTGGCCCGGGCATAGCTCGGGATGAGCATATTGTTGATGTAGGGCGCGTTGGCCGGATTTCCAAAAATCTCTGACGCATCGTGGTTTTCCATCGTAATCACGAATACATGCTGGATGACAGCAGCCTTCGCTTGAGGCTCCTGGGCGTACGCCGCGAACAGGCCCAGGGTGCAGGTGAGGAGGAACGTAATGCCATGCTTCGCCATGATTTTCCCTTTCTCGGCCCCAGGAATCGCCAGCGTGGCAATTTGCGAGCCGGTTTTCCCTCGCCCCAGAGGCGGATGTCGGCGAAGGTACCGCAACTCTATTGGACGGACGCCCATAGCCTGATTCCCAAGGCAGAGCGCTTCGGGAGGGTGGCTCGCGAGCCGGAGCGGTGACTATCTGTCGAAAGCCTACGACCGCCAGGTGGTCATCGAGACGGAGCTGAATCACAACATCGGGCGGACCGCGCTGTGGCTGATGATGCCCGGCTCGCGGTAGAGAATTTCACTCGCACTTCTCGGGCCCCGGCAGCGCCTCGCAGGTCTTCCGGTAAGGCTTGTCGACGTCAATGTACTGTTGCCACTCGTCGCAGGTGAGATTCCGCTTGACCGTGCGGCAGGCCTCCGCCATGAGGTCGCCCAGGTCCAAGTCCCACAGGATCACGGCCTTGTCCTCGCCCGCCGAGGCCAGCCGCTTGCCGTCCGGACTGAAGGCCACGCCATAAACCGAATCCTTGTGTCCCTCCAATCTGGCCAGCGGCCTGCGGCTGCCCACGTCCCACAGGATCACGGTATCGTCAATGCTCGCCGAGGCCAGCCATTTCCCGTCCGGGCTGAAGGCCACTCGGACGACCGCGTCCTGGTGCCCCTCCAGTTTTGCCAACAGCCTGCGGCTGCCCACGGCCCACAGGATCACGGTCTTGTCCCCACTCGCCGAGGCCAGCCGCTTGCCGTCCGGGCTGAAGGCGACGCCATTGACCCAATCGTTGTGCCCCGCCAAAGCGGCCAGCCGCTTGCGGTTGTCCACGTCCCACAGGATCACGGTATTGTCCCGGCTCGCCGAGGCCAGCCGTTTCCCGTCCGGGCTGAAGGCAACGCTCATGACTCCACCCTTGTGCCCCGCCAACGTGGCCAGACGCCTGCCGCTGTCCACATCCCATAGGATCACGGTCTTGTCCAGACTCCCCGAGGCCAGGCGCGTCCCGTCCGGACTGAAGGCCACGCTGCGAACCTCGTCCTTGTGCCCCGCCAGCGTGGCCAACCGTTTGCCGCTGTCCACGTCCCACAGGATCACCGTCTTATCCCGGCTCGCCGAGGCCAGCCGCGTCCCGTCCGGGCTGAAGGCCACGCTGAAGACCTCAGCCTTGTGCCCCGCCAACGTGGCCAGCCGGTTGCCGCTGTCCACGGCCCACAGGATCACGGTCTTGTCCCCACTCGCCGAGGCCAGCCGCTTCCCGTCCGGGCTGAAGGCGACGTTATCGATGGCGCCCTCATGCCCTATCAGCGTGGTCAGCGGATTGCGGCTGTCCACGTCCCACAGGATCACGGTTCGGTCCCCACTCGCCGAGGCCAACCGCTTTCCGTCCGGGCTGAAGGCCACGTCATTGACCCAGTCCCGGTGCCCCTCCAGCGTGGCCAGCGGTCTGCGGCTGTCCATGTCCCACAGGATCACGGTCCCGTCCCTGCTCGCCGAGGCCAGACGCTTCCCGTCCGGACTGAAGGCCACGCTGCGGACCACGCTCTGGTGCCTCTCCAGCGTGGCCAGCCGCTCGGCCGGCGGCATGCCGAGGGCCTGGTTCCAACCATGCACGTCCCACAGGATCACCTGGTCCGCGCTCGCCGAGGCCAGCCGCGTCCCGTCCGGGCTGAAGGCCACGTCCCAGACCCAGTCCTTGTGCCCCTCCAGCGTGGCCAGCCGCCTGCGGCTGCCCACGTCCCACAGGATCACGGTCTGGTCCATGCTCGCCGAGGCCAGACGCTCCCCGTCCGGGCTGAAAGCAACGCCGAGAACCTCGCCCGTGTGCCCCTCCAGCGTGGCCAGCCGCTTATGACTGGCCACGTCCCACAGGATCACGGTCTGGTCCATGCTCGCCGAGGCCAGAAGCCTGCCGTCCGGGCTGAAGGCGACGCCATAGACCGCGCCCTTGTGCCCTTCCAGCGTGGCCAGCGGCTGGCGGCTGCCCACGTCCCACAGGATCACGGTCCCGTCAGCACTCGCCGAGGCCAGCCGCTTCCCACCCGGGCCGAAGGCCACGCTGCGAACCTCGTCCTTGTGTCCCTCCAGCGTGGCCAGCCGCTTATGACTGGCCACGTCCCATAGGGTGATGGTCTTGTCCAGACCCGCCGAGGCCACCTGCTTGCCGTCCGGACTGAAGGCGACGCTGCCGAGCCCGTCTTGCCCCAGTAGAAACGCATGCGGGTGGCTCAAGCGCAGTAGCAGCCCCGCCGAGGCGTCGAGGGTCGGAGCGGCTCGGGCCGCCTCCAGGTTGACCAGAAGGGACAAATCGTAGTCGGTATTCTGAATCCGATCCGCGTTGGCCATCAGTCGCTTGCTTTCCGCCTCGAGCAGCACCCGCCTGGTGACCCGCACGGACCACCCGGCAACCACGATGAGGACAATGACGACGAACGCTCCTGCCGCCACGAGCGCCGCATTGCGCCGGTTGCGCCGCCGCTCGATCGCCTGCTGCCGCTCGGTCGCCTGCTGCTCGGCCTCGCGCCGCACCGCCTCCAGTTTCTCGCGTTGCGCGCGTTCGACGGCTTCGGAGCTGGCCTGGAGGAGCTCTTTCTCCAAGGCCGAGAGGTCGGAGAGGCCCTTCGCCTCCTCCAGTTGCCAGCCGGTCAGCAGCCCCTCGCCAGGCTTGCCGCTCTCCGCCCATCGCCGCGCCGCCTCGGTGAGAGCGAGCCGCTGCCGCCGGTCCCGGCGCTTCTCGTCGATCCAATCGACGAAGCGCGGCCAGTTGCGCACCAGCGACTCGTGCTGGACCTCGACGATGGCGTCCGCCGCGGTGGCGCCCGCCGTGATGCGGACATAATCGTTCTCGGCCAGCAGTTCGATGACTTCCCCGGTGTTCGCCCTGCCCGCCTGCAGCAGGCGGCTCATCGGCACCGGCTGGCGATACGCCTCGAGCAGCTCGTCCACCCGCACCAGCTCCAGCAGCACGCGCCGGACCTCGATCTGGCTCTGCGGCGCGAGCGCGTTGTAGAACTGGTCCGCGGAGGCTTTCAGCGCGTTCAAGGGGTCCCCGGTCCGGTCATAGACTTCCCGGGTGATCCGGTTGCGGTCGCGCTCCTTCCAGAGCAGGCTCAGAGTGAATTGCAGCAGCGGCAGCGCCGCGGGCTGTCCCAGCACCTTCTTGACCAGGTCGTCGACGATGCCCTCCTGGAACTGCAGGTTCACCAGCGCCGCCGGCTTCTCCACCGCCGCCCTGAGCTCGTCGTAGTCCATGGGGCGCATCGAGTACCAGGCCTTGTCGAGATAAGGCGCGAGCGCACGCAGCTCGACGATGCGGCTCCTGAACTCCTCCCGCATGGTCAGGATCACGCGGTGGCCGGCCTCCAGGAGCTGAGCGAGGGAGGCTACGAGCGCCTCCCGGTCCTCGACGCTGGCAAGCGTGAACACTTCCTCGAACTGATCGATGGTGATCAGCGCCGGCGGCGCCTCCGCCCCCACCAGGGAGAGCACGCTCCGGGGATTCTCCCGCAGTGCCGAGGCCGCGGATGCCGGGCTGGCGTCCGTCTCGCCGCGGCTGCGCAGCACCGCTGCCGCCAGATGCTCGAGCACGGTGTTTCCCGGCACGAAAGGTGGAACGACGCGCAGTGTTCCCTCGGCCGCGAGAGCGGGCAGCACGCCGCCCATGACGAGGGAAGACTTGCCGCTGCCCGAGGCGCCGAGCACCACGACCAGCGGCGCGGCGCGCACCTGGGCCAGCAACGCCGTCGTGTCGGAGTCGCGGCCGAAGAAATAAGGCCGGTCCTGGGCCTGGAAAGCCTCCAGCCCGACGTAGGGACAACGTACTTCCTTGAGGTCCGGCAATTGCTCGGCGTCGAAGCGCGCCAGGCGAGAGCTCCCCGCCTGCAGGCCCGCTTGCGCGAGGCTGGAAACCCAGTAATCCAGCAGGACCTGGCAGGCCGTACGCTCTTTGATCGCCTCCAGGTAGACGCCTGTCGCCGCACCGCGCTCCAGAAACCACCGGATCTCGGGTTCGAGATGCACCAGGGCGGCGGCCTCCCCCGCCGAGCTGCCATCCTCTCCGAGCTGACCGTCGAGCGCTTCCAGGAGGCGCGCGTGCGCTTCCCGGAGCTCGCTGGCGCTCTCGAAGGGCGCGACGGATTGGGCCACCACCAAATCTGACATAGGGCCTCCGGCCTAGCACATGCTGAGGACTGTCTTCAGCGGCTGAGCCACATCGCTCAGCCGCAGGCAGAACTCCTTGAGGCTTCCGTCGACGTCCCGGAACACCGTGCTCACGGACCGGAAGTACTCTCCCAGCAGGTCCAGAGCCGCCTTCTCGTTCCCTTCCTCCAGACTTGCCTTGATGTCGCCTTCGATGTCGACGAGGTCATCGTTCACCGCCCCCAGCTCCGGCGAGAAGGGTGGCGCGAGCCTGGAGCGCAACGTCAGGATCCTTCCCCACTCGCCGGCCAGTTTCCCCGGCAGGGCTCCTCCGAAGCACACGGTTCGCAGCTTCGAATCGAGGCGCTGCAGGTGTCCGTGCTCGGAAACCCGCTTGCTCAGCTCGTCCCTCAGCCGGCTCAGGGCGTCGATACCCTGAACGAACGGCTCCAGCTCGGGATCCTTGCCGGCGGCCGTCGCGGGCAGCCTGTCCTTCACTCGGGTCATGAGCTCCAGGAGGCGGTCCAGATCCAGCCCCGCTGCGGCCTGGGCAATCCCCGCATCCAACTGCGGAGAGATGGCGGAAAGGAGCCCGTTGAGCTCGCTGACGGCGTCGTCATAGGCCTCTTCGCTCGGATTCACGGCAGCCCCCTCCAGAGCCTTCGCGGTCGCCTTGAGACGTTCCATGAGGTCGTCGAAGCCGTCGCGCAGCATGGCGTTCAGTTCCTTTTTCTGCACCGCCTCCTGAATCCGCAGCGCTTCTCCGGCGAACCTGATCTTGAACGGCCGCAACCTGCCCGTCGGGCCTCCTGCCTGCATCGGGCGAAGGCAGGCGAATTCGATGGCGTGCAATGAATCGTGGACCACTTTGAACAGCACGAGCTTCGCGACTTGGGAGTAGGTGTTTTCGATGACTTCCTTCGAGCGGCTTGCCGCATCCGCCACCGCCGGTACCTTGGTGATCAGGTCCTTGAGCAGACGGAGGCCGGTATTCGCGGAGCTGACGTCATCCAGGGGCCTCAGCGGTATCAGCTTGCTCAGGTCCTCGATGAGCATGCCGACGTCGTAATCCCACCGCTCGGCCGTCACCTCGGCCCGCTGCCGCCTGCGCAAGGCGCGCAGATCCTCCGGAAGCTCTTCCTCGCCAGGCAACGAGGCGCCGCCGAGCAGCACCGGCATGACCGGGATATTGCGGCGCAAGGCCGTCGAGATCTCGTTGCGGACCCAATCGTCGGGAACGTCCAGCCTGCGGGTTCCGTCCGCTCGCGTGCAGCCGATCCATTGTGGGCCGATGAGAGCCAGCACCGCGTCGCATTCCTCGACCGCGGTCGTCAGCACCTGCGCGAAATCGGCCCCGCGCCGAATGTCTCCGGAGATGTCCATGAAGACCTGGTCGGCGCCGAATTCCTTCCGGAGGGCGTCGAACAGGCGCCCCGCCGAGGCCTCGGTATCGATACGGCGATAGCTGATGAAGATCCCCGGCATGCCTTTCCCTCACGCGTCAAACGGACGACTTCTCGTTGGCGCGCTCCGCGTCGCCACGAGGAAGGAATCGCTGAGCGTCGTTGTACGAAGTTTATCGCAAAACCGAGTAGCCGCCCCGGCCGTGCCTAAAGACGCAGCAATCGCTCGGCGTTGCCGCCCAGGATGCCCGTCTTGTCGCCGTCCGCGATCGGCAGCGCCCGGATCGCCTCGAGCATCAGCGGAATGCTGCCGATCTGGTGCGGATAGTCGCTGCCGGCGAGGATGTGATCGGCGCCGGCGAATTCGACGGCGAGCTTCAGCGCGCCCTGGCTGAAGTTGACCGTGTCGTAATAGAAGTGCCGCTTCAGGTAGGCGGTGGGCGGCTCGTCGATGTGGGCGCGGCACTCCTTGAAGGCGCGCCAGCCGCGGTCGAGCCGCTCGGCGAGATAGGGGATCGTGCCGCCGAGATGGCCGAGCACCCAGCGGATGCGCGGGAACCGCCGCACGGTGCCGCTGAAGACCAGCTTCGAGGCCGCCAGCGTGGTGTCGAAGAGGAAGCCGTTGAGCGGCATCAGCCAGTACTCCGCCATCGCTTCGACGCCCACTGGATACGTCGGATGGATCATCAGCACGGCGTAGCGCTCGTCCGCCCGCTCGTAGAGGGGCCAAAAGCGCTCGTCGTCGAGCCCCACGCCGTTGACGTTGCTGAACAGCATGGCGCCGGGCATCCCCAGCTCGTCCATGGCGCGCACGAGCTCGGCGGCCGAGGCTTCCGGGTCGCAGAGCGGCAGCGTGGCGAGAGGCACGAAGCGCGGCCTTTCGGAGCGCACGCGCGCGAAGGCATCGTTGGTGAGGCGCGCCAGCTCCACCGCCACCGCCGGTTTTTCCACGTGGGTGCCGGGCGTGGTCAGCGAGATCACCTGCACGCCGATGCCCTGCTCGTCGAGCACCGACTGCCGGTAGGCGATGTCGCGATGGCCGCGCACCACGACGTTGTAATCGCCCGGATAGTGGACGACAGGATTGCCGTCGCCGTCGGTCGTCACCTTCAGGGAGCTGCCGGAAGGTTCCAGCGCCGCGAGGTACTCGGGCGGATAGAAATGATTGTGAAAGTCGACGATCGGCATATGCGGGGAGACCTTACCCCAGCCCCTCTCCTGAAGGAGAGGGGCTCGAGCTCGTCTCGTTCCCCCTCTCCTTTACGAGAGGGGGTTAGGGCGTGAGGTCGTCCTAGTAGCGACCGCCGCCACCGCCGCCGTAGCCACCCCGGCCGCCGCCACCACCGCCGCCGTAGCCGCCCCGGCCACCGCCGCCGCCGCCACCGTAACCGCCGCCGCCGCGACGACCGCCGCCGCCGCCCTCTTCGCGGGGACGCGCCTCGTTGACGGTGAGGGTCCGCCCCTCGACTTCCTTGCCGTTGAGCGCGCCGATGGCCGCCCGCGCTTCCTGATCGCTCTCCATCTCCACGAAGCCGAATCCCTTGGATCGGCCCGTATCGCGGTCCACGATCACCTGGGCGGACTGCACGGCGCCGTGCGCCGCGAACATCTCCTCCAGGTCGCTGTTGCTGATGCCATAGGCCAGGTTACCGACGTACAGCTTCTTGCTCATGTGCCGACTCCTCCGTTTTGACCTTCGTTCGACTTCGGTCGCGAGGACCAAGAGTGCCTGACGTTGTGCTGCGGAGCGTGCGGGGCCAGAATCGGGAATCGTTCGAAGGTCCGATGCCGGAGTCTCTGTCACGCCCAAAACGAGCGGGAGCCAGCCTCCCGCCTCTACCCAATCATCCTAGCACCTGGCATGCCAACTTGGGCGGTTTGCGCCGGATGGGACAACTTTTCCCCCCACAAAGAGGTCCGGGCCGGCTCCTCCGAGCGCCAGCCCGTTCAACGCATCTCATTCCGTGAACGGATCGATGATCCAGTGGAAGTTCTTGCCGGAGAGCGTCATCCTGCGCAGCCTGGCGTGCGTGCGATGGCCTTCCAATCGCCCGTCGAGGATCAGCACGCCGGGCTCCGGCTCGGCGAAAGCCAGCTCCCAGGGCCAGCCGCCGATCTTCCGCGGCCTGCCCGCCGCGTCCACGAGGACCTTGCCCGCCGCATCCCGCTGGTACGTTCCGAGCCTCATGGTCCTCTTCGCCCGGTTCACGGCGAGCGGATAGCCTCGACGCGTCCCGTTCGTCAGCTCGACCATGAAGGCATCGGAACGCTGGAAAGCCGCCCACCGCCATCCCGCCGCGCCGCTCGACGGCGGCACCGCCTTGCCGTCGACCGTGAATTCCTCGACCTCCCAGGCTCCATACATCGGCGGCAGGACCGCCTGGCGCGATTCGTAGCGTTGCCGGCTGTGGTAAAGGCTCGTGCACAGGACATAGAGGCCGAACAGGGAGAAGAGGATCTGCGCCGCCCGGTCCGCCCGCCGGCGTGTGAAGAGCCGCGGCGCCGGAGCGGGCTCCACCGTGCGGTTGAAGAGGAACAGGCCGGCCAGCCGGCGCAGATCGGGGACCAGCAGGATGACGGCCATCGCCAGGTAATGGAAGGACATGATCTTGACCGGCACGTTGTAGCACAGGTTGAGCATGAAGATCATCGTCATGTCCGCGGCGCAGATGAGGGCGCCCAGCAGAGTCGTCCGCGGCGCCAGCAGCAGCACGCCGCCCAGCAGCTCGGCCAGGCCGGTGAACGTCTCATACGCCGGCGAGGCGCCGACCTGCGTCCAGAGCAGCCGCATCGGCGTGAGCTCGCCCACCCGCTGCAGCAGCACGAACGGAAAAGGAGCCGGCATCTGGTTGGGGATCACCTTGGAGGCCCCGTAGGCGATCATCGCGAGCCCCAGCGAAAAGCGGAGCATCAGGCGGAACCATTGGCCGAGCCGCTCGTAATCGAGCCGCTTCCTGTCGAGCAGGGACCAGACGGCCGTCACGGCGCCGGCCAGAATCAGATAGCAGAGGAGCAGGATCCAGCGGAAGGTGGTGTCCCCACTGCCCTCGCCGGAGAGGACGATCTCGTAGCGGATGTGGAAGACGTGCTTGCCGATCCAGACCGCGACGGCGTGCCAGAGCTCGGTGTACTTTTGGATCAGCCAGCCGCTGAAGGGGATATGGTCGACTTCCTGGCCGGTGAGGAAGAAGAGAACGAAATAGGAGAACAGGAAGCGGAAGCCGATGCGCTTGGGCAGGCTCCAGCGCCGCGGGATCCGCGGCTCCTCCAGGCTCGCGGGCGTCACTGCTGCCGGCGTCCGGACGTCGGGATCGGCCTGCCGCTGTGGCTCCATCTGGATCTCCGGTGAGCGGAGGATTATACCCGGCTGGGTTGGTGCCCAAGTGGCGAAGTTACAACGCCGGGACTTCGCGCCCGCCCGGCTGCCCTCCGGCTGGCACGCCGCGACGGAGTTCGTGGCCCAGCCGCTGATCTGCCAGGCGGAGATCGTGTGGTTTTTCCAGAGCTCGGAGTAAGGGTCTTTTAAGCCTTCACCTCGCGGCGCTCCCCCTTCCGGCGGACGTTAGAAGAGAATGCAGCAAATCCTGTAACAATCCGGGCTCGCGGACGCCAAAGAGGTAAGAGGGTCTGCCATGCACGAGCCTGAGCGTTAAAACCGGCCGGTAAATTGCCAGGCCGCGCGAAGCGCCCTCTGTATGATATAATTTGCGAAAGTTGATAGCGTTCGCATCGGCGCGCGGTTTCTCTAGACAAGGAGGAAAGCGATGTCCAGGTACACAGTCAGGCCCTTATGCAAGTCTGCAAACCCGAGCACGGTCTGTCCTTGGCGGCCCGACCGCGCCGGTCCCGGTCGATGCCGTGCGATCCGGCTGGTGGTCTGCCTGCTGGTGTTCGCCATCGCGGCGAGCGGCCCGGCGGCAGCCCAGAAGCTGAAGCCGTCCACCAGCGCGCTGTCGAAGCTCACCTTGCGGAGCGAGGCGCTCGCGCCGTCGCAGATCATCGTGCCGCTGGCGGAATTCCAGCGGCTCGCGCCGTCCGCCGCGGCAACCGGTTGGGAAGCTTTTCGCAATCGTGCCAAGACCGAATGGCAGGCATCGGTCGACCAGCGGAACGGGCTGATCGCCGCGGCCGAGGGCGGCGGCGTCGCCTGGATTCCAGACGCCAAGGAAGGCGGGCGCGAGGTCAACCTGGCGGCGCTCGAAGCCATCGCCCGCCGTGAGCTCGAGGGTCTCGGCCCGCTGCTGGGCGTCACCAACAAGGAGCTGGTCCTGAACCAGGGCCGGTCCGGGCATCCCACAGACCACCTCTGGAACGTGGATTTCGATGTCGTGCGCGACGGCCTCGTCGTCGAAGGCGCGCACGTGGTCTTCCGCGTCAATAACGGCAAGCTCATCCAGTTCGGCTCCGAGCTCCTGCCGTCTCCCGGCGCCCCGGTTCCCCCCACGACGGTCGATCGTTCCAAGGCCCATGCCGCCGTGTCGAGATACGTCGGCGGGCTGACCGCGCGAGACAAGATCCTGGATGCGGGCAGTCTCCATCTCCTGCCGGCCAATGCCGGCGGCAGGCGGGACGCCCGCGGCTATGAGCCCGGCCAAGGCCGCCGGCTCGTCAAGGTGTGGCAGATCGTCTTTCGCCGCCAGGGCGTGATGGGGACCTGGCGCGCGCGCGTCGACGCGACCTCCGGCAAGCTGCTCGAGTTCGTGGACATCAACCGCTATGCGACCGCCCAGGTCACCGGCGGGATCTTCCTGGTTTCGCCGGCCGTCGGCGCCGAAGTCACCCGTGCCATGCCCTTCGCCGACGCCGCCGGCGGCACCGCCAGCTCGTCGGGCCTGTACAACTTCACGCTCCCCACCAGCTCGACTCTGAGCGGCCCGTTCGTGCGCATCTCCGACACCTGCGGCGGTATCTCGCAGGCCTCCGACGGCATCGGAAACATCACCTTCGGCACCTCGGGCGGCACCGACTGCACCATTCCCGGCCACGGCGGCGCCGGCAACACCCACGCCTCGCGGACGCAGTTCTACCACGTCAACCGCGTCAAGGAAGTCGCCCGCGCCTGGCTGCCCACGAACGCCTGGATCAACGGCCAACTCGTCACCAACGTCAACCTCAACCAGACGTGCAACGCCTACTGGGACGGCGCGACGCTCAACTTCTTCAAATCGGGCGGCGGTTGCGGCAATACCGGGGAGATCGCCGCGGTATCGCTGCATGAATTCGGCCACGGGTTCGACCAGAACGACGGCACGCCGCTGGAAAACACCAGCGAAGCCTACGCTGACGTCACTGCCGTCCTCGCCCTTCATGATTCGTGCGTCGGCCCCGGCTTCTTCCAGACCGGCAACTGCGGAGGATACGGCGATCCATGCACCTCCTGCTCCGGGATACGTGATGTCGATTTCGCCAAGCATGCCTCGAACACTCCGGCGACGGTGAGCAACTTCACCCAGGTCAACTGCTTCGGTGGCGGCGGTCCCTGCGGGATGGAGGAGCACTGCGAGTCCTACGTCGCCTCCGAGGCGATCTGGGACTTCGCCAACCGCGACCTTCCCAGCCCGGGCACCGCTTCCGCCTGGAACGTCGTCGACCGTCTGTGGTACCTCTCGCGGCCATCCTCCACGACCGGTTTCTCCTGCACCACCGGCGGCACTTTCACCTCGGACGGCTGCAACATCGGCTCCTGGTGGAAGACCATGCGCGCGGTGGACGACGACGACGGCAACCTGGCGAACGGCACGCCGCACGGCGGTGCGCTCTTCGCGGCCTTCGACCGCCATGGCATCGCCTGTCCGTCGGATCCGGGCGCGAACGTGACGTTCGCCGGCTGCACGGCGCCGCCGGTGCCGTCCCTGGCGGTGGCGCCGAGCGACAATTCCGTCGCCGTGACGGTCAACGGCACCGGCGTCTTCGACATCTTCCGCAACGAGGTCGGTTGCAACGCCGCGTTCACCAAGATCGCCGACGACTTCGCGGGCGGCACCTTCATCGATAGCGGCGTCGCCAACGGCACCACCTACTTCTACCAGGCCCTGGCGCATGCCGCCGGCAACGAGGCTTGCGCCTCGGCAACGACGGCCTGCCGGTCGGCGACGCCCTCTCTCGTTCCCCAGATTCAAGTGCCGGGCAACGTCGACCTCGGAGACGTCTGCGTGGGCTCGAACAGCGCCGGCACGCTCAACGTCTGCAACACCGGCAAGTCCGACCTGATTGTCTCGACGATCACCTCGTCCAACCCGAGCGTCTCCGTGACGACGCCTTCCGCCGGCTATCCGGTGACGATCAGCCACGACTTCTGCTTCCCGTTCCAGGTGATCTTCAATTCCGCGGCCACGGGCTCGCAGTCGGCGACGCTGACGATTCCGAGCAACGACCCGGCGACCCCGAACGCCACTGTAACCATCACCGGCAACGGCACGGAGCCCGATATCCGCGTCACCGGCTCGACGGACTTCGAGACCACCTCCGCCTGGAGGCCGGCCGAGAGCACGCTCTCCGTCTGCAACACCGGCGGCTGTCCTTTGGCGGTCGCCTCGGCGACGGTCGGGTGCGCGGATTTCACCCTCGTCAACAATCCCTTCCCGGCCTCGCTCGGTCCCAACTCCTGTCTGGACCTGGTCGTCCGCTTCACTCCGCAGCGGCCCGGACGGAAGAGTTGCAGCCTCGCCATCGCCAGCAACGATCCGGACACGCCGGTGGTGAATCTCACCCTGACCGCCAGGACTCCGCCGTTCTTCAGCCTGCATGGCGGTCTGGTCATGCCGCACGGCGCGTTCCACCTCATCGCCAAGCAGGGGTCGACGGTCCATTTCGACTTCGTCTACCCCTGGCGGCCGCGGTGGGCATGGGACGTCCGCCTCGGCGTCTCGCGTTTCGACGGCCGCAGCAGTAATCCCGACACGGACGTCTACACGCTGTCGGCGAATGCCAAGTACACCCTCAACCCGGGAGCGCCGGTCCACGTGTTCCTGAACGGCGGCCTCGGCGGTTATCACTTTGACCCGGGCAACTTCGAAGGCGGCGTCGACCTCGGCATCGGTCTCAACGTGCCGGTGAATCGGCGCTTCACCCTCGAGCTGACCTACAACTACGATTGGGCTCTGACCGCCTCGCCGACGCTCCGCTTCAGCGAGCTCCAACTCGGGCTCCTGATCTCCTTCTAAGTCACCTCTGCACGGTCCACCCCGAGGCCTTCGCGGCCTCGGGGTGGACGCCCGCTTGACTTTACTACGCAGCACGTAGTATTACGTATGGCGTACTATGGAGCGCGGCTGCCTGGGACTTTACGAGCGATGAAGAAACGAGACGATCTGCTGGCCGATCTGGGGCGGTTCTCGGAGCCGGCGCTGTACATCCTGATCTCGCTCGCCGATGGTCCCAAGCACGGCTATGCCATGACGCAGGACATCGAGGCGGTGGCGAGCCAGAAGCTCGGCCCGGGCACGCTCTACGGCGCCATCGCCCGGCTGGAGGCGCGCGATTGGATCGAGCCGCTGCCGGCGGAGGACCGGCGCCGGCCCTACCGTCTCACCGCGGCGGGGCGGCGCGTGCTGCGCCACCGTATCGAGAGCCTGCGCGCGGTGGCGCGTATCGGCGAGGCGAGGCTCGCGGAGGGGTGACCGGCATGCCCGCCAGTGAACGCTTGCTTCGCCTGTATCCGCGCGCCTGGCGCGAGCGTTACGGCGAGGAGTTTCTCGCCACCGTGGGACAAGGCGCGCTGCACCTGCAGCAGGTGATCGACATCGTCGCGGGAGCGATCGACGCGTGGCTGTCCGCCGAGGTGCGGCAGTCCACCCGAACCAGGCGCCTGGCGCCGAACGAAGGAGAGCCAACGATGTTGAAATCGATGAGGATGGCCTGTGGACCGTCAAAGCTGAATTTCACCACGCGCGACTCGTGGATCGGCGCGGGCGTGATGATCGGCGCCACGGCGGTCCTTTCGGCGCTGGGCATCGCCGCCCGTCGCAACGGCTGGCCGGTGACGGGCGAGATCCTGAAGAGCCTTGCCTTTCCGGGCTCGCTCATGCTCTCGATGCCGTTCACATTTCTCAAGGGCCAGCCCTGGAAGGCGCAGGCGGTGATCGTGGGAGGCACGCTGGCTTTGCTCGTCGCGGCAGGCTTCCTCGCATCGTTCATCTAGGTCCGCGTGGAGAGCAGCAGCTCAAACTCACGCGGGCTCCCTATGAGAAGCACCTCGGGGCCTTCGAAAACGGACTTCACGAAATGATGACGACGCGCAAGTTTGTCACGTAACTCCTTAAGCGGATAGACCACCGGGTTCACCTCGCGGCCCAGTTGATTCTGGAGAGGGCTCAGGACTTCGACGAGCTCGCCGAGGCTGAGGTCTCCGGCTACGAACAGATCGATGTCGCTCTCGGCAACCTCTCTTCCGGCAGCCACGGAACCGAACAGGAAGGCCAAGGTGATCCGACTCGCGAGCGGCTGAAGCGCCTTCCTCAAGATGTCCGCGACACCGGCTGTCTTGAGCACCAAGCCACGGAGCTCTGGATAGATTGGACAGTCTGGGTCGGCTTGGAAGTACTTCTGCTGGCCCTCGCGTGAGCCGCTGACGATTCCCATGGTCTCCAGACGTGCCAACTCGCGGCTGAGGTTCGTCGAGTCCTCGCCGAGGATAGCCGCCAGTTGTCGAACGAAGTACCGTTCTCCCGGATGCGAGAGCAGCCACCCCAGGAGTCTAGCGCGGAGCCGTGACCCTAGGAGCTGTTCGAGGGCGGGAGCCGCAGTAGTTTTCACCGCGGCCGCAGTATATCGTACTGCAATGGTCGAGGGATCCTCTGCCGGCGAAGTTCCCTCGGCACCGGCCCCGGTGCCGAGGGGCGGCGGGCCATCGCCGTCCTGGTCATCGGCGGCCAGACCTCTCGCTCCTGCTGACTCTGGCTCGCGACGCCGGTCTTCTACTCGCTCTTCGATGACCTGCGCGGCTCGGAGAAGATGGGAAAGCTGGTGCGGGAAAAGTCGCTGTAAGAGCGGCATACGGGCGCACGCCGTCAACGTATGACCTTTCCAGCCGCTTACCCTGCGCTGCAAGTGCCGGGGTTGGCTGCCCTGTGGGTCGCATGATCGACCCATTCCCCTCCCTGCGGCGGTTGCCGTGTGGGAGGAGACGGCGCTCTGAGCCTCCGAGGAGCTGTTAAGGCGCTACACTCAAAAGAGTCAGCCATACCCCGATGCCAAAGTCACCTCTCACAGTTCTGCGATCCCCGGCTGTGGCGCCATAACCATATTTGCACGCCAAATCGTAGAAGGCATCTGGAGAGACGTTCCCCCCGAACACAGCAATGGCATTAGAGAATGCAGACGCCGGGAAGAATATTCGGCCGAACCAAGAAGAGCGTGCTTCTGCTATTTCAAGGACGATCTCTTCGTTTTCCTGGACGAGCTCAATAACATTCTTGTCTAAAACCGATCCCAGGCCTGTGTCCAGTTGCTTGCCTCTGAGGGCTAAAATAGATGCCCCTACGATATGGTTTGTAATAGTTCCCGGAACTCGGCCGGTTGGCTGGAATGTTGAAAACTCAGTTCCTCTCCTGAAAAGCGTTCGAGCAGCCTGGTCGTCAATATCCAGAGCACGAGCTACTGCTTTGAAATCGGTTCTTGTGACTGGAAAGATGAACCCGAAATAAGCATCGCGTGTCTGATCTACCTTGCGATGAAGATCGGAGGCCATCTTCGTAAATAAGTTTTCGACATCGCGCGGAGAAACCTTCGCAAGAGGGTTGGTCCGATAAGCGGCATCTTTTTCCATGTCTATCCTCCGTGTGAGCAAAGGGCAGTTTTCAGCGTCTCTCTGTCGCCGCACGCGTGAAGCGATAGCACCTCTAAGCTCTTTTACCTGACTCTTCGCGCTTGACTTGGAGAAGCTCAGTCATGCCGCCAACTCACCCGGCAGAGCCCGACGCGCAATTGCGTCGGGCTCTGCCGATGGAATCGAGGGCGTCGGATACTACAAAAGTTCTGCTCTGTCGTTACAAAATAGAACCATCGCCGATTGTCACTGTTTTGCCGTGCAGTTTGTTGACGAGATCCTCGGCTAAGCCCAGCGCAGATGCTAGCGTAGATTTGGGAACACCCCCAAGAATCTCCGAGGTTTCGATAGTTTCCGGCTCTGCATTTGAAAGTATAACCAGGAAATGCAACGGCCCATCTCCGACGTTTTCAATCCAGTGAGCATAGCCTTGCGGAACGAAGGAGATGTCACCGGGCGCCAGATCTAAAAGCTGTCGATGGCCCTCGGGCCCAACGATACCCACTCTGGCCTTGCCTGAAACACAATAATCGAGCTGATGGGCATTGGGATGGACGTGGGGCTCCCGAACCGCGCGAGCATTAAGGTGTAGAGCTTGAATAGCTAAGCCCTGTAACGCCGGGAACTTTTTTTTGGTAGCACGATGCAGAGTACCAC
The DNA here is from genome assembly GCA_046765915.1 of Acidobacteriota bacterium. Lineage (GTDB taxonomy): Bacteria > Acidobacteriota > Thermoanaerobaculia > Multivoradales > UBA5704 > DATARR01. The sequence goes on along the minus strand of JBKPTH010000009.1, from coordinate 8,352 downwards.
CAGGAAACTTCAGCGGCTCAGACGACTCAAATGCGAATCTATTCTCCTGTAGGTCCTTCTTCTCGTAACTCATAGCGTTTCTCTCCTTTTCTCGTCATGTCATCTGGCACACGCCAGATGGATTTCTAGGTACCTGCGGCTGAATTCAATAGATCCTGCTGGTAAGAACGCGCGTCAGTACTTGGCTGATTTGAGTATGTCTCCACCTGTACCTGTACCCCGGCTACGTCTTGCTGAGACTCGATCAGCCCTCGCGCCATTCTGGAGGCGAGGGTAGTCACTTTCGCAATGGTCGATATGTCCATAGATAACGTCTTACCAGAAACACCTAAATTCTACAGTAACTCTAGTCAAAAGGATAGAGGGGCGAACGATGAAGAGCCGCGCTGCCGGCACCGTCGATCCTATTCAAGATCCCCTGAAACCCTGCCCCCCCTTCCCCCGTACATCTCTCCTGTAGACATCCGAGGAGAGAGCCCATGCCCCAACCTTCCACCGCCGATCTTCTCCAGGGAACGCTGGATCTGCTGATCCTGAAGACGTTGAGCCTCGGTCCCCAACATGGATGGGGCGTGGCGCAGCGCATCCAGCAGGTTTCCCGCGATCTCCTGCAGATCAACCAGGGATCGCTCTATCCGGCCCTTCACCGGCTGGAGGAGCAGGAGTGGATCGAGTCCGAGTGGGGGGTTTCCGACAACAACCGGCGCGCCAAGTTCTACCGTCTCACCACGGCCGGACGGCGCCAGCTCGACCGCGAGACGGAGAGCTGGCAGCAGTACGCCCAGGCGGTGCGCTGGATCCTGCAATCCGCGTGAGGAGCCTTTGCCATGGCTACAGTACGCAAGATCGCCCATCGTGTAAACGTCGTCGCCGACCGCGACTCTTTCGAAAACGATCTCGACGACGAGATGCGCTTCCATCTCGAGATGCAGGCCGCGAAGAACGCCGAGCGCGGCATGAGCCCGGCGGAGGCGCGGGCCCTCGCGGCGCGCGAGTTCGGCGCCGTCGACCGCTTCAAGGACGAGGTGCGCGACGTGCGCGGCGTCACCTGGCTGGACGACGTGCGGCGCGACGTCCGCTTCGGTCTGCGGTCGCTGCGCCGCTCGCCGGCCTTCACCAGCGTGGCCGTGCTCTGCCTGGCGCTCGGCATCGGCGCCAACGCGGCCGTCTTCAGCGTCGTCAACGCGGTGCTGCTGCGGCCGCTGCCCTACGTCGCGCCGGAGCGGCTGGTGCGCATCTATGAGACGTTCAGCGACCGCGGCCAGGGTTCCGTCTCGGTGCCCAACTTCCACGATTGGCAGGCAGGGTCCACCAGCTTCGAGCGGCTCGCGGCCTGGCAGGAAGCGGGCCTCAACCTCGCCACCGCCGGCGAGACGGAGCGCATCCAGGCCGTGGCGGCTACCGCCGGTCTCTTCTCCGTGCTCGGCGCGGTGCCGTTGCGCGGCCGCGTCTTCACGCCGGGCGAGGACGATCCCGCCCGCGGCGATCTGGCTGTGCTGAGCGAGCCGCTGTGGCGGACGCGCTTCAGCGCCGATCCCGGGCTGATCGGCCGCACGATCCGCCTCGACGACCGGCCTTATACCGTGATCGGCGTCATGCCGGCTTCGTTCGATTTTCCCGCGGGCGGGACCGGCACGGACGTCTGGACCCTCTTCGCGCCGTCGGAACGCATGGCGAGCGCGCGCGGCAGCCACTACCTGGCCGTCGTCGGACGCCTGCGCCGCGGCGTCTCGCTCGAACAAGCTTCCGTCCAGCTCCGCGCCGTGGCCGCCCGCCTGGAGAAGGCGTATCCCAACGAGCAGGCGGGACGGAGCGTCTCGCTCCTGCCGCTGCGCGAGACCGTCGTGGGACGCTCACGGCCGGCGCTGCTCATCCTGCTCGGCGCCGTGGCGCTGGTGCTGCTCATCGCCTGCGCCAACGTCGCCAACCTTTTGCTGGCGCGCGCCGCCGTGCGCCGGCGCGAGGTGGCGGTGCGCCTATCACTCGGCGCCAGCCGCGCCCGCCTGGTGCGCCAGTTCCTCGTCGAGAGCCTCGTGCTGGCCCTCGCCGGCGCGCTCCTCGGCGCGCTGCTGGCCTGGTGGGGCCTCGCCGTGCTCACGCCGCTCGCCAAGAGCGCGCTGCCGATCGCGGGCGGCATCCCGCTCGACGGCCGCGTCTTCGCGTTCCTCCTTCTCGCCGCGGGGCTCTCGGGCCTGGCGTTCGGCATCGTGCCGGCGCTTCAGGCCGCCCGGGAGGACGTGCGCGACACCCTCGGCGACGCCAGCGCCAAGGCCACGTCGAGCGGCCGCCAGCGGCGCTTCCGCAGCGCTCTCGTGGTGGTGGAGGTCGCGCTCTCGCTCGTGCTGCTCGTCGGCGCCGGCCTGCTCATGCGGGGCTTCCTGCGCCTGCGCGGCACGGCGCCGGGGCTCGTCACCGAAAACGTGCTCACCGCCCATCTCGCGGTGTCGGACGAACGGCTCCAGGGCTCGGCGGTGCGCATCTTCCAGCCGCTGCTCGAAGCCGTGCGGCACATCCCCGGCGTGCGCTCGGCCGGCGTCATCTCCATGCTGCCGATCCAGAACGCCTGGACGAACGGCGGCTACAAGGTGGAAGGACGGCCGGACCCGCCGTCTGGCCAGGCGCCGCTCGCCGAATACCGGGTGGCGAGCCCGCAGCTCTTCGCCTCGCTGGGCATCCCCGTGCTGCGCGGCCGCGACTTCCAGGAGACCGACGGCGGGCCGGGCTCGCGATTGGTGATCGTCAACGACGCCTTGGCGCGCCAGCAGTTCCCCGGTGAGAACCCGGTCGGCCGCCAACTGCGCATCGACGCCGAAGCGCCGCACACTATCATCGGCGTCGTCGGCAGCGTGCGGCAGGCGGGTCTCGACCGCGAGCCGTTGCCGGAGATCTATTTCCCCTACGTGCAGATCGGCGCCGAGAGCTGGCTCGGCGATGCGACCCTCGTCCTCCGCACCTCCGTGCCGCCCGCGAGCCTCGCCGGGGCCGTGCGGCGGGCGGCGCGCGGCGTCGCTCCGGACGTGCCCGTCTTCCGGGTGCTGACGATGGAGGAGGTCGTTGCCGAGTCGCTCGCCGGCCGCCGGCTCAACCTCTGGCTGCTCGCCATCTTCGCGGCGATCGCTCTCGTCCTCGCGGCGGCCGGACTGTACGGCGTGATCTCCTATCTCGTGGCGCAGCGCACGCGGGAGCTCGGCGTGCGCATCGCCCTCGGCGCCCAGAAGCGGGACGTGATCGGCCTCGTCCTGCGCCAGGGCGCGACGCTCACGGCGACAGGAATCGCGCTCGGCCTGCTCGGCGCCCTCGGTGTGACGCGAGTGCTCGCCAGCCTGCTCTTCGGCGTCAGCGCCCGCGATCCCTTGACCTTCGTCTCCATCGCCGCGCTGCTCGCCACGGTGGCCCTCCTCGCCACCTGGCTGCCGGCCCGGCGGGCCTCGCGGGTGGATCCCATGGTGGCGATCCGGAACGAGTAGGCCTGATTGATTGACTCCTGAGGTAAAGCGGCTTACGCTTTACCCATGCGAAGCACAATTTCTTCAAAAGGTCAGATCACAGTACCTGTCGAGGTGCGAGAGCGGCTGGGACTGGTCCCCGGGACGCTGGTCGAGTTCGAGCTCAGAGAGGAGGGCGTCCTTCTCCGCAAGGGCATCTCAGGCGATCACCCTGTGGACAAGGTATGGGGCACGCTCCGACTTGACCGTTCCGTCGACGAGGTTCTGGATGCGATGCGGGGACCTCGGCCGAGGAAACCGTGAGGATCGCGGTAGATTCATCAGTTCTCCTGGATGTGTTGACAGGCGATCCTAATTTCGGCGAAGCGTCACGAGAGGCTTTGCGCCAGGCGTACAGCGCTGGCGCTCTCGTGGCCTGCGACATCGTTTGGGGCGAGGTGCGTGCCCACTTCCCGGAGATAGCAACTTTCCGTCGCACGCTTGCCACGCTCGGAGTGGTCTACGAGCCTTTACGACAGGAGGCGGCCGAGTTGGCTGGCGAACGGTGGCGGGAATACTGCCTGGCGATACGTCGTAAACGCGATCGGGACCGTCTGGTCGCTGACTTCCTCATCGGCGCCCACGCCCAGATTCAGACAGAGGCTCTCCTGAGTCGGGATCGCGGTTTCTTCCGCAGCTACTTCCCATCGCTACGGCTCATTGATCCGTCCGACGAGTAAGTCGAGAGCAACACCACCACCGCGAGCTCACGCCCCCTCACTTCCCCTGGATGAACTCCCCGATGTCTCTCGACAGTTGCTCGAGCGAACCCTGGTTGAGGTACATCATGTGGCCCGCCGGGTAGTTCCGGATCGTCACCCGCGCCGGGTCGATGCCGCTGTGGTGCAGCATGTAGGAGTTGGCGAAGTAGGCCGTCGCCAGGTCGTAGTAGCCACTGGCGGTGAACACGCGCAGCGCCTCGTTGTCCTTGGTGCCCTGGGCCAGGTCGCCGGTGACGTCGACGAAGCCGGCGAAGGCGCCGGCCGCGTTCTTCCGCCGCTTCCAGCTCTGGTTGGCCTCGCCGTTCTGGGGCACGTAGGGCTCCTGGATGTCGGCGTCGAGCTCATTGCGCAGGTACTGGTGGAAGAGCGCGACGTAGATCGGCCCCGTCTTGGCGTCGAACGGGTCGTTGTTGGGGAACTCCGATGCGTTGTCGAGCTCCTTCTGCGCGTAACGAGTGTCGAGGAAGCCCGTGGCCATCCCCTCGTCGCGCAGCAGCTCCTTGGCGAAGCGTGGCGCGTAGAGGCGCAGGTCGCTGTTGAGGATGTACTGCTTGGACACGCCCGTATAGCGGTGCAGCTTGTCGGCGATCTGACCCTTCTCCGCCTCCGAGAGCAAATCGCCGCGGAAGAGGGCCTGCATGTACTCGCCGGAGGCGAACTGCTCGACCTCGGCGAGCAGCGCCTGCAGGCTCGGCCAGGAATCCGGGAGCTTCTTGTGGTACCACGCCGTCGCGGCGAGCGTCGGCAGGTGCGTGACGTAGGTGAGATCGTTGCCGTTGGTGGCGAAGGGCAAGGCACCCATGTTGATCGCCGGCGAGACGAGGATCACGCCGTTGAGACCGATGTTCATCTGCCCCTGGAGCCGCGGTACGAGCATCGAGCCGCGGATGCCGCCGTAGCTCTCGCCGAGGACGTACTTGGGCGAGTTCCAGCGGTCGTGCACGGTGAGGAAGGCGCGGATGAAGTCGGCGACGGAGTCGGCGTCCTCGTCGTAGCCCCAGAAGTCGGCGTCCTTCTTGTCGCCGAGCGCGCGGCTGAAGCCGGTGCCGACCGGGTCGACCTCGACGAGGTCGGTAACGCGCAGCAGGCTCGACGGGTTGTCCTTGAGCCGGTAGGGCGGCGCGCCCGGGTCCTGCGCGTCGCTCGGGATGTCGATGCGCTTGGGGCCGACGAAACCGAGGTGCAGCCAGACCGAGGCGGAACCCGGCCCGCCGTTGAAGAAGAACGTGATCGGCCGGTCCTCCTGCCGCTTCACACCCTCCGCGATGTAGGAGATCGTGAAGAAGCGCGCCGTGGGCTTGCCGTCGCGGTCCTTGAGGTCGATGTCCTCCGCCGTGGCGGTGTAGGGGATGTCCACCCCGCCGGCGGTGAAGCGGTGGTGGGTGACGAACTTGCGAGGTGCGGCCGGCGCTGCCGCGGCCTTGTCCCCGCCCTTGTCGCCCGGCGGTTTGTCGCCCTTGGGAGGATCGTCAGCGCGGACGGCGGCGGCGGTCGAGACGAACAGGGTCAAAAGGATGGCGAGCATCGCGTTGCGCATGCGCAGAATCTCCCTCATGGTGAGCCAGATACGCCTGGAACGGGCGGAAGTTTCAGGATTCCGCCGGGCGCACCTGGCCGCCGGTCCGGCCGCCGCCCATCGCTCCCGGGATGCGTACGGCGACGACTTGCCCTCGCGCGGTCATCGCGCCCTGGGCCCACGACGCCGGAACCCTCTCGCTCGTATCAGAGCTATGCCGATGCCATCTCAATGAGGAGACGGATCATGCAGGCCGGAACGAGGCGGAGAATCCTCCTGATCTCTCTCGGTGCCCTGCTGCTGGGCTACACGTGGCGCTTTATGCCGCCGATTTCAGGATCGGGCGGAGATGCTGAAAAACCGGCGCCTCCCTCGGAAGCTACCGTCAAGGAGCCTTATCCGGGAATCCAGGTCGCGGCTCTGCATCTGGCAGACCTCGACGCAGCTCGCCCGCGCGCGGCCGCCGGACGCGATCCCTGGCGCTTCCAGGATCCGCCTCGTAAATCGCCGCCGCCGAAGGACGAGCCGATTCTCGTTCAGCCACCAGAACAGCCGTCCGTTCCGACACCGCCGGCCGCGACGATCCCGTCGCTCACCTTGGAGTATCTGGGCAGCTTCGGCCCGCGCGAGAAGAGGATCGCCGTGCTCCGCGACGGCGGACGCACCTTCAACGCCATGGAAGGCCAGACGATCGAAGGCAGGTTCATCGTCGAGCGCATCGGCTACGAATCGGTGGAGATCCGACGCGTAGGTATGCCCGGAGGGCCGGCGGAGCGGCTGGGACTCCGGCGACGTTAACAGCTAGGATCCCGACCGCGAAAAAGACATGAGCCCGCTTGTCTCCGTGCCGTTGGGTAGACAGGCACGGGCATCCTGCGTGGCCATGCCAGACATTCTGATGACCGATCCTGCAGCAAGCTCCAGATCCAAGTCCCCTGCAAAGCTCGGGCAGTTCGCAGGGTTCGCCAGGTGCCAGGAGAACCGTGTCTGAGTCACAGACCCCTCGATCGATCTGGTGTCCCCCAGGATTCCCACAGTGCCGGTCACCTTCCCGTTTGGGTCTTGGACGAGATTCATGGTACTCCGAACTCCGACGTTCCCTAAGCTCCAGGAGCCCGTCCAAGACCCAGCGATGCTCGGCAGGCGGGGTCCGGGATCGGTTGGACTCCGGCTGCCTCCGTTACATGCGACGATCGAGATGAGTAGGACCGCGGTGCCGATGCCGAAGCAAGAATTTCGATGGCGCAAGCTGCCCTCCTATGAAATGCTACTGAGATTAGCGTCCGCCCAATTGAGATGTTGGGTTTGCCAGCCCCGACCGTACAAGGTCAACCATACAAGACACTATGATGGATCGTTATAACGTCCCTTTGCCGTCTAGGCTCCGGCCTTCGTCTCTTCGTCTCCACCCCAAGGGCTCAGGCGGTTCCAGTTCCGCCGCATGTAGCTCCGGAGCTGCGAATAGACCTCCTGGATCTTCCCTGCTCCCACCAACTGCGTGAAGTGGAGCCAGACGGCCAGGGCGCGAAGCGACCGGTCCAGTCCGCTCGATCGGCGGGTCCGGCGACAATTGCGACATGTTCGCCTTGCCCCATTCTGCATAAATTACTATGTGTTGCCGCCGCCATCTGCCTGCTTGGCCCTTTCCTGTCGAACTTGCGGCATGGCCCCTTCAGCTTCTTTCTCCAATTCAGGAGCTCCCTAACCTGGATTATTCATGAAAGTCATTTCTACGTCCGGGTTTCTCCTGAATGACGGCTTTACGGCCGTCTTGCGGGGGTTGGGTGATCGGAAACTGGATTGCGGCGCAGTCTTGACCTCCGGCAGAGCCGGCAATGGAGGTCAAGGCTCCACCGACAGAGACACTCCCGCTGGCGATCGTGACCCAAAGCGCAGGAGCAGGCGGTGGTGGTCAAGTTGGACTGAGACTCCATTGTCGAACCGCCTCCAGAGCACTGCGAAAGACCGACCGCAACGGCCAGGAGCTCGACAGGTGAAACCAGATCCGGCGAGCCGTCACGTGAATCCGTGCTGCCACTTTGAACAGCTTGAGCCGAAGGGTGGAAGCTTGCGCCTGAGCCAGGGCGGTCCCTCGCAGGGCATGGCGGATGAAGTTCAACAGGTTGTAGGCCAGGCAGTGCAATTGCAGCCGGAAAGCGTTGGCCCGATAGCGCGAGCAACTGAGTCGATCGGCTTTCAACTCGTTTTTCAGCTCATCGATGCGATTCTCCGTCTCTCCCCGCCCCTGGTAGAGGGTGAACAGCTCTTCGGCACGGCCACGGCGGTTGGTGATCACACACCGCACATTGGTGCCCAAGGAGTTGACTTCCACCTTGAGCAGGATTCTGCGGCGGCGGGACCAACGGCGGGCGCGGTACCGGAAGCTGGAAAACAGGCGTACCGGCTCGCCGGTTTGCTCAAAGCGCCGCTTGGCCCTTGCCAAGACCGGAGCAATCCAGGGTTCAAAGCAGGTATGAGCGGGGATGCCGATGAGGTACTCGATGCCTTCTTGGTCCAGATACTCGTACAAGGCTGGAGCGCTGAAGCCGGCATCAGCTCGGAAGCGAATCGGCGCCCCGCGAAAGCTCCGGCGCAAGCGCGGGACCAAGCGCTTCAACGCGGGCAGGAT
>JBKPTH010000008.1:0-39808 GCA_046765915.1 Acidobacteriota bacterium | reverse complement strand
GTACTCCTGCGTCTGGTCGAACCAGGTACCCACCGCGGGCTCGCCCGTCAGCAAGGAATGCGCGCAGTGCACTCCCGGCCACTGATCCACCCTCTCCACCAAATTCTCTTTGACTCCGTGGCTGAGGATGTACCGGAGCCTCCCGACCTGGGCGGCTTCTTCCGAGCTGATCACGATGGCCTGGTATCGCCGCGACCAGATCTTGTCACGCCAGCCGACAAGACGGCCGACCTTGCGGGCGAGGTTCGAGTTGACGTACCGCATGAAGCGGCTGAGTTGGTGAGCATCGTCGACGTCCAGGATGAGGTGGAGGTGGTTTGAGGCCAGGACATACCCACAGACGCGAATCGGGTACATCCGTTGGGCTCGGCCGAGAACGCCGATGACGATCTCGTTGAGTACCGGGCCAGGGCGCAGGAGGAAACGGCTGTGGATGATGCGGCAGGTGACCTCGATGAGGGCGCCGCCTTCGGGGACAAAACGTAGTTTTCTCATGCCCCCATAAGACGGAAAAGCCACGGCTATCTTGCAAACCCGCGCCAGGCTTGAGTTTCAGAGGGGTGGGGCCGGTCCATTTCGAGATTTTTAGAAGAGTAGCGCCGGGCTCCTGCGGACTCCTCGGCGGATCCCCTCGCGGATCCACTGGCACCTCGTCTGGGGGGCCCCCTTGACATCCGCTCCCCGCCTCTCTATCCTCTGAAAAAAACCGAACGCTCGTTCCGTATTTGAGCGGCGGGAGAGCCGATGGCGCGACGCAGAACCCAGGCGGACAAGTCCGACGCCTCGACCCGCAAGGTCCTGAAGGCGGCGCTGTCGCTGTTCGCCCGCCAGGGCTTCCGCGCCACGACGATGCGCCAGATCGCCAAGCGCTGCGGGCTCTCGGTGGGCAACCTCTACCACCATTTCGGCGGCAAGGAGGTCATCTTCCAGCGGCTCATCGACCAGTACTGGCAGGTGCTGCTCGACCCCGAGCTGCCGCTCAACAGGATCTTCGCCGCCGCCCGCTTTCCGGGCGACCTCGAGGAGATGGCGGCCGCCATCGAGCAGGTGGTGGGGGAGAATTCGGCCTACATCCTGCTCATCTACATCGACGTCATCGAGTTCAAGGGCCGGCACATCCAGACCTTCTACCAGCAGATGGCGGACCGCTTCCGCGCCGCGTATGTGGAACGCTTCGCCGAGATGCGCGAGAGGGGCGAGGTGGGCGAGGTGGATCCGCTGGTCGCCGTCATGCTCGCCACCCGCTGGTTCTTCTATTTCTTCACCGTCGAGAAGTGCTTCGGCGTGCCGATGCATTTCGGCCTGGATTCGCACCAGGCCGTCCATGAGTTCTCGCAGATCCTGCGCCGCGGTCTCGATCCGCGCGAGGAGGAGGAGAGTCACCGATTGTCGGCGTCCCGATCGGGCGCGAGGAGAGGATGATGCTTAGGAAGAATGAGAATCTGCCGCGCGGGCGGGCCGCTCTCGGTCTCGCCATCGCGCTGGCGCTGGTGATGACGACGGCCGGGCGCCTCGGCGCCCAGGTCAGCACCGCGAGCGTCGAGGTCCTGGTCAGCGGCACGGACGGCACGCCGCTGCCCGGCGTGACGGTGATGCTGCAGAACATGGAGACCGGCCTCTCGCGCAGCGAGGCGACCGGCGCCCAGGGCACGGCGAAGCTGCCCGCCCTGCCGCCCGGCACCTACAAGGCCGAGCTCGATCTCCAGGGCTTCTCGCCGGTCGTCCAGGAGGGCATCACGCTGCGTGTGGGCCAGACCGTGCAGGTGCGGGCCACCATGAGCCCGGCGGTGACCGAGTCGATCACCGTCAGCACCACTGTGCCGCTGGTGGACGTCTACAAGACGGACACCTCGACCAACATCATTCCCGAGCAGATCGAGTCGCTGCCCGTACCGGACCGCGACTTCCAGCGCCTGGCCTTCATCGCGCCGGGCGTCGAGCGCGAGCGGGGCGGCTTCCGCTTCATCAACGGCGGTCCCGTGATCGGCGGCGGCGGCAACGCCAGCCAGTCGACGATCCTCGTCAATGGCGTGGATTTCACCGATCCCGCCCTTGGCCTCTCGCGCATCCGCTTCAGCCAGGACGCCATCGGCGAGTTCCGCGTCATCAACAACCGCTACGACACGGAGGTGGGCGGCACCGCCGGCGGCGCGCTCTCCATCGTCACCCGCGCCGGCACGAACCAGGTCAACGGCTCGGCTTTCGGCTTCTATCGCGCCGACGCGCTGCGCGAGAAGGGGGCCCTGGAGCAGCAGAAGAACGACTACTCGCGCGACCAGTACGGCTTCACCGTGGGCGGCCCCATCCGCGCCGACCGCACGCACTACTTCGTCTCGCTGGAGGAGGTCAACGAGAACAACGTCTCGCTCTTCCGGCCCGGCGGCGCCTTCGCCTCCCGCGCCGCCGACGTCGATCATCCGTTCGACCAGACGCTCGGGTTCCTGAAGCTGGACCAGATCCTCTCGGAAGGTCAATCCCTGGCCGCCAGCCTGGCCTACGAGAAGTACGAGGAAGAGAATTTCCGCGTCGGCGGCGTGGCCGACGTCTCCTACGGCCAGACGCTCAAGCGCGACAACTGGAATCTCGTTCTGGAGCACTTGGCGGTCCTCTCCAGCGGCCGGCTCAACGAGCTGCGCGCCCAGGGCGGCCACCGCAAGTATTTCGAGCCCACCAACTCGAACACCGTGGCGGAGTGGTTCTCCTCCGGCAACACGCTGCAGACCGGCGGCAACATCCTCGGCGACCTGCTCGGCGAGGGCGACCTGTACGAGTTGCGCGACACCTTCCACGCGAGCCTCGACGGCAAGGGCGGCAGCCACGACCTGAAGCTGGGCGCCTCCTTCCTCTACGCCGAGGACCGCTCGCGGATCGACACCTATCAGGAGGGGCTGTTCATCTACGTTACCGATACGCGCGCCCTGCCGCTCGCCTTCGCCTACGGCGAAGGCTCGGCCGACATCACGCTGGACACCAAGCGTTACGCCGCCTTCCTCCAGGACGAGTGGCGGCCGAGCGCGAAGCTGACCTTCAACGCCGGCGTGCGCTACGATCTCGACGATGGCGGCAACAACACGGGCTTCACCCATCCGCTGGTGCCGAAGCCGCGCCCGAAGGACACCAACGACGTGCAGCCGCGCCTCTCCTTCTCGTGGGACCCGGCGGCGAACGGCGGCGACGTCATCCGCGGCGGCGTGGGGATGTTCAACGGCCGTTTCCTGCTCGTGCCGGCCTTCACCGAGCTGCAGCAGAACGGCTTCTCCGGCCGGGTCCTCCGCACCCGCGTCAACGGCGCCCTGCTGGGGTTGAACTTCCCGCCGTTCATCCTCGATCCGAACAATCCGCGCACCACGGGCGTGCTCCTGAACCCCGACATCACGCTGCTCGCTCCGGACCTGAAGACGCCGGAGTCGGTCCAGGGCAGCCTGGGCTGGACCCATCGCTTCGGCGCCAGCCGCCTCTTCCTCGACACCGAGGGAGTGTGGGCGAAGGGCGACAACGAGATCGTCATCCGCGACGTGAACTTCGGCGGCAACTCGAATCCCGTGCGGCCGAACCGCAGCTTCACCCAGATCAACATGTACACCAACGACGGGCGCTCGGAGTACAAGGCCCTGATCCTGCGCCTGAACGGCACGCTTCGCCAGGCGGATCTGGTGACGGCCTCGGTGACCTTCGCCGACAAGAAGAACGTCTCGGACGACTTCAGCCCCGAGTTCCCCTTCGGCTATCCGAACGATCCGGCGAACATCGACGCCGAGTACGGCCGGGCGCGCGCCGACGAGCGCTACCGCGTGGTGCTCACCGGCATCTTCCATCTGCCCTGGCGGCTCACGCTGGCGCCGATCTACGAGTACGGCTCCGGCCAGCCGTGGAACCACCGCCTGGGCTACGACTTCAACGGCGACGGCAAGAATTCCGACCGTCCCGCCGGCGTCGAGCGCAATGACGAGGAGGGCCCGGTGTTCCACCAGCTCAGCCTGCGCCTCACCAAGAGCTTCCAGCTCTTCGGCGACCAGCGGCTGGACGTGATCGCCGAGGCGTTCAACGTCACCAACACGACGAACTACGACGTCAATTCGGTGGATGGCTCCGAGTTCCTCTCGGGACCGACGTTGGCCAACCCTGCGCTGCCCTTCCGGCCGAACCCCAACTTCGGCAGGTTCCGGGCGACGCTTCCCGGCCGGGAGATCCAGCTCGGATTGCGGTGGGCGTTCTGAGCCGCGTCGTCCTGATCACCGGCGGCGCGGCCGGCATCGGCCGCGCCACGGCCCGCCGCTTCGCCCGCGACGGCGCGCGCGTGGCGGTGTGGGACGTCAAAGCCGGCGATCCTGAAGGCCTCGTCGCAGAGCTTGGAGATGGGGGCGGAGAAGGCTCGTTTCAACAGGTCGATGTAACCGATGCCGCCGCGGTCGAGCAGGCCGTGGCGGCTGTTGTTGAAAGGTGGGGGAGGATCGACGTGCTGGTCAACAACGCCGGCATCCTCCGCGATCACCAACTGGTCAAGTGGAAGGATGGGCAGAAGCTCGCCGAGATGACGGAGCAGGACTTCGACGCCGTGGTCTCGGTGAATCTCAAGGGGGTCTTCCTCTGCGCCCGGGCCGTGGTGCCGCGCATGATCGCGGGCGGCGGCGGCGTGATCCTCAACGCCTCGTCGATCGTCGGGCTCTACGGCAACTTCGGCCAGACCAACTACGCCGCCACCAAGGCCGGCGTCGTCAACATGACGAAGACCTGGGCGCGCGAGCTGGGGCGGTACAACATCCGGGTCAACGCCGTGGCCCCGGGCTTCATCGCGACCGAGATGGTGAACGCCATGCCGGAGAAGGTGCTCCAGGGCATGGTCGCGCACACGCCGCTCGGCCGCATGGGCCGGCCCGAGGACGTGGCCGAGGCCTACTTCTGGCTCGCCTCCGAGGCTGCCGGCTTCGTCCATGGCACGGTGCTCTCGGTGGACGGCGGCCTGGTGGGCGGCACCTAGCGGAGATGATTCCGGGAGACCTCCTCGGCGAGCGGGCGCGGCTCACTCCGCGAAAGACCGCCCTCGTCTACGTCCCGACCGGCGAGCGGCTCACCTATGGCGAGCTGGATGTCCGGGCCCTGCGCCTGGCCCGCGTCTGGCGCCAGGCGCTGGGCCTCGCGAAGGGAGACCGCTTCGCCATCCTCGCCGACAATCGGATCGAGCTCCTCGACGCCTTCTTCGCCGCGCCCAAGGCCGGCGTCGTGCTCGTGCCGCTGGGCACGCGACTCACCCCGCGCGAGCTGGCGGGCATCCTGGAGGACGCCCGGCCCGCCGGCCTCCTCTACGGCGCCGAGCACGCTGAGACAGTGGGGGCGCTGAAGGAGCTCGTCTCGCTCGATCACTGGGTGGCGCTCGACGAGTCCGCTGATACGACCCTGCACGATCTCGCGGCCGAGCTGCCGGAGGCGTCCTGGATGCGCGAGCGCTGCGATCCCGAGGACCTCTGGTGCCTGCTCTACACCTCCGGCACCACGGGCAAGCCGAAGGGCGTCATGCTGCCGCACCGCATGATCGTCTGGAACGGCTACAACACGGTGGTGAGCTGGCAGCTCCGCGCCGACGACGTGAGCCCGGTCTTCACGCCGCTCTACCACGCCGGCGGCCTCTCGGCGTTCCTCGTCCCCATCTTCACCATCGGCGGCACAATCGTGCTCCACCGCGGCTTCGACGCCGCCGAGGTCTGGCGCACGATCGAGCGGGAGCGCTGCACCGTGGTTCTCGGCGTGCCGACCATCTTCAAGCTGCTGATGGAAGACCCGGGCTTCGCGGCCGTCGACCTCTCGCACGTCCGCTGGTTCATCAGTGGCGGCGCGCCGCTGCCGAGCTACCTCATCGAGGCCTACCAGCGGCGCGGCGTCGCTTTCAAGCAAGGCTATGGCCTGACCGAGGTCGGCGTGAACTGCTTCGCGATGACGGTCGAGGAGTCCATCGCCAAGCCCGGGACGATCGGCAAACCCATGATGTTCACCGAGACCCGCCTGATCGGCGAGGACGGCGCGGAGGTGCCGGCCGGAGAGGTGGGGGAGCTGCTGCTGCGCGGTCCGCACGTCAGCCGCGGCTACTGGAACAACCCCGACGCCACCGCCGCCGCCCTCGATGCGGAAGGCTGGTTTTACACCGGCGATCTCGCGCGGCGGGATGCGGACGGCTTCCACTCCATCGCCGGCCGCAAGAAGGACATGATCATCAGCGGCGGCGTCAACGTCTATCCGGCCGAGATCGAAGGCGAGCTGCTGTTGCATCCCGCGGTGCGCGACGCCGCGGTGGTCGGCGTCCCCCATCCCACCTGGGGCGAGTCGGGCGTCGCCTTCGTCGTGCCCGGAGATGAGCGGCCGTCGCCGGACGATCTCGCGGGCTTCCTCGGCGAGCGTCTGGCGAAATACAAGGTCCCGCGCGAGTTCGTCTTCGTGGAGTCGCTGCCGCGCACCCCGTATGGCAAGGTGGTGAAGGGGGAATTGCGGGAGCGGTATTTGAAGGATCGATCATGACGGCCGGTCTCCTCGCCCACCGCCTCACCGGCAATCCGGACGGTCCGCCGCTGCTCCTCCTCAACGGCGGCATGATGACGATGGCCGCCTGGGAGCGCATCGCCTCGCCGCTCGGGGATTCGTACCGCGTGGTGCGTTGCGACCTGCGCGGCCAGCTCCTGTCGCCCGGCGAGCCCGAGCCCCGTCTCGAAGCTCACGTGGCGGACGTGATCGCGCTGCTGGACTTTCTCGGCATCGACCGCGTCCATGCGGCCGGCACCTCCTACGGCGCGCTGGTGGCCCTGCGGCTGGCCGCGCTCCATCCCGAGCGCATGGCTTCGGTCATCGCCATCACCGCCGGCGAGCACATCACGGAGAAGTTCTGGGAGGCTACGCTCCTCGTCCGCGAAGCCGCCCTCGCCGCAGTGGCGGGCGGCGACGGCGGGCGGGTTCTGGATCTGATCCTGCCGGCCACCTACAGCCCCGAGTACCGGGAGGCCAACGCCGCGGTCCTGACCGCCCATCGCCATCAGACCTCGCTGCTGCCGCCGATCTGGTTCCTGGGCCTGGCGCGCATCCTCTCCTCGCTGGAGGGGCTCGATCTGACGCCTGACCTGCCGCGCATCCAGTGCCCGGCTTTGATCGTCGCCGGGGAACGGGACGCCATGTTCCCGCTGGACCACTCCCGCGCTCTCGCCGCGGCCATCCCCGGTGCGCGCCTGGCCGTCGTGCCCGGCGGCAGTCACGGCCTCGTCATCGAGCAGCCGGAGCGGACGGTCGAGATCCTGCGCGGCTTTCTCGCTTCGCTCTGACGTCAAGAAATCGGAGACTTCATGCCTCGATACGCTTCGCTCGTCGCCACCGGCTGCTACCTCCCCGAGCGGGAGATCTCGAACGACCTGCTGCGGCAGCGCTTTCCCGAGCCGCCGGACTTCGTCGACAAGATGGAGGCTTCCACCGGCATCCGCCGCCGCTGGTGGGCGCCCGAGGACTGGGCGGCTTCCGATGTCGCCGTGCTCGCCGCCCGCCAGGCGCTCGCGGCGGCGGGCCGCCCACCCGGGGACGTCGACCTGATCATCCTGGGCACCGACTCGCCGGACTACATCACTCCCGCCACCTCGGTCGTGCTCCAGGAGAAGCTGGGGGCGAAGAACGCCGGCACCTTCGACGTCGGCTGCGCCTGCGCCTCCTTTCCCACCGGTTTCGCCGCCGCCGCCGGACTGATCGCGGTCAATCCCGGCATCAGGACCGTGCTCGTCGTAGGGGTCTACCTGATGCACAAGCTGGCCGCTTCCGGAGATCCCATGGTCTTTTTCTACGGCGACGGCGCCGGCGCGGCGGTGCTCGAGGCCTCGGACGAGCCCGGCTTCCTCAACTCGGCCTTCCAGGCGGACGGCTCCTACGCCGGTTACTGGGGCCTCTTCTCCGGCGGCACCGCCGAGCCGGCCAGTGAGGAGTCGCTGCGCGCCGGCCGCACCACGGTCAGGATGCTCGAGCGTTATCCGCCCGAGATCAATCACGAAGGCTGGCCGCGCCTGGTGCGCCGGCTGGCGCAGGAAGGCGGCTTCGAGGTCGGCGACATCGACTTCCTCATCTTCACCCAGGTGCGCCGGCCGTCGATCGAGCTGGTCATGGGCGAGCTCGGCCTGCCCCTGGAGCGTACCCACATGGTCATGGAGGACTGGGGCTACACCGGCTCGGCCTGCGTGCCCATGGCGCTGCACGACGCGCGCGAGAAGGGCAAGATCAAGCCGGGAGACCTGGTGGTTCTCGTGGGCTCGGGCGTGGGCTACAACCAGGCGGCGGTGGCGTTTCGGGCGTAGGGGAAAGGACCAAAAGGATTCCAAGGATGGCAAGGACCAAGGAGGAGCCATGAAAGCGCTGTACTTTCTGTTTTTCAGCCTTCTTTCGGCGGCGCCCCTGGGCGCCCTCACCTACACCGGCGACGCCTACCAGTTCGCCGGCGGCTTCAATCCCGGCAACGCTCCCTACGGCGGCTTCGGCGGCGGGAGCTGCACCGCCGTGAGGACGCCGATCGTCTTCCTGCACGGCAATGGCGACGAGGCGAAGAACTGGGACTATCCGTCGTCCACCGGCGTGCCCTCCGTCTACGACGAATTCCGCGCCGCCGGCTACAACGACTGCGAGCTCTTCGGCCTCAACTGGCTCTCCTCCTCCGAGCGCGGTGCGCCGCAGCTCAACTACCACAAGCCGGCCAAGGCGGCCATGGTGCGCGACTTCATCAACGCCGTGAAGACCTACACCGGCAAGTCGCAGGTGGACGTCATCGCGCACTCGATGGGCGCCACCGTCGCCATCCACGGCATCGACTACGGCGGCCTGTGGGGCAGCGTGCGCAAGCTCGTCGCCATCTCCGGCGCCATGCGCGGCCTCGCCTCCTGCTACTGGGCCGGCTACGCCAATCCCTACATCACCGCCTGCGGCAGCCAGAACGTCTTCGACTCCAACATCTTCGGCTTCTTCCCGCACGTCTCCCCGGGGTACAACCCGAAGATGGGCGACGGCGGCTACCGCGACAAGCCCTCCGGCAAGACGACGCAGTTCTACACCTTGCGCGCCGGCTACAACGACCAGATCGCCTGCTCGACGACCTCGTTCTACACCGGCTGCGGCGACACTTCGAAGCTCGACGCCTACTCGAACGTGAAGTCCCAGCTCGACGTCGGCCGGGGCTCCACCGCGGCGCAGATCGACTACGACTTCGCAGATTGGAGCTGGTACAACACGGCCGGCGGCGACCTCGACGGCGTCGGTCACTTCCGGGCCAAGAACAATACCGGGGTCATCCAGCGCAACATGATCACGACCACCTGCACGGGAACCGGCTGCTGCTCGGGCTACGGCTATTCGTGTCAATAAGGTCTGGCTGAAATGAATGTCCTTCCCGGGTCACTCTTCCTTGAGAGCCCAGGGAGAGCGGGACGGGTACTCGGGGAGGACGTTCAGTGGATCACCCCAAGGAAGATGCCCTGAAGCGTTTCGCATCCGGCAAGGCACCGCGCCGGGAAAGCAAGGCTGTCATCGTCCATCTCCTCAAGGGATGCCCGGACTGCAGCCGCAAGCTGAAGTCGCTGATCGAGCCGAAGCCCGTGGCCGGTGGGGCTTACGACGAGGCCCTGGCGCGATTCGACCGCGAGCTGCTCGAGCTGCTGGACTGCTCGATCGACCCCGGGCAGACCTTGCGGACCTTTCTCGGCAGCGTCCTGCCGCCGTGGAGCTAGGGAGCCTGGCCGCCCACCCGCAGGGCCTGTTTGGCCACGGCCTCCGCCGCTTTGCGGGCCGCCTCGGGATCGCCGAGATAGTAGTGACGGAGCGGCTTCAGCTCGTCGCCCAGCTCGTAGATCAGCGGGATACCGGTGGGGATGTTGAGCTCGACGATCTCCTCTTCGGACACGCCGTCCAGGTGCTTGACGAGGGCCCGCAGGCTGTTGCCGTGGGCCGCGATCAGCACCCGCCGGCCCGCGATGAGATCGGGGACGATCGTGCCGTGCCAGTAAGGCAGGAAGCGGGCGACGGTATCCTTGAGCGACTCGGCGAGCGGCAACTCGGCGGGCGAGAGGCCGGCGTAGCGCCGGTCGCGGCCGGGGTGGCGCGGATCGTCGGGCGTGAGGGCCGGCGGCGGATCGGCGTAGCTGCGGCGCCAGATCAGCACCTGCCGGTCGCCGTACTTCGCCGCCGTCTCGGCCTTGTTGAGCCCCTGGAGGGCGCCGTAGTGCCGCTCGTTCAGCCGCCAGCTCCGGTGCACCGGCAGCCACATCAGGTCCATGTCGTCCAGCACGATCCACAGCGTGCGGATGGCGCGCTTGAGCACGGACGTGTAGGTCACGTCGAAGGTGTAGGCCCCTTCGGCGAGCAGCCGGGCCGCCTCGTGAGCCTCTGCGATCCCTTTCGGCGTGAGATCCACGTCGGTCCAGCCGGTGAACCGGTTCTCCAGGTTCCAGACGCTCTCGCCGTGGCGGAGCAGGACCAGCTTCAGCATGGCCCGAGAGGATATCAGGGCATCCGCCGGCACGGGTCCTCTCGTAGAATGAGGCGGTGCTGAGAGCGAAAGGAGAGCTTATGTATCTGGTACGCGACATCTTCAACGCCAAGCCCGGTAAAGCCAAGGACCTGGTCGCCAAGTTCAAGCAGGTCGAGCCCTACATGAAAGAGATGGGGATGAAGGGCATGCGGGTGATGACGGACGCCGTCGCCGACTATTGGACCGTCGTTGCCGAGTCCGAGGTGGAGAGCCTGGACGAGTACTTCGACATGGGCCGCCGCGAGCGCGGCAACGAGAAGATGGGCGAGATCATGCAGGGTTACATGGACCTCGTCGAGGGCGGGCGGCGGGAGGTGTTCCGGATCGAGTAGCGGCGGGCCTACGTGCCCGCCACAAAACAGGGCGGCCACACAGGCCGCCCCTACGCCTTCAGCGTCCGCTCCTTTTCGCTCCGCTCTTCACCCGGCCGGCGCTGCCCGTGCCTTTGGTCCCGGCATCGCCGCCCTCGCGTTGGACTCCCTTGGGTGGGCCTTTCTTCGCTGGGCCGGCCGTCATCCCAGCGCTGCCCGAGCCCTTAGTTCCTGCGTCACCGGAGCGCTGAACTCCCTTTGGCGGACCTTTTTTCGCGGCGGTTTTCCCCTTACTGCCCGTGCTCGTGGTCGAGCTCTTCGCCATGTGGTTCCCTCCTCGTCATACGCGACACGGGTCGATCCCGTGGCGGTGAGCGATTCGTGAGCTCGGTCTACATCCGGTGTCGCGTCGCCAGCTTCGTCAACTCGACGAACTCTGGATCGTCGTGCAGGCTGGCGAACATGTAGTCGTCGCGGGCCTCCTGCATCTCCATGGCGCGCACGGCGTCGAAGCGCTCGTAGTCGTAGAAGTGGCGGCGCAGCAGCTCCATGGCCTGCTTGCGGTCGCCGGCCTGCGCGAAGATCGCGGCGAGGTTGTAGCTCGCTTCGAGCACGTCCGCGTTGGCCGTGGCGATCTTGACAGCCTCTTCCTTCTGCCCGGCCGCGGCGAGGTAGACGGCGGCGAAGATCTGGTTGTAGCGGTCGTCGGGAGCGAGCGCCAGCGCCTGGCGCATGTAGCCGGCGGCCTTCTCCGCCTGCCGCTCGGAGAACCAGTAGACGGCGAGGTTGCGGTAGGTGATGGGCAGCGGATAGGCGGCGAGCGACTTCTCGAACATCGCCAGGCCGTCGGCGTAGCGGCCGGCGTGGATGGTCATCTTGCCGAGCCCGTGGAGGGCCACGGCGCGGGCGATGGGATCCGCCGGCATGGCGAGCACGCGCTCGAAGACGTCCTTCGCCTTCGCCCACTCGCCGGTCTGGTGACGGTAGAGCTCACCGAGATAGCGCAGCGCCGTGGCGTCCGCCGGATCGAGCTCGGCCGCCCTGGCGTAGAGCCGTTCGGCGTCGCGGTAGCGCGCCGCGAGCTCGGCGTCGAGCCCCTGCCGCAGGGCGGCCTCGACCTCGGCGTTGCGTCCGCGCACGTCCGGATCGGCGAGGCCGTCCGGACCGAGGAGAAGGAGGCTCGTCTCGTCCGGCTTGATGCCCAGCTTGTTCAACCCCTTGGCGGCCTTGCGTCCGAGGCTCGGGAAGAGGCACCGCTGCTCCCATACCTGCTTGTAGTCCGCGATCGCGCCGTCGCGATCGTTCGTCGCCTTCTTCTCGGCGCCTTCGATGAGGGTCTTGAGACTGGATTCGCGCTCGTCGAGCGCCGCCGAGAGGCTCTTCTCCACGGCCTTGACATCGATCTTGCCGTCCTTGGCCGCCACCCGCGCGAGATCGCTGCCGTCCGGGTTGGCGAGCACGACGAGCTGTTCGCCGGCCGCGGCTTTGAAGGCCTCGTGCAGCGCCTGGTTGTCGGCCGTCACGATCGCCATCGCCACGCAGCGGCTGCCGGCGAGCGACAGGGAGCGGGACGTCTGCAGCGGCGAGACGCGCGCCTCCTCGGGCGAGGTCGGAAACCAGTAGACGGCGAGCGGCGCCTGCGGCCGCTCGGCGCCTGGCGGCAGGACTTTCCAGGCCACCCGGTAGACCATGGCCTCGCCGGTGCCCAGGTCAGGCATCA
This sequence comes from Acidobacteriota bacterium, assembly GCA_046765915.1. GTDB lineage: Bacteria > Acidobacteriota > Thermoanaerobaculia > Multivoradales > UBA5704 > DATARR01. The sequence continues at coordinate 27,249 of JBKPTH010000008.1, read as the reverse complement.
CGCCGCCTGCACCACCGCCGCCGCCGCCGCCGCAGGTGGCGGCGGCCGGCAGGGCCGGCAGGAGCAGGGCGATGGCGAGAGCGAAGGCGGCGCGGCGGTACGATTGAGTCATGGCCTGAGATCCTCTACGGGTTATGGTGCTGATGATAGGACAAAGCTGAGCTTTCGGTGCGTTTGCCCGGTAAGTCCTCGATAATCCCGCCCGCGGTTCAACGAGGCCCCGCGGCTGAGGCTTGGCAGACCGGGAAATCGCGTGGCCCGACCCGCGGAGCGCGCCGCAGGACCGCGGGGGCATGCCGCAGGATCTCCGCGGGCTGTCGCATAACCTTCGCGGGCTGACGCCAGACCTTGGGGCCACGGCGCGTGCCCTGCTCAGCACGTCGCAGGACCTGCTCAGCACGCCGCATGACCTCCGGGGCCGGCGTCAGACCTTTGGGTCACGGCGCGTGACCCGCGGGGCACCACCCGTGACCCGCTTAGCACCAGCCAGAAGCCGGAGGTCGCGGGCCGTGACCCATGGGTCCTGCCACCGGACCCGCGGGGCACGCGCCAAAACGAGAGGTCACGTCAGGAAACCCGCGGGTCCTGCGCCGTGCCCCCCGGATCCTGCGCCGTACCCCGCTCAGCACGCAGCAGAATCAAGAGGTCGGGTCGCGGAATTCTCTCCATGCGCGCCGTGGGCGCGGAGTCTGCCCTCTTGGACGGTGATCCCTGATCGGATACCGCTAAGCGGCGGTCACCGAGTGAACCGTGCGCAAGCGCCGGCCGAGGCTGGCTTCCGCGGTCACCAAGTCGAAGCGGGTCTGGAGGTTGAGCCAATACTGCGGCGACTGGTCGAAGGCGCGGCCGAGGAGCAGAGCCAGCTCGGCGGTGACCGGACGGGTGCCCTTGACGAGGTGCGAGATGCGCATCGGCGACACGCCGATGGCGCGGGCCAGCGCCGCCTGAGAGAGCCCCAGCTCAGCCAGTATCTCGGCCAGGAGCTCGCCGGGGTGAATGGCGTGCACGCTCTTCTTGCTCATCGGCCGTTCTTTCTCAGTGAACACCGTCGCTCCGCACTGCGGCTTGGCGAACGTCCAAGCCTGTACAGCTCTCACATGAGGTCGGCGAACACGCCTCCACCGGATGCGATTGGGTGCAGCAATTGCCTGGGCAGAGGTTCATCTGGGGGAAAAGCGGACAGCCCGAGAGACAGTGGGAGGGAGTCCGACAATCTGTGCAGCCACCCGCGGCGTGCTTCGCGCGGATGTGCGCAAATGCAGGATGTTGCTGCCAGATTTCGCGGAGCGTCGTTCCACGCAGCGGGACGCCTTCGTAGCCCGCCTCGACCATGAACGAGCACGGGTAGACCTTCATGTCCTCGGAGACAAAGAGCGAGAACCGACCCGCATCACAGCCTTCGAGACTTACGTCGTGCGCGTCACCAAATCTTGCAAGCCCTGTGATCGTGCAGGTGTCGAAACCGATCCGCCACGGGTGCCGAACGGTCGTCGCGAGGCGGAAAAACTCCTCGAGCCGCGGACTGCGGTTGGCGAGCAGCCGCTCATCCGTGTGCCGTCCGACCGGCTTGTAGTTCAGGAACACCAGCGCGTGCGCCCGATCGAGGAACGACGGCGGGTCCTGCAGCCACGTAATCGCGGTGTCGATGCTGCGGCTCGAGAGGATGAAGTGCACGTTCGTGGTGATCCCGCATGCGACGAGCCGCTCGATGGCGTCCGATGTCTCGCGGTAAGGCTCATACGCGCTCACCGCCACCGCTCCGCAGTAGCGCCGCGTCGCCTCGAGCACCGCGTCAGTAAGGCCACGCCCATTCGTCGTGTAATTGGGTACGATTCCGTAGTCCTCCCGCGTGAGCCGCAGGATTTCGACGAAGTCAGGGTGCTGGTTCGGGTTCCCGCCCCCGAGCGCAACTTGGAAGGCATGCATCGCCTGCGCCTGCCGGATCACCTCGCGGTAGTCCTCCAGATCCATGTGGCGGCCCGTCTCGTCCGACTTGCGGTAGCAGAAGAAGCAGCCACGGTCACACCAGTTCGTGATCGCGATGTCCAGCAGTTCCGGGCCGTGCTCGGCCCAGAACGGCTCCGCTGTCCCCACGTCCTCAACACGGGCAAAGAATCCAGAGTGAGGGTTGAACATCGCGGTGTACCGCTGCTTCGGGAACCGCTTGAGAATCATGGCGGCCGGCCGCTGCATCACCAGGCACACTCCAGGTAGTTGAAGTAGATCCGCTCGTTCTCGAGTTCGAAGGAGTCCGTACAGAAGAACGACTGCACTGAGTATTGTCGCTACTCAGCTTACCGAAATACGCTTTAAGCCCCTGACTGGCAGCCTGCTGGAGACGCGTGATCATGGTCTGAGACAGTCGATCAGTATCGAACAACGCCTCGGGCGAAACCCGTGTGTTGACGCGCTCAAAGTCGACATACCGACTGGATCGCACGACGTCCCTGAAGAGCTCCTGGAAGAGGCCCGCTATCGGTGAATCGGGTGCGACCCCCATGAGTTCAAGGAAGGCGCCCTCCTCCAGCTCGTCCCGTGTGATGATAAGAAACGAGGTTGATGAGCTGTTGGACACGAACCCCGTGCGTACCCTCATGATGCCTCCTGCACTGGCAGATCCTCCAGCAATCGCGTCAAGAACTCGAGGCCGTACGTGTCGACTAGGAACGCATACCCAGGCTGGAAGTGATACATACCGCTGCTCACGTCGAATGCCTTGGTGAGCGTGGCCACCACCGCTGATGGAAAGTGCTCCCGGCGCCGAAGATACTCGCGGAAAGACTCGTACTCACGGGTGAAGTATGCCTCGTAGTCGACCTTGAGGTCGAGGGATTGCACGAAGATCGCGGAATGCAGGTCGTCGATGAGGCGGTAGGCGTAGGACCCCTCAATTACCTTGGCACGCTGCAGCATGCGCTCGCGCAGCTCCGCGGCGGTGATGGGTGTGCGGGGGCAGACGATGTACTCGTCTTGGTTGTGCTCTCCGACCAACGGGACGATCATGACGGACTCCGGGCTGCGGAGACGTGGGTGAGGAACCATTCGGCCTCATGGCGGAGCGGGGTGTCGGAGCTGTCATCGACAATATCCGCTTCGGCTGCGGCGATGAAGGTGGCTGGCTCGTCGATCGCCGGAGTGGCCGCGCTGAGCAGCCTCCACAGGAATGCACGGTGCCACCGTCTGCCGTCGTCCAGGGCTTCCTGCAGGAGTCCGAGTGCGTACGCGGGATAGGCCGAGATCAGCTGACGGAACACGGCGACGGCCGGCGAGTCGAGCGTCGGGGTTGCGCCAACAGGCAAAAGCAGCAGGAGCAAACGGAAGATCGGGTCGTACTCATGCTGCCGATCAGGCGCAAAGGTAGGGAGCACCGTGCCTTCGACGAAGTGGCAGAGGGCCTCTGCCAGCGAGTCCTGGCCGTAGGAGGCCCGGCCGAATGTCGGAGCGATGACATCAGTGAAGAAGGACGGATCCGCGCTACGGGCGATTTCGAGCAGTACGTCAAGGTTGAGGACCGGGAAGAGGGAACGCCGCCAGCAAAGCGCGAGCTCTCGAGCAAAGTGTTGGGCGCGCGCGCCGCCGGCTGCCAACGCGGCCTCGGCGATACGCCGATCTTCGGCGTCCAGGTGTGTCGGCGGAACGGCGAATACCTCGGTGTCGTAGAGGGCCGCGTACCACGGGTGCGCGCGGAAGCTTTCGAAGAATGCGCGGTTTGCGGGCACGCGCGAGGCGTAGAAGAGAAAGCGCTGCAAGCCCTCGACGCTCTGGGCCATGGTTGGTTGCTGCTCCGTCACGAGGCGGGTGAACTCGCCGGGATCCTGCATGTGCACGCCGAGCAGGTGCTGCGCGAGCATGAAGTCGCGCATCTCATCGAATGTGAAGTTGAGCACCTCGGTTGGCTCGGCGAGCAACGACGGCGCCGGACCAAGATCGTGGCGCAAAATGAGCTCCTCGTCCAGCAGGGCTGTCAGCTCTGCGTCCAGCGCGGCTGGCACTACGGTGCGGGGGACATCCGCAAACTGGCCCGTCTCGAGCATGTGCGCGGCAACCAATGAGAGCACGCGCCGGATCTCGGCCGGGCGGACCAGTGGTCGCGCCGCCGACCGATCGTTCACGACGGAGTGCTGGGCTCGGCCCAACTTGTCCTCGATATAGCGGCGGAAGATCTCGTCACGGTAGATACCCGCGACGGGAGGTTGCTTGTAGGTGCCTTCGCGGCCCCGTGCGCCATAGGCCTCGCAGAAAAACCGGAGCAGCAGGACGTCCCGCCGGAGGAACTCGATGACGCGGCGCGATACGTGGCGAGGCCGCACCTTGAAGAACCGGAAGTAGCGCGCGACGAGTTCGCGGTACTGCTCGTCGTCGAACCGTTGCCCATGGGCACTCGAGACGTGGAGAAGGGGCGCGAGAGGACCCGATAGCAATGTGCCGAAGCGCTGCTCCAGGAACTCGGAGCGACACGTCATTAGAACGCGAACGTGCGGATAGCGTACGAGGGTCTCGAGCAGGTGCTCGAGCTGGCCGGCGAATGCCCGGACATCGGGATGCTCGTTCAGGCCGCCGATGACGAGCACGAACGGTTGCCGCCGATCGGCGCACGCGGCTGCCAAGGTGCTTAGGCCTTCCTCAAGGCTTGTGACGGCCGAGGGGAAGATTAGCCGGCGAACAACCACGGTGAGATCCGGGTCCAGGATGCGGCTCAAGTGGCGCGCTGTGACGTACGCGCATGGATGCCGTGGCGAAGAAGAAACCGCTCGGTGAAGTCGCACAGAAAGTTGGTCTTGCCCTGGCCCGCCGGACCGGTGAGCAGGAAAAGCCGGGCGGTGACGCAGTAGAGCTCCGTGCGGCGATCCCCCACGCGGTACTTCGTTAACCCGGCGATCATTTCGATGTCGTACCGCGTCTTATCGAGCACATGCGCACGAGCCGTGTCGCGGGGCACGACCGCGCCTCCCGCCCTGCCGATCTCGCGGTAGGTCTCGAGCGTCGCGTCGAGGCGCTCGAGGTCCACCATGAGGGTCTGCGCCGCAGCGGCCGCACGCTCCGGTGAGTCGGCAGCAGCCAGCGCCTCGGTGGACGGCGTGCTCACGGGCGGCAAGCCACTCATCGTGGCAAGGCGGTTCAGGCCAGCAAACGGTTGGCGATCGAACCAACCGCCGATGTGGCACACGAACAGCGCCGGGTGAGCGAAGCAGCGGGCTTGGTACTTGGTGTCCTGCGTCTCGACGAACACGTTTGGGATGTACCGGGCAATCCGCTGCTCCTCCGCTAGTTGAGCCTCGACCTGCTGCCGGAGGTGGGGCAGCAAGTGGATCATGTGCGTGCCGCGCACGAGGGTCCGCAGCTCGGCGGCAATCGTCACGATCTCAGACGGCGGCAGCATCTGAATGCGTGCAAGCAGGCGGTCGAAGGCCAGTACGTCCCCCTCAGGTTCGAACTCGAAGCGCCCTTGGGTCGCCGCTTTCCACTTCGCGCGCGTCTTGGCTTTGAACTTCGGGGTGATTTCGGCGGTGAGGGCGATGACGAGCCGCGTGAGCGGGAGGGTCCCGGCGACCAAGGTCTCGATCGTCTCGGTGATCTTCGCGGCAGTCGACTCGGACGTGACCTGCACGCCAAGACCGGACGACGGGTCGTACAGGTCTATACCTGGGAAGTTCGCCGCGAGCGTGTTGGTGTTAGCCAAGCCGGGGGCGCCGTACACGCGCCGGAGCACTGGCAGCAACACGTGCTCCGCCACCTTGTTCCGTGACCCGAGCCCAGCCAGCGCCTCGGCGCGAACCTGCAGCGCCAGGGTCGCTAGGGACGTGCTGATGTCGTTGAGCGTATCGAGCAAACCGTTCGTCATCGGCTGTCCGTGTGGAGCAGGCTTCAACTAGGCGCCCGGCACCCGCTTCCCGGCTTCTGCTGGTGACGTCACTTCCTTCCTTTGTAGGGCAAGGTCCGGAGAGAGATTTCCTCGGCGAGAGCCTCGAACTCGGGATCCTTGTGAACCAAAACCGCCTCGTGGAGCCCGGCGACGCTGGCAATCACCGCGTCAGCGAACGACAGGCCGTGTGAGGCCTTGAAACGACCGGCGAGGAGAAGCGCCCTCTCGTCAGGGTAGATCCAACGGATCGGCCAAGACTTGACTACGCTCACCAGGCGAGCGGCCGGATCCTCGCCCTGTTCCTGAAGCGTGACGTAGTACAGCTCCATCAGACTGACCGCACAAATCACGACCTCGATCTCGCCATCCGTTGCCCGATTCAGCAGCTCCTCGACCTGCTCCCACCCGTCCTCCTGATCGGTCAAGGCCAGAACGGCGGAAGTGTCGAGGACATACCGTTCAACCGCGGGCACGCTCGCTCTTGCGCTCCTCGAGAAGGCGCCGGCTCAAGCCGTGGGAGATGCCCCGCGCCGCTCGGATCGGGTCCTCAGGAATCGGGATGACCCGGATCGTGTGGCCGTCGTCGATCCATTCCAGCCTCGAATGAGGCTCAATACGGTGGTCTCGGCGGATTCTCGCCGGTACAACCGTCTGCCCGTGCTCAGTGACCGTAGTTCTCATGTGGCCTCCAAGGAGACGCTACAAGATTCTTCCCGCAGGAACAAGGCGTATCCTGCGCCAAGATCGACCCGGCAAGTCTACCCTGACGGCTCAACGCCGAGCCTTGCACCGAGCGAATTCCCGGCGTTAAGATCGCCTTCCCTCAGTACGCGGTGGGCTGGTCCTCGAGGAAGGGAGGTCTATGGCCACGATCTCGTTGAAAGTCAATGACAAGAGCCACGCCATCGCCGTGGAGCCGCGGACGCTGCTCGTGGAGCTGTTGCGCGAGCATCTGGGGCTCACCGGGACGCACGTGGGCTGCGATACCAGCCAGTGCGGCGCCTGCACGGTGTGGGTCGACGGCAAATCGGTGAAGAGCTGCACGATGCTGGCCGTGGAGGCCGACGGCGCGGCGGTGACGACCATCGAAGGCCTGGCGCGCAACGGCGACCTGCATCCGATGCAGGCGGCGTTCAACGCCTGCCACGGACTGCAGTGCGGCTTCTGCACGCCCGGCATGGTGATGAGCGCCACGGAGCTCGTGCAGCGCAACCCGCAGCCCAGCGAGGGCGACGTGCGGCACTGGCTGGAGGGCAACCTCTGCCGCTGCACCGGCTACCACAACATCGTCCGCGCCGTGCTCTCGGCCGCCGAGACGATGCGGGGAGGTCCGCAATGAGCGCGCAAGGCTTCGGCGCCTCCGTGGTGCGCCGGGAAGACCGGCGTTTCCTCCTCGGCAAGGGCCGGTACACCGACGATGTGAAGCTTCCCGGCCAGACCTACGCCGTGTTCGTGCGCTCGCCGCACGCCCACGCCGCCATCCGCTCGATCGACGCCTCGCACGCCCTCGCGGCGCCGGGCGTGCTCGCCGTGCTCACCGGCGACGACGTGACCGCCGACGGGCTGGGCGGCGTCCCCTGCGGCTGGCAGATCACCAACAAGGACGGCTCGGTCATGGTCGAGCCGCCGCATCCGGCTTTGGCCCAAGGCAAGGTGCGGCACGCCGGCGATCCGGTCGCCATGGTGATCGCCGAGTCCAAGGCGCAGGCCAAGGACGCGGTCCAGCTCGTGGACGTCGACTACGATCCGCTGCCGGCCGTGGCGAGCCTGCGCGCCGCCACCGCCGACGGCGCCGCCAAGGTGTGGGACGAGGCCGCGGGCAACGTCTGCTTCGACTGGCACCTCGGCGACGCCGCGGCCACCGACGCGGCGTTCGCGGGAGCCGCGCACGTGACATCGATCGACCTCGTCAACAACCGGGTCGCCCCCAACGCCATCGAGCCGCGCGCCGCCAACGGCCACTACGACACGGCCGAGGACCGCTACACCCTCTACACCACGTCGCAGAACCCGCACCTGACCCGCCTGCTCCTCGGCGCCTTCACTCTGAAAGTGCCCGAGCACAGGCTGCGCGTCGTCGCGCCGGACGTGGGCGGCGGCTTCGGCTCGAAGATCTTTCACTACGCCGAGGAGCTGCTGGTGCTCTGGGCTTCCAAGCGGGTCGGCCGGCCGGTGAAGTGGACCGCCGAGCGGACGGAGTCCTTCCTCTCCGACGCCCACGGCCGGGACCACCGGTCGCACGCCGAGCTGGCCATGGACGCCGACGGCAAGTTCCGCGGCCTGCGCGTGCGCACGCTCGCCAACATGGGCGCGTATCTCTCGACGTTCGCGCCGGCGATCCCCACGTATCTCTATGCCACGCTCCTCTCCGGCCCGTACGTGATTCCGCAGATCTACGCCGAAGTGAAGGCGATCTTCACCAACACCGTGCCGGTGGACGCGGTGCGCGGCGCCGGGCGTCCGGAGGCCACCTACCTGCTCGAGCGCCTGGTGGACAAGGCGGCGCGCGAGCTGGGGATGGACCGCGTGGAGATCCGGCGCAAGAACCTGATTCAGCCGGACCAGTTCCCCTACCAGACCCCGGTCGCCCTGCAGTACGACGTCGGCGACTATCCGGCCACCCTCGACCTGGCGCTGCAGGCGATCGACCATGACCACTTCGCGGACCGCAAGGCCGAGTCGCAGGCGCGCGGCAAGCTGCGCGGCTTCGGCGTCTCGACCTACATCGAGGCCTGCGGCATCGCGCCGTCGGCTCTCGTCGGCGCCCTCGGCGCGCGCGCCGGGCTCTATGAGGCGGCGTCGGTGCGCGTCCATCCCACCGGCAGCGTGACGGTGTTCACCGGCACGCACAGCCACGGCCAGGGGCACGAGACGACGTTCGCCCAGCTCGTCGTCGAGAAGCTCGGCGTGGCGCTGGAGAACGTCGAGATCGTCCACGGCGACACCGACCGCATCCCGTTCGGCATGGGGACCTACGGCTCGCGCTCGGCCGCCGTCGGCGGCTCGGCGATCGTCAAGGCGATCGACAAGATCGTCGACAAGGGCAAGAAGGTGGCCGCCCACCTGCTGGAGGCGAACGTCGCCGATATCGAGTTCGCCGACGGCAAGTTCCGCGTCGCCGGCACCGACAAGGAGAAGGCCTTCGGCGACGTCGCCTTCGCCGCCTACGTGCCGCACAACTATCCCATCGAGTCGGTGGAGCCGGGCCTGGAGGACTCCGCCTTCTACGATCCCAAGAACTTCACCTTTCCCGCCGGCTGCCACTGCGTGGAGGTCGAGGTGGATCCGGAGACGGGCGTCGTCGAGGTGGTGAACGTCGCCATCGCCGACGACGTCGGCGTCGTCATCAATCCGATGATCGTCGACGGCCAGGCGCACGGCGGGCTGGCGCACGGCATCGGCCAGGCGCTGCTCGAGGAGTGCCTCTACGACGAAGGCGGGCAGCTCCTCTCCGGCTCGTACATGAGCTACACCATGCCGCGCGCCTCCGACCTGCCGATGTTCAAGGTCGGCAATCACGTCACCGCGTGCACGCACAATCCGATCGGCATCAAGGGCGTCGGCGAGGTGGGAGCCATCGGCGTGCCGCCGGCGGTGATCAACGCCGTGCTCGACGCCCTGGCGCCGCTCGGCGTCACGGACATCGACATGCCGGCGACGCCGGAGAGGGTCTGGCGGGCCATCAACGCCGCGGGAGGTGTGGCATGAAGAGCTTCGAGTTCCACCGTCCGCAGTCGGTGGGCGACGCGGTCGCGCTGCTGCGGGGCAACGAGTCGGCCAAGCTGCTCGCCGGCGGGCAGAGCCTGCTGCCGGTGATGAAGCTCGACCTCGCCCAGCCTTCGGACCTGGTGTCGCTCGCCGCCATTCCGGCCCTGCGGGAGATCCGCTCCGAGGGCGACGCGCTGGTGATCGGCGCCCTGGTGACGCACGACGCGGTCGCGAGCTCGCCCGAGGTGCGGCAGCGCATCCCCGCGCTGGCCGGCCTCGCCGCGGGGATCGGCGACGCGCAGGTGCGCAACCGCGGCACGCTCGGCGGCTCCGTCGCCCACGCCGATCCGGCCGCCGACTATCCGGCCGCCGTGCTGGGGCTGGGGGCCACCGTCCAGACCGACCGTCGCAGCATCGCCGCCGACGACTTCTTCGTCGGCTTCTACCAGACGGCGCTGGCGGCCGACGAGATCGTCACCGCCGTGCGCTTCCCGGTGCCGGAGCGGGCGGCCTACGCCAAGTTCCCGCATCCGGCGTCGAAGTACGCGGTGGTCGGCGTCTTCGTGGCGAAGACCGCGGGCGGCGTGCGCGTCGCGGTGACGGGGGCCGGTCCGCGGGTGTTCCGCGTGCCGGCGTTGGAAGCCGCGCTCACCGCGCGTTTCGCGCCCGACGCCGTCGGCGCGAGCGTCGTGGCGCCCACGGATCTGCGGACGGACAGCGAGATGAGCCCCGAGTACCGGGCGCATCTCGTCTCGGTGATGGCCAGGCGGGCCGTCCAGGCCGCTCTGTAACTTGGACCTGCCGCGCAGCGTCGAGGACACGCGGCGGCTGCTCGCCTCGGGGCGCTACGTCGCCGACGCGAGCCTCGCCACCGCCGTCTACCTGGCGCTCAAGCTGGGCCGGCCTCTCCTCCTCGAAGGCGAGGCCGGCGTCGGCAAGACCGAGGTCGCCAAGGTCCTCGCCGAGACGCTCGGCCGCCGGCTCATCCGCCTGCAGTGCTACGAGGGGCTGGACGCGGCGGCGGCGCTCTACGAGTGGAACTATCCCCGCCAGATGCTGGAGATCCGGCTGGCGGAGCTCGGCGGCGAGGCCGGCGCCGAGGGTCGGGAACGCCTCGCGCACGACATCTTCGCCGAGCGCTTTCTCCTCAAGCGTCCTCTCCTGCTGGCCCTGGAGCCGGACGAGTCGGGGCCGCCAGTCCTCCTCGTCGACGAGCTCGACCGCACGGACGAGCCGTTCGAGGCCTTCCTGCTGGAGATCCTGAGCGATTTCCAGGTGACCATCCCGGAGATGGGCACGGTGCGCGCGCCGGCGCCGCCGATCGTCGTGCTCACCTCCAACCGCACGCGCGAGATCCACGACGCGCTGAAGCGCCGCTGCTTCTATCACTGGATCGGCTATCCGGACGCCGTCCGCGAGCTGGAGATCCTGCGCCTGCGCGCACCGGAGCTGGCCGCCGCTCTTGGCGATCAGATCGTCCGCTTCGTGCAGAAGCTGCGCGCCGCCGACCTCTTCAAGCTGCCGGGGGTCGCCGAGACGATCGACTGGGCCTATGCGCTGCTTGCCCTCGATCGTATCGCCCTCGACGCCGAGACCGTCAACGCGACGCTGGGCGTGCTGCTCAAGTATCAGGACGACATCGAGAAGATGGCGGGGGCGCGGGTCCAGGAGATGTTGCGGGAGGTGATGACTGAGGCGGCCGGGTGACCGCCTCCGCCCAGGGCGGCCAGATGACGCCGCCCCCCGCCCAGGGCGGCCACATAGGGCCGCCCCTACAGATCGTTCTGTGGCCTTCCTGATTCCGGTGCGTCATGCATACGGGGTTGATTTCAATCCATGGGGTCTGTAGGGGCGGCCCTATGTGGCCGCCCTGCATACGCGCCGCCCTGAAAATCACATGACCTCCCGCCTCGCCGAGAACGTCGTCCATTTCACCCGCCTGCTGCGCGGCGCCGGCCTCCGCCTCGGGCCGGCGAGCGCGCTGGACGCCCTGGCCGCCGCCTCGGCGGTCGACGTCCTCCAGCGCGACGAGCTGTTCTGGTCGCTGCACGCGGTCCTCGTCAAGCGGCCGGAGGATTTCGATCTCTTCGACCAGGCCTTCCGCCTGTTCTGGCGCGATCCTCAGGGTGTCAACGACGCGCTGGCCCTGCTGCTGCCGCAGGTGCGCGTGCCGGTGCCGCCGTCGCTTTCCCGCCGTCTCACCGAGGCCTGGCGCCAGCCGCCGGCCGCCGCGCCCTCGGCCGCCGAGCGCCTGGAGCTCGACGCCTGGCTCACCTTCTCCGCCGACGAGGTGCTGCGCACGCGCGATTTCGATCAGATGAACGCCGAGGAGCTCCGCCGCGCCAAGCGGATCGCCGCCGCGATGACGGTGGCGCTGCGGCCGGTGCGCACGCGGCGTTTCGCCCCGGACCCCCACGGCTCGCGCATCGACCTCGCCCGCACGGTGCGCGAGAGCGTCAAGACCTTCGGCGACGTCGCGCCTTTGCGTTTCCGCTCGCGCGTTCACCGGCCGCCGCCGCTCGTCGTCCTCTGCGACATCTCAGGATCGATGGGCCGCTACTCGGAGGTCCTGCTGCATTTCCTGCACGCGCTGCTCAACGTCCGCTCCCGCGTCCATGCCTTTCTGTTCGCGACGCGGCTCACCAACGTGACGCGCCTCCTCCGCCGCCGCGACGCCGACGAGGCGCTGGCGCGCTGTGGCCGCGAGGTCCTCGACTGGTCGGGAGGCACGCGCCTGCGCGCCTGCCTGCACGAGTTCAACCGCGCCTGGTCGCGTCGCGTCCTCGGCCACGGCGGCGTGGTGCTGCTGGTCACCGACGGGCTCGACCGCGATCCCGAGCCGGGCCTCGCCGCCGAGGCCGACCGCCTCCACCGCTCCTGCCGCCGGCTGATCTGGCTCAACCCCCTCCTGCGCTGGGAAGGGTTCGAGCCGCGCGCCCAGGGAGTGCGCGCCCTCCTGCCGCACGTCGACGAGCACCGCCCCGTCCATAACCTGGAGAGCTTGGAGGCGCTGGGGCGGGCGTTAGGCGGAACTGCGGCCTATCGACAAAGGGGCTTGCATCGAAATTCCTCAAGCTTTACTATAGCTACACGTCTCTAGACGGTGCAGTTAGCAGGTCAGCGGCACGCATTACGCAGGACGCTGTAAAAATTTCACGGAGGTTTCCGCCATGAAGAAGAGGTTCGTCCACGCTGTGCTCTGTGCGCTCACCCTGGCCGCTCCGGCCGCAGCCGGCCCTGGCAGCGAGGTCCTCGGCAAGACACCGATGTTCTCGGAGAGCGAGGCCTATGCCGCCGGCATGGACGTGCAACTCGGCGACCTGCCGCGCGGAGCGCGCGCCGCGTCGCTGATCGTCGGCGCCGTCAATCTGTCGGCGCAGACTGCCTCGTGCCGGGCCACGCTCCTCGATCGCAATGGCCTGCGCCTGGCCGAGATCCCTTTCGAAGTGCCAGCGAAGTCATCGGCTCGTGAGGACGCGGCGCAGTGGCTTGGCCGCATCGACGCGGTGACCATCACCTGCGATCAGAGCTTCTATCCCTTCGGCGTCACCACGGATGGGAACGGCGCGCCGTCCTTCGCCAAGGGGATCGGCCCCAACGGCGCCTGCCAGCGCTCGCCGATGCTGACCAAGGACTCAAAGAGCGGCCATTACACCTTGAGCGTTCCCGGCCTCTTCCATGAGGCGACGAAGGCGAATCCCAAGGGCATCATCTGCATTCAGGCTCCCGCAGTGCTGCACGTCGCCAAGGCGGTCTACGAGTGGGACGTGACCGTCGGGCCGTGGAGCTCGCGGGATAAATCGGGCCTGCACAACCTGGCCTACTTCTTCCTCGACCGCTACCGCAGCGGCGTCGTCGGCAACGTCAACGCCGCCGGTCCCAACAAGAGCTTCCTCAAGTTCATGCAGAACGTCGGCATGGCGCGCGGCACCAACACGAACGAGAAGTCCGCCTACGGGTTGGTGCCGGGCGTGACCTATCATTTCCGCTACACCTTCGACGCCCAGAACAAGCTGGTCACCTTCCAGACGTACCTCGGTCCCGTCGAGGTCAAGAAGATCACCAAGGAGTGCCGGCCGGGGAACAACCAGACGCTCATGGTCCAACCCTACGGCAAGGGCGAGAGCCAGGCCGGCCTCGCCATGGTCGCCGAGTGGGGCAACTACATCGGCCAGCACCATCCGGAAGAGGCGACCGTCGGCTGGAAGTATCTCAATTTCAAGGTGGATCTGACCCTCAAATAGCTCGCATCCGCCACTGCCCTGCGCGAAGGCCGCGGCATCCTGCCGCGGCCTTTGTCGTTTCAGTCCATGGAGCTCACGACTTCGTTTCCTTGTCCTCGTCCGCCTCCGCCTCGTCGACGAATTCCTGCAGATCGTCGAGCGCCGACTCGAAGTAGTTCTCCAGGGCGCCTTCGATGCGCTCACGCACCCCCTCAGGATCTTCGAGCGCGTCGAACAAGTCCACCGCCGGGTCGGTCGGCAGGATCATGGCGATCTCCCGGAGCTGCGTGCAGAAGGTCAGGATCTTGCCGGCCGTCTGCCGGATCCTCTCGCGCTCGGCGGGCGGCAGGTCCTCGGCGATCTCCAGCAGGCGGTTGCGGAGGTCGTAGCCTTGTTTCGCCGACTGCCGGAGCTGTTCCCGCAGAGTGGCGGAATTGTGTTCGGACATCGGAAGGGTCCTTTCCGGTAGGTACGGCCAGGGCTCAAACGCCTATTCTACGGCTACGACAGGCCCATCGTCATGGGGTCGCCCTCAGCATTGGGCCGAACGGGAATTGCCCGAGGCGGGATGTCAGACTGCCGGCTCGGGCTTCGGCCGGCCGTGGAGCACGTTGGCCAGGAGCGGCAGGGTGGTCAGAGCACCTACCGCGAGGAGGGTCCAGCCCACCGCCCGTCTGGGCTTCTGATCGAGCCGCTCGCCCAGCAGCAACGCGATCCCCGCCCCCAGGGCAGCACGGGTTCCAGCGATCAGACCGATTTCGGGAAGCGTGACGGTTCTCGCGATCATCGTCAACTCCTTTCTACGACGAGCACCTGAGCAGACGACTCCGGCGCTCCCACTGAAAGAGCGGCAAGAGGTGTGCCAGTCTGGGACGCTCTTGAACCGGCCTCAGGCCGGCTGTATCTTTGACACTGGCCAAGGGGCGGGGGTATGAACCACTGGAAGGAAACCGTGGAGATTCTTGCGCGGCTCGCGGAGCTGAGGGTCGCGGGGCGGCGGGCGGCGCTCGCCACGGTGGTGCGCATCGTCGGCTCCGCCTACCGGCGTCCGGGCGCCAAGTTCCTCATCGAAGAGACGGGCGAGACCATGGGCAGCGTCAGCGGCGGCTGCCTGGAGGCGGACGTGCGCGAGGTCGCCAGGAACGTCCTGGAGACGGGGGAACCGAGCCTGCGGCACTACAGCACGGGCACCGACGAGGACATCGTGTGGGGCCTGGGGCTCGGCTGCAACGGGCTGGTCGACGTCTTCATCCAGCCGGCCACCGAGGGGCCGCTGGCCGAGCTGGCGGACCGCCTGCGGGAGCTGCTGGCCGGGGATTCCGCCTTCGCGGTCTCCACGGTCCTCGACGGCGAGCAGGCGGGCGCGATGGCCTTGATGGAGCCGGGGGAGGCCGTGTCAGGCGTGCGGACGGTCGACGGCCGCCAGGTCTTCGTCGACGTGCTGCCGCCGCCGCCTCATCTCATCGTCTGCGGCGCCGGCGACGACGCCCGCCCGCTCGTCGCCTATGCCGCCGAAGCCGGATTCCGCGCCACCGTCGTGGATCACCGCCAGGGGCTGATGCAGCCGGCGTGGTTCCCGCAGGCGGCGCGGCTGGTCCTGGCGCGGCCGGAAGAGCCGGTCGACCTGCCTCCCGCCGGCCGCTCGCTCGCCGTGGTAAAGACCCATTCGCTCAACCATGACCGCGAGTGGGTGCGCCGTCTTCTCGCGGCGGGCCTGCCGTACGTCGGCGTGTTGGGACCGAAGGCGCGCACGGAGACGATCCTGCGCGAGATCGGCCGCGAAGGCGACGAGCGGGTGTACGGCCCGGTGGGGCTCGATCTCGGCGCCGACGGCCCGCGCCAGGTGGCGGTGAGCATCGTCGCGGAGCTCCTCGCCTTCACCGCCCAGCGCGAACCGCGCCATCTCTCGCAACGCACGGAGGCCATCCATGCCGGGTGACCGCAGCGGTCCCGTCGCCGGTATCCTGCTCGCCGCCGGCACTTCCAGCCGCATGGGCAGCAACAAGCTGCTCTTCGAGCTGAACGGCGAGAGCGTCCTGCGCGGCGCCGTGAAGCGGGCTCTGGCGGGCGGCCTGTCGCCGCTGATGGTGGTGCTCGGCCATGAGCCGGAGAAAGCCTGGCAGGAGATCGAAGACCTGCCCTGCCAGTGGGCGCTTAATCCGCTCTACGAGCAGGGAATCAACACCTCGCTCAAGGGCGGCGTCATGGCGGTGCCGCCGGACGCGTGCGCGGCCATGGTGCTGCTGGCCGACATGCCGTTCGTCACCCCGGAGATGATCGCCGCCATGATCGAGCGCTATCGCACGACCGAGGCGCCGCTCGTCATCTCCGACTACGAGGGGGTCAACGCGCCCCCCATGCTCTACGATCGCAGCCTCTTCGCCGAGCTGCTGGCGATGACCGGCGAGGGCTGTGGCCGCCAGGTGGTGAAGCGCCATCGCCACGAGGCGGAGGTGATCTCCTGGCCGGCTTCGGCGCTGGCGGATCTGGACGTGCCGGAGGATTACGCGCGAATGCGGGAGGGAGCAGAGCGATGATCCCGATTCGGTCCCTGCCGAAAATGGCACCCTCGTCCGTGCCGTCGGGCCCCTCACTCCCCCTTACCCCCTCTCTCCCACCACACTCCCGACCCCCGGGAGAGAGGGGGCTGGAAAAAACTAATTTTTGCTTTTGTAGTCTCCCTCCTCTCCCCGGGCGGGTGGGCGTGAGGTGGGAGAGGAGGGCCGGGGAGGTGAGGGGATCGGCGGCACGGTTGACGCTCCGATTCTCCACGAAATCAGGGAGCGGCATCCATGCGCGCTGACCTCCTCGAGACCGCCGCCGCCCTCGCCCGCCGCGAGGAACCGTTCGTGCTCGCGGTGGTGGTGAGCCGCCGCCCCGCCAGCTCGTCGCAACCGGGCGACATGGCCGTGATCACCGCCGCGGGCGAGCTCCACGGCTGGCTCGGCGGCAGTTGCACGCAGCCGACCGTGGTGCGCGAGGCGCGGCTGGCGCTCGCCGACGGCAAGCCCCGGCTCGTCGTGTTGACGCCCGATCCGGCCGCGGAGCGCCGGCCCGGCGTCGCCGTCTTCCCCATGACCTGCCACAGCGGAGGGAGCGTGGAGATCTATCTCGAGCCGATCCTGCCGGCGCCGCGCCTCGCGGTGTTCGGCGTCTCGCCCACCGCCCGCGCCCTCGCCAAGCTGGGCAAGGCCATGGGCTATACCGTCGTCGCCGCGGACGCCGCCGCCGAGGCGGAGATGTTCCCCGAGGCTGACCAGATCCTCACCGATCCTCAGGACCCGGAGCTGCGCGCCGCGGCGTCCCGCGCTCCGTGCTTCGCCGTCGTGGCGACGATGGGCGAGCGCGACGAGGAGGCCATCCGCGCGGCCATCGCCATCGCGCCCGCCTACCTCGGAGTGGTCGCCAGCTCCAGGCGCTTCGCGCAGATGCGCGAGACGCTCCTGGCGCAGGACGTGCCGGCGGCAGCGCTCGATGCGATCCGCAGCCCGGCGGGGATCGCGATCGGCGCCCACACGCCGGAGGAGATCGCTCTCGCCGTGCTGGCCGAGATCGTCGAACGGCGGCGCGCCGCGATGCCCAGGGTGGAGGAGAAGGAGGAAGAGGCCGCGGCGGCCCAGGCCATCGATCCCATCTGCGGCATGACCGTCGAGGTGGCCGGCGCCCGCCATACCGCCGAGCACGCAGGCCAGACCTATTACTTCTGCTGCGGTGGCTGCCGCGCGCGTTTCCTCGCCGATCCGGAACGGTACACCGCGGCAGGGAGCGCCGCTTGAGGGACGAGATCGCCGCGCTCGAAGCGGCGATGGAGCGCCAGGGCTACATCGCCGATCCGGCCATCGCCACCGCTCTCTTTCTCGCCAAGGAGATGCGCCGGCCGTTGCTCATCGAAGGCGACGCGGGCGTGGGCAAGACCGAGATCGCCAAGGTGCTGGCGCGGCTGTTGGAGACGGAGCTGATCCGCCTGCAGTGCTACGAGGGCCTCGACGTCGCGACCTCCCTCTACGAGTGGAACTACCAGCGCCAGATGCTCCGCCTGCGGCTGGCCGAGGGAGAAGGCAGGAGCGCGGACGAGATCGAGGACCTCATCTTCGGCCGCGAGTACCTCCTCGAGCGGCCGCTGCTGCGCGCCATCACCCGGCGCGAGGGTCCGCCCGTGCTGCTGGTGGACGAGATCGACCGCGCCGACGACGGCTTCGAGGCCTTCCTGCTGGAGGTGCTCTCCGATTTCCAGGTGACGATCCCGGAGCTCGGCACCATCCGCGCCGAGCACGTTCCCTACGTCGTGCTCACCTCGAACCGCACGCGCGAGATCGGCGACGCGCTGCGCCGGCGCTGCCTCTACCTCTACATCGAGCATCCGACGCTGGAGAAGGAGGTGCGCATCCTGCGCGCCCGCGTGCCGGGAGCGAGCGCGCGCCTCGCCGAGGAGATCGGCCGCTTCCTGCAGGCGCTGCGCCGGCGGCGCCTCTCCAAGGCGCCGGGCGTGGCGGAGACGATCGACTGGGCGCAGGCCCTCCTCCGCCTGCACCGCGAGCATCTCGATCTGGAGACGGTGGAGCAGACCCTGGGCTGCATCCTCAAGGATCATCACGATCTGCGTGAGCTCGGCGGCGAGGATCTGGAGGCGGCGCTGGCGGAGGCCGTCGCCGGATGAGCGGGGATCTCGTCGTCCATCTCGCCGGCTTCGCGCGGGCCCTGCGCCAGCGCGGCGTGGCGTTGACCTTGAGCGACGAGGCGGACGGATTGGCGGCCCTGACGCTGGTGGACCTCGGCGACCGCGACGAGGTACGTCTGGCTCTGCGCACGGCGTTCAAGATCCGGCCGCGCGACATGGGCGTCTTCGAGGAGCTGTTCGCGCGGCTGTGGAGTGCGCAGGTGGAAGCCCCAACGCCGGATCTCTCCAAAGTTCCTCGTGCCGCACCGGCGGGACCAGCGCGGCCCGGCCCACGTCGGGCGAGCGTGCCGGACAGCTCGTCCGTGGCGTCCGTGCCGTCTGTGTTCGTCGAAGGCGAGGAGCCGGGCTACAGTCCGGAGGCGGCGCTGCGCCGCAAAGCGTTCGAGGAATGCTCCGCGGCCGACCTGCAGGCGATGGAGAAGCTGCTGAGCCGGCTCGCCCTGCGCCTCGCCACCCGCCCCAGCCGGCGGCGCGTGCCGGTGCGCGGCCGCGGCGAGGCCGACCTGCGGCGCAGCTTCCGGCGGGCGGTGGCGCAGGGCGGCGAGTTCCTCTCTCTCGCGCGGCGGGCCCGGCCGATCGAGGTCCCGCGCCTGGTGGTGCTCGCCGACACCAGCGGCTCCATGGACCCGCACACCCGCTTTCTCCTCACCTTCGTCCTGGCGCTGCGCCGGACGGCGCCGCGCACGGAGATCTTCGCCTTCAACACGGAGCTGGTGCGGCTCACGCCGTGGCTGCGGCCGGGCCGCATCGACCTGGCGCTGGAGCGTCTGGCGGCCCGCGTGCCCGACTGGTCGGGCGGCACGAAGATCGGCGAGTGCCTGGCCGAGTTTGTGGAGTACTATCTCGACGAGCTCGTGGACGGACGGACGGTGGTGCTCATCCTCAGTGACGGCCTCGATCGAGGCGATCTCTCGCCGCTCCAGGGTGCGATGCGTGCCATCCGTGGCCGGGCTCGGCGCGTCCTCTGGCTCAATCCGCTGGCGGGGGATTCGCGTTATGAGCCCACCGCCCGCGCCATGGCGGCGGCGCTGCCGTACGTCGACCGCCTGTTACCGGCGCATAACCTGGAGTCTTTGGAGCGGATGTTGCCGCTGATTTAGTTTTAGGGGAGTGAGGGGCATCCGATCATGGCCATGCAAATCGAAAAAGCCTTCGTCCTCAAGGCCCCGCGCGGCGCGGTCTGGGATTTCCTCACCGATCCCGAAAAGGTGGCCCGCTGCCTGCCGGGCGCCGCCATCACCGGCAAATTGGACGAGCAGAGCTGGGGCGGCACGATCACCGTCAAAGTCGGGCCGGTGACCGCCAACTACCGCGGCAAGATGCGCTTCGAGAAGCTGGACGAGGCGGCGGGGGAGGCGGAGATCGTCGCCTCCGGCCAGGAGACGCGCGGCAAGGGCGGCGCCGACATGAAGATGAAGAGCTACGTTGCCGAGCGCGCGCCCGGCGAGACCGAAGTGAAGGTCGTCTCCGACGTCAACGTCGTCGGCGTGCTGGCGCAATTCGGCCGCGGCATGATCCAGGACGTCAGCGACCAGCTCTTCCAGAAGTTCACCGACTGCATGCGCCGGGAGCTCGAAGCGCCGGCCGCGCCTGAGGCTGCCGCGCCGAGCGCCGCGGTTGCGGAGAAACCGGAGGACGGCCCCTCGAACCCTGCTCCGGCGCCGCCGCCCGCACCCGCTCCGGTGAAGGAGGACGTCCTCGACGTCGGCTCGCTCGGCGCCGCGGCGGCCGGCCGGGCGGCGAAGCGGACCCTTGCCCGGCCGGGTTTCTGGATCGCCGTGATCGTGATCGGATTTCTCCTTTATTGGTTCTTCCTCCGCTAGGCCCCCATAGGCCGCGGAAAGGAGCTATCGAATGATTCCCGCGTCTTTCGATTACCACGCACCTCAAACCCTGGAGGAGGCCGTGGCGCTCCTCCAGCAGCACAAGGACGAGGCCAAGGTCCTCTCCGGCGGCCAGAGCCTGCTGCCGTTGCTCAAGCTGCGCCTGGGCGCCGCCGGCCACCTGGTGGACATCGGCCGCATCCCCGGCCTCGAATATCTCGAGGAAGAGGACGGCGTCCTGAAGATCGGCGGCCGCACCCGCGAGTCGGCGCTGGAGCATTCCGATCTCGTGCAGACCCGGTACCCGCTGCTGGCGGATACCGCCGCCGTCATCGCCGATCCGCTGGTGCGCAACCTGGCCACCGTGGGCGGCAATCTCGCGCACGGCGATCCGGCCAACGATCATCCGGCCACCATGCTCGCCTATCGCGCCGAGGTGGTGGCGACCGGACCCGGCGGCGCGCGCACGATCCCGATCGACGACTTCTTCCTTGGCCTGTTCTCGACGGTCCTCCAGCCGGAGGAGATCCTGACCGAGATCCGCATCCCGCAGCCGGCTGCCAGGAGCGGCGGCGCCTACGTCAAGCTGGAGCGCAAGGTGGGCGACTTCGCCACCGCGGCCGCCGCCGTGCAGGTGACGCTCGCGGCGGGCGGCGAGATCGAAAAAGCGGGGATCGGCCTCACCAACGCCGGACCGACGCCCATTCGTGCCGCCGACGCCGAGAGCTACCTGACGGGCAAGTCGCCGACGGACGACGTCATCGCCGAGGCGGCGCGGCGGGCCGCCTCCGCCGCCCAGCCTTCCGCCGACCGGCGCGGCGCGATCGGATACAAGCGGGAGATGGCGCGGGTCCTCACGGCGCGCGCGATCAAGCGGGCCGTCCAGCGGGCCAAGGAGAGCTGAGCCATGGCGACACACGAGATTCAAGTCAAGATCAACGGCACCGAGCACAGCGCGGAGGTCGAATCGCGGCTCCTCCTCGTCCATCTCCTACGCGAAAACCTGAGCATGACCGGTACGCACATCGGCTGCGACACCACGCACTGCGGCGCCTGCACCGTGCTGCTCGACGGCGTGCCCGTCAAGTCCTGCACCGTGCTCGCCGTGCAGGCCGACGGCCGCGAGGTGTCGACGGTGGAAGGCCTGGAGCAGGACGGCAAGCTCCACGCCATCCAGGAAGGCTTCTGGCAGGAGCACGGCCTGCAGTGCGGTTTCTGCACGCCGGGCATGATGCTCACCAGCTCGGCCCTGCTGGCGCGCAATCCGAATCCCAGCGAAGCGGAGATCCGCCGGGCGATCTCCGGCAACCTCTGCCGGTGCACCGGCTACGTCAACATCATCAAATCCGTGCAGTACGCGGCCGCCAAGTTGCAGCCCGCCACGGAATCGGCCGTTAAATAGGAGGAGGAGCCATGGCGACACTTCGAACCAGTCCGGAAGTCTGCGGCATGGGCCACTCCATGAAGCGCAAGGAAGATCCACGCTTCATCCGCGGCCAGGGTCACTACGTCGACGACATCAAGCTCCCCGGGATGCTCCACATGGACATCGTGCGCAGCCCCTATGCGCACGCCAAGATCGTCGCCATCCATACCGAGAAGGCCCTCGCCATCCCGGGCGTGCTGGCGGTGATCACCGGCGAGACCCTGAAGGCCTACAACCTGCACTGGATGCCGACGCTCATGTCGGACACCCAGATGGTGCTGCCGGTCGAAAAAGTGATGTATCAGGCGCAGGAGGTGGCGGCTGTGATCGCCACGGACCGCTATATCGCGGCCGACGGCG
Organism: Acidobacteriota bacterium; assembly: GCA_046765915.1. Lineage (GTDB taxonomy): Bacteria > Acidobacteriota > Thermoanaerobaculia > Multivoradales > UBA5704 > DATARR01. The sequence goes on along the minus strand of JBKPTH010000008.1, from coordinate 5,168 downwards.
TCGACGCGGTGGAGGTCGAGTACGAGCCGCTGCCCGTGGTGGTCGATCCCAGGAAGGCCCTGGAGCCGGGCGCGCCCGTGCTGCGTACCGACAAGGAAGGAAAGACGGACAACCACATCTGGCACTGGGAGACCGGGGACCGCGCGGCCACCGAGCGCGCCTTCGCCGAGGCTGACGTGACGGTCAAGCAGGACATCTACATTCCGCGCATCCACGTCGCCTCGATCGAGACCTGCGGCTGCGTGGCCGACTTCAACAAGACGGACACCCATCTCACGGTTTACATGACGACCCAGGCGCCGCACGCCATCCGCACCGTCTTCGCTCTCGTCGCCGGGCACGTCGGCCTCTCGGAGGAGAAGATCCGCATCGTCTCTCCGGACCTGGGCGGCGGCTTCGGCGGCAAGGTGCCGGTCTATCCCGGCTACGTGATCGCCGTGGCCGCGTCGGTGGTGATCGGCAAGCCGGTCAAATGGGTCGAGGACCGCATGGAGAACCTCCAAGCCGACTCCTTCGCCCGCGACTACCACATGACCGCCGAGCTCGCCGCCAAGCAGGACGGCACGATGACGGCGCTGCGCATCACGACGCTCGCCGACCATGGCTACGCCGACGCCGCCGCCAACCCGTCGAAGTATCCGGCCGGCCTGTTCTCGATCTGCACCGGCTCCTACGACATCAAGACGGCCTTCACCGAGATGGACGCCGCGTACACCAACAAGCCGCCGGGCGGCGTCGCCTATCGCTGCTCCTTCCGCGTCACCGAGGCCGCGCACGCGATCGAAAGGGTTACCGACGTGCTGGCGGCCGAGCTGAAGATGGACCCGGCGGAGCTGCGCTTCAAGAACTTCATCCCGGCCGACAAGTTCCCCTACAAGTCGGCGCTGGGCTGGGAGTATGACAGCGGCAACTACAAGGCGGCGCTCGAGAAGGCGATGGCCGGGATCGGTTACGCCGAGCTGCGCCGTGAGCAGGCCGAGAAGCGGGCGAAGGGCGAGCTCATGGGGATCGGCATCTGCTCCTTCACCGAGATCGTGGGCGCCGGGCCGTCGAAGGACTTCGACATCCTGGGGATCAAGATGTTCGACTCGGCGGAGATCCGCATCCACCCGACCGGCAAGGCGATCGCCCGCTTCGGCACCAAGTCGCAGGGCCAGGGGCACGAGACGACCTACGCCCAGATCGTCGCCGAGGAGCTGGGCATCCCGGCGGCGCACATCCAGGTTGAAGAGGGCGACACCGACACCGCGCCCTACGGCCTCGGCACCTACGCCAGCCGCTCGACCCCGACGGCCGGCGCGGCGGCCGCCATCGCGTCGCGCAAGATCCGCGACAAAGCGAAGAAGATCGCCGCCTACCTGCTGGAGGCGAGCGAAGAGGACCTCGAGTGGGAGCCCGGCAAGTTCTTCGTCAAGGGCGCGCCGCAGAAGTCGAAGACCATCCAGGAGCTCGCCTTCGCCGCCTACACCAACCATCCGCCGGGGATGGAGGCAGGGCTGGAGGCGGTCGACTACTACGATCCGCCGAATCTCACCTTCCCCTTCGGCAGCTACATCTGCGTCGTGGACATCGACCGCGGCACCGGCGAGGTCAAGGTCCGCCGCTTCCTGGCGGTCGATGACTGCGGCAACATCATCAACCCGATGATCGTCGACGGCCAGATCCATGGCGGCCTCAGCATGGGCCTCGCCCCGGCGCTCTTCGAAGAGATCAGCTACGACGAGAGCGGCAACATCTCGGGCGGCAGCTTCATGGACTACCTCGTCCCCACCGCCATGGAGACCCCGAGCTGGGAAACCGACAAAACGGTGACGCCCTCGCCGCACCATCCGCTGGGGGCCAAAGGAGTCGGCGAGTCGGCGACGGTAGGGGCCCCGCCCGCGATCGTCAACGCTGTGGTCGACGCGCTCTCCCACCTGGGAGTGAGGCACATCGAGATTCCGATGACTCCGGAGAAGGTGTGGAACATCTTGAAGGAGAAGGGGGTGGCGGAGTAGAGGTCAGAAGTCCAGGGACTGCTGTCCGGGAGCAGAGCTCTCAGGCTTCGCCTCGGAAGGTTCTCGGGACGCCAGCGAACCGACGGCCAAGCCATTCGCCGGCAGCCACCGCGCCCCCCGCTGGACCAGGGCGGCGTTTCCCGAGTCAGAATCGCCGTGCTCCTTGACCCACAGCGGCACCCATCCATGCTTCAGGTTTTCGATCGCACCGGCCCAGGTGCCGCCGGTCTCCTTGCTCGTAGCGACTACGACTCCAGCATCCGCCAGACAATAAATGTACTTGTTGCGCGCCATGGCGTTGCCGACGTTGAAATGCGCTTCCGGATTAAAGGGAGAGACGAGCACGAGATTCTTGCTCATCAATCCTTGGCGGTATTTGGCGGAGAGCGCGGCGCGTAGCAGGTTCTCGGCCAGCACGCCGACCGCCGTGCCTTCCTTTTCGAGCGCGCCCAGCATCGCGGTTTCATCCACGCCGGGCGCGCCGCCTGAGACGACGGAGAACCCCTGTGCCGCGATCTCAGCTCCGAGCCAGGAGGTGAAGTCGAGATCCTCCGTCCGCGCCGCCCGCGAGCCGACCACCGCGACACCGCTCTGATCGAGCAGTTGGCGGTTGCCGCAGCCGAACAGCACGGGCGGCGCCTCCAGCTTGAGATGCTTCTTGAGTCGGGACGGATAATCGGCATCCGACCGGGTCATGACCCAGAGTCCTGCGCGCTGCCACTTCTCGAGCGCCAGACCCAAGGCGCCTGAGCGCCCGAGCAGATGGCGAATCCGCTCCGGAGTGATGGAGCGGTCCAGCCAGCCGGCGAGGCAGTCCGCCGGATCGGCGCTGGTCATCAACGCCTCCGGAGACCGCTCCTGGCTCTTGAGCCACGCCGCAAAGCGTCCCCACTCGGCCGGCGTGAGCGGCTTGGGCTCGTCTTTCGCGGCTTTGGTGAACCAGACCGTCATCAGCAGGACGGCCTGGGTTTGCAGGCTGGCGCTCATGTCATTCTCCCGCGCTCGCCGAGGCTAGCACCAGCGGCCAGACCGGTCCACTGCCCGCCTGGCGCAGCAGGGCAGCGATGACTGTCATCGTCCAGCCTGAATCGATGACGTCGTCCACGAGCAAGACGGGATCGGCGGGGATGCCTGCGACGATTTCGAAGACCCCGTCGAGGTTATGACATTGATGGAACCGGTTCTGCTGCAGCTTCTGCGGCTGATTGTCGCGCACCTTCTCGACCGCGTTCATGAAGGGCAGCCCGAGCCGCTGAGCCAGGCGCTTGGCGAAGCCGGAAACGAGCTCCGGACGCTTGCGCGAGGGCACGCAGGCCACCCAGGCCGGCGCCGGCTCCGGGCGCCAGCGGTCCAGAATCATCTCCGCCACAGCTTCCACGAGCTCATCTCGGAAGCGGCCGGCATGCTTGTCATCGGCGATCACGCGTCCCCAGCCGGCATCGCCCCAGCGCGCGAGAATCCGTCCGGTCTCGGCCTGCAGGTCTTTCTTGAAATTGCCGGAGAACCCGTACGTGGGGAATGCGTCGGCGGCCACCTGTTTTTTACAGATCAGAGAGATCTCCGAGCGCCTGAGGAAGAGAGATGCTTCGACCGCCAGGCTGTGGCTGAAGCCCTCGGGTATCACTGGCCGTCCCAGGCAGCGAGCGCATTTGCCGCACCGCTGGGGATCGGTGTCGTCCAAAGCACGAGCGAGGAACATCATCAGGCAGTCCGGCGTATCGAGGTACTGTTGGACCTCCTGCCATTCCTTGAGGCGCTGACCCGTCAATCGCCGGATCCGTTCCCGGTCCATGGCGTAGGGCACAGGCGTTCGCATCCACTTAGTCCCTTGTTTCAGCACGGGTGCGGGATTCTCCACGGAGAGGAGCTTGAGGACTTTTTCGATCTGTCCCTTGCGCAAGTTAACCGTCTGTTCGATCTGCCGTTCGGTCAGCCCATCGCTTTTCGCCAGCGCCTCCAGAATCGCGTTCACGTGAGCTTCGTCGGGAAAGGCGGTGACGCGGAAGTAGTCCTGGATCTCGCCGTCTTCCCGACCGGACATCAGCACGCCGACCGCGCGATCGATGGCGCGCCCGGCGCGTCCCACCTGCTGGTAATAGGCCACGATCGAGCCTGGAGCCTGGTAATGAACGACGAAGCCGAGGTCCGGCTTGTCGTAGCCCATGCCCAGGGCCGTCGTGGCCACCAACGCTTTGATCTCGTTATTCAGCAGCAGCCTCTCCAACTGCTGGCGATATCCGGGTGAGCCGGCCTCTTCCTGCCCTTCCACGTCGCTGTAATAGGCGCGCGCCGCGATACCCTGCCGGCTCAGCCATCCGGACACGCGGTCGGCATCGCGTTTGGTCAGCGTGTAGATGACGCCGGTGCCGGGCAGGTCCGGTATGTGTTCGGCCAGCCATGCCAGCCGTGCCGCTTGATCCGGCAGGCGAAGCGTTTGCAGCGCCAAGCTGTGCCGGATCAGCGGTCCCCGCTGCACCTGGATGTCGCCGAGCTGAGCGATGACGTCGTTCACCACGCGGTCGTTCGCCGTGGCCGTCGTACCGAGCACCGGCAGATTGGCGGGCATATGTTGGAGGACGTTCACCAGCCGCCGGTAGTCGGGTCGGAAATCGTGCCCCCAGTCCGAGATGCAGTGGGCCTCGTCGACCACCATCAAGCCGAGGCGCTTCGCTATGGGTAACAGGACCCGCTCCACGAATTCGTCGTTGGCCAGGCGCTCCGGCGAGATCAGCACCGCGTCCGCCTCATCGGCGAGGATGCGGCGGGTGACATCCGCCCATTCGTCCCGGTTCGCCGAGTTGATGGTGCGCGCCCGGATGCCCAGCCGCTCCGCCGCGTCGATCTGGTTGCGCATCAGCGCCAGCAGGGGGGAGACGATCAGCGTCGGCCCTGCCCCTCGGTCGCGAAGGATGCGCGTGGCGATGAAATAGATCGCGCTCTTACCCCAGCCGGTGCGCTGGACCACCAGCAGTTTCCGCCGGTGATTCACCAGTGCGTCGATCGCCTCCCACTGGCCGTCCCTGAAGTCAGCTTTAGTCCCTTACGAGGGAGATCTTCGTCAAATTGGCACGAATTTGAGGTCACGTTTCAAACGAGCACCTCCTGGGCGAGGGCCGGGATGAGAAACAGACGCCTGAGCTTGAGGGCTGCGCAGACGACCCTCTGGCCGAG